>DASYIL010000067.1:0-3606 GCA_035997545.1 Pseudonocardiaceae bacterium
CTCAAGATCATCTCACCGTTGTTGACGACTTTGTGCGTCAACGGGGTACGACGGCTGGCACATCCGACCGTTGTGCTTGTGGTCGGGCGACTCACAGCGGCAGGATTCCTTCGGCGGAGGGACTTCGAGAGCGGATGCCGCGTCCGGGATCGCCGCGGCCAGTTGCTGGAGATCGGGAAGTCCCCTCCCCGCGCCGTGAAGTCCTATGTGGACGGTGTTGTGGTAGGTGGAGACCCCGACCGCGAGTTGCTGGCCATGGGCAAGGGGAACGATCGGGTACACCTCGTGCAGCTCCGCCCCGTCCAGGTGCAACGGAATATCGGGCAACGGCACGTGGGTGATGACGGTGTCGAACAGCAACGTGGCGCTGCGGCGCAGCAGCGGGCCCACGGCGCGGTGCACCGCCGGCGGGACCCGCTCGGCCAGCAGGGGAAAGGCGCCCGCGCCACGGGCCGGCCCCGCTGCCTTGTTCGCATTCATCCTGGCTCGGATTGTCCGCAACTGGAGCACCGGGTCCGGTTCGCCGACGGGCAGCTCGCACAGGTAGCCCGACAACTGGTTGCCCGCTCTTCGACCGTTCCGACGTCCTCGGATGCTGACCGGGATCAGGGCGCGCACGGAGTCCTGTTCGACGGGCAATCTGTGCTCCTGCAGCCAGCGGCGCCACGCGCCGGTCAGCACGCCGAGCACCGCGTCGTTGGTGGTACCGCCGTGCAGCTTGCGGATGCGCGACAGGACGTCACGATGCAGGCGGGTGGTCGCCAGCCTTCGCTCATCGGCCGGCGACGCCGTGAGCGACATCGCCATGGCGGTAGGACTGCTCTTTCGCAGCACCGACGCGCTGATGTTCGCCGTTTCCGCGGCGTGGCGCGCCAGCCTGGACGGCGAGGTGATCACCCGCACCACCTGGCGCGCGGCGGACCACAGGTCACCAGGAGAGGTCTCCCGACTTGCATGCTTCGCTTCGCCGGCGCGGTGGCCTCCGTCCAGCAACCCGGCCGCCAGCATGACCGCACCGGTCCCATCCGTGAGCGCGTGGTGGAGCTTGACCAGCACCCCGACCCGGTCGCCGGTCAGCCCGCCGATCACGTGCGCTTCCCACAAGGGACGAGCTGGATTCAGCGGTCGTGCCATCAGCCGCGCCACGTGGTGGGTGAGATCGGCCGCACGACGGAGGAAATGGGTGTGCACATGGTCGCGCGCATCGAATCGAACTTCATCCACCCAGCCGGCCCGGTCCGGGCGGTACCACTCGGCCTTGACCCGATGCCGCAACCGGGGGATTCTTTCCGACCGCTGGACCAGAACAGCGGCCAACCGCTCGGTCGATATCGGCAGAGGTGGCGCGAACACCGCCAGTGCCCCCATGTGCATGGGCATGCCATTGCCCTCCAGACACAAGAAAGCCGTGTCCAGTCCGCTCAACCGATCCACCGTCATATGAAACCCCTTCGCTCTTTGTCAACTGTGGTCGGAGAAAATCGGTCGATAACCGTGGTGGCCCGGGACTCCCCCGACAGAGCTCCGGGCCACCACGTCCCACCCCCAATTGGGCTTCAAAAAATCATGGGGTGAAAACAGCGCAACAAGACCACCTCAAGTGGAATGCGAACCGTGTTGGTGGGGGAACATGCGTAATCTCCTTCGAGCGGGCGCACTCGCGCAAGACGATGCGTGAGGCCCTGATCTCTAAGGCCGCTGACTTCCGGAACGATAGCCACCGTCTGGCCACGTCGCAATGCGTCTATTTGGGGTAAAATCGGACAGTGACCAAGCGTGCCCGTACTGGGGGCACGGACCCGGCGACCAATGAGTTGCCCGGCAGTGCGGTCATGAAGCGTTGTGTGCTCGAGCACGACTGGGCGGCTACCCCGCTGGGGCCGATGGAGGACTGGCCGCACAACCTGCGGCAGGCGGTCGTCATCTGCCTGGCGTCACAGTTCCCAATGATCGTCCTGTGGGGCCCGCAACTGATCCAGATCTACAACGACGGCTACCGCGCCATAATGGGCGACAAACACCCGGGCGGGCTCGGGCAGCCCACGCACGAATGCTGGCCGGAGGCCCGGGAGCTCACCAAGCCGATCTATGACCGAGTGCTCAGCCGCGGCGACGTGGTGCATCTCGAGGACCAGAAGTACTCGATGGTGCGGCGCGGTTTCTTGGAGGAAACCTACTTCAGTGTCGCCTACGGCCCGATCCTCGACCGGGGTGACATCGGAGGCGTATTCGTCAACGCTGTCGAAATGACCGCGCGGCACCTCCTCGAACGGCGGCTGCGCACCCTCCAACAACTGGCGGTCTGCACCGCCGGGGCACGCTCCGTCACAGCAGCCGCCCGCGAAGTCGTCGAGGTGTTGGCGGACAACCCCGCCGATGTTCCGTTCGCGCTGCTCTACCTCATCGACCCCGGCGCTGGACTTGCCCGGCTGGCGGGCATGTCCCGGCGCGAACCAAGCGGCGCGCTGCGCCCCGACACCGTCGACCTCACCGCGACGGCCGGTAGGGCCGGCCCCTGGCCGTTGGCGAAAGCCGCCGCCAGCGGGCGAGCCCAAGTCGTGCGGGATCTGCCCCCGGGCGCCACCGAAGCCCGGGGACGGCCCGTGGGGCCGGTCTTCGTGATACCCCTCGGCGGCCAGGACGGGACGTCGGCAGTCGTCGTAGTGGCTACGAGCGCGCGGCTGGCGCTGGACACGCCTTATCGGTCTTTCGTCGATTCCGTGGCCACCAATGTGGGGCTGGCGCTGACCTCGGCGCACACGTACGAAACCGAACGCCGGCGGGCGGACGCGCTGGCCGCGGCAGCCGAGGCCAAGACCGCGCTTCTGCACAGCGTGAGCCACGAATTCCGCACTCCATTGACGCTGCTGCTCGGCCCGCTCGCGGACATGTTGGCCGCACCGGGAACCGCCACCCTTGACGCGCACCGCGAAGACCTGCGTACAGCCCACCGGGCCGGACTTCGCCTGGCCCGGCTGGTCGACGCGCTGCTGCTGGCTGCCCAAACCGAGGTCGGTCGCCTGCACCCCCGTCCCCAGGCAACGGACCTGGCCCGCTACACCGCGGGCCTCGCCAGCATGTTCCGCTCCGCGATCGAGCACGCCGGGCTGCAGCTGACCGTCGACTGCCCGCCACTGCGGGCCCCGGTCCTGGTCGATTGGACCATGTGGGAGCACATCGTTTTAAACCTGCTGTCCAATGCGGTGAAATTCACGCCCGCGGGCGAGATCCGTATCACCTTGCGCGCCGAGAGCGGGCACGTCCGGCTGACCGTTAGGGACACCGGCGTCGGCATCCCGCCGGATGCACTGCCAAAGATCTTCGACAGATTCCACCGAGCCAGCGACGACCAGGCCTGCAGCGTCGAAGGAGTTGGCATCGGGCTCTCGCTGGTCGCCGACATGGTCGCGATGTCGAACGGTACCGTCGACGTCACCAGCGAGCCGGGGGTCGGCACCACCTTCACGGTGGTGATTCCGTACGTGACAGCCGAGGGTGACCCGGCAAGCGCGCCAAGCACCGAGGAACTGGCGGCCCAGGCCGCACCGTTCATCGCGGAGGCGGCAGGCTGGTCGTCCACGGCGCAGCGCAGTCCTCCTGGCGAGG
>DASYIL010000068.1:0-27542 GCA_035997545.1 Pseudonocardiaceae bacterium
GGCGTAGGCGATGAAGACGGTGCCCATACCGGCGAGTGCGGTGAAGCTGGGGAATGTCAGCGACACGACGAAGGCCGCCAGCCAGTTGAACAGGGTGGCGATGGCCATCGCCGATCCCCGGATGGCGAGCGGGAAGATCTCGGCCAGCAGCACCCACAGCACCGGACCCCAGGTGGCGGAGAAGGTGTTGGTGAACACCACGAACGCCGCCACCGCGATGACGAACAGCGCCGTCGAACCGACCGGGAAGATCAGCGCCGCCACGCCGACGGCGAACAAGCTGGCCGACATCCCCACCAGGCCGGCCAGCAGGACCGGCTTGCGGCCTCGCCGGTCAACGACCTTCGCCTGTACGACGACAGCGATGGTCAGGATGTTCACCAGCCCGTTGAGAAAGCCGAACAGCAAAGCGGTGTGCGTGGACACCCCAAAGCTGGTAAGCACGGTCGGTGCGTAGTACACGATCGCGTTGATCCCGGTGATCTGCTGGAAGATGGCCAGCAGGGCGCCCAGCAGCAGCAGCCGACGCACCCAAGGGGCGGAAAGGCGGGCGCCGGTGTGCGTGTCGCGCTGCCGTTCGAGTGCCGCGATCTCGGTGAACTCGCGCTCGGCGAGGTCGGGGTCGCCGCGCAAGCCGACCAGGACATTGCGGGCCTGTTGGGGATGTCCGCGTCGTACCAGCGACCGTGGGGTGTCGGGCATGGCGATCATGCCGACCATCAGCACGATTGCGGGAAACACGCCGATGAGCAGCATCCACCGCCACGAGCCGGTGAAGGCCAGTGCGTAGCCGATGGCCGCGGCCAGGGCCGTCCCCACGATGATCATGTATTGGTTCAGGGAGGTGATCGCGCCGCGGTCGGCGGCGGGTGCCATCTCGGCCAGGTAGAGGGGCACGATCACCGACGCGATCCCGATGGCCAGTCCCAGGACGAAGCGGAACAGCACCAGCCCGTTGACGGTCGGAGCGAGGCCGGCGCCCAGAGCTCCGACGGTGAACACCACCCCGGCAACGAGCAGGATCCGCTGCCGTCCTTGACGATCAGCCGCGGGACCGCTGCCCAGTGCCCCTACCATTGCCCCGAACACCGTGGCGCTGACCACGGCACCTGCCTGCCAGGGCGTGAGCGGCAGCTCTTTCGGGATAAACAAGAGCGCGGCACCGATGATGCCGTTGTCGTAACCGAACAGCACCGCCGCCAACGCGCCCAGGGCATACACGCGTCGTGTGGTCACTTGGGCCCGTAATGAGGACGCGACCATCAGCTACCTCCGATGGGGTTAAGGCGCTGTTCTCGAGCGAGCGCGTGGGCAATCTTTCGAGTGTTCGGGTACAGCTCCCGGTAGAGGGCGTAAAAGCGCTCGTAGGCCGCGGCGGACTCCTGGTTCGGCTCGATCGTGGTCGAGATGGGATTCCAGTGGGTCATGTCGGGTGACTGCCCGATGCCGATGGCGGCGAGCAGCGCGTCGCCCAGGCACGCGCCCATCGTCTGACGGGGCAGTTGCTGCGGGGCGTTCAGGACGTCGGAGACGATCTGCGTCCACAATCCCCCTTTAGTGCCGCCGCCCACCGCGACCAGGCGGCGGTCCTGCCCGCCGGCGTCGCGCATCGCGTGCAGGTTGTGCCGTACTCCGTAGGCCGTGGCCTCCAATGCCGCCCGGTAGATGTCCCCCCGGTTGTGCCGCAGGGTCAGCCCGGCCAGCACGCCGCGGGCGTCCGGGTCGAACAGCGGCGTCCGCTCGCCGGCGAAGTAGGGCAACATCAGCAAGCCGTGTGCACCGGGCGGCGACTGCTGGGCTTCCGCGACGAGCGGGTCGAACGAGGATTCCCCGGTCAGCTTGCGGATCCAGTCGGTGATCGCGCCCGAGGTCGCCATTCCGGCAGCGAAGTTGTGGGTGCCGGGAAACGTGCCCACGGTGCCCCACAGATCCGGGCTACGGCGCGGCCGGTCCAGCACCTCCACCAGGAACATGGTCGTTCCGTACATCAGCATGACGTCGCCGGGCGCGGTGACACCGACGCTGGTGGCCTCCGCCCAGGCATCGATCGTGCCCGCCACCACCGGCGTACCCGCCGGGATGCCGGTCTGCTCGGCGACGGCGGCCTGCACCTCTCCGACCACATCGGAGGGCCAGCACAGCTCCGGCAGTTCGAGTCCGGGGGCGACCAGCTCGGCCCAGTCCCCGATCCAGCGGTGTTCGACCGGGTCGTACATCGGAGTGCACTGGCTCGCCGAGTGATGGTCGAGGACGTAGCTGCCGGTGAGCCGGCGCACGACGAAACTGCTGGCCATCAGGAAGCGGCGGGTCGCTGCCCAGGTCTCGGGTTCGTTCGCGCGCAGCCACGCCAGCTTGGGTCCGACCGCTTGCGAGGTGAGCACTGACCCGCAGCGCTCCAGGATGGTCTCGGCGCCCAGCGCCTGGGTCAGCTCATCGATCTCGACCCGGGCGCGGGTGTCCACGCCGTACAGAATCGCTGGCCGCAGCGGCCGATCCTCGCTGTCCACCGGGAGCAGGCACGGACCGATGCCACTGACACCGACCGCGGCGACCGGTTCGCGCACCGTCGCCATCAGCTCCTTGCTGATCGCTGCGAAGTCCGCCCACCACACCAAGTGCGCGTCGTGTTCCACCCAGCCGGGGCGGGGCATGGACACCTCGTGGGCTCGGGTCGCGGTCGCGACGACGGTGCCGTCGGTGCGGACCAGCACGCCTTTAGAGCTGGCGGTGCCGATGTCGACACCGAGCAGCAGCGAACTCACCGAGCCGTGCCCATTCGAACCTCGCCCAGCCCGGCCCACTCGATGTCGAGCATGCGGCACACCGCGCGCAGCTCGGCGACATGCTCGCCGGGCACCGCATGGATGTGGTTGGCCCCGAACTCAGACAGGAACTCGCCGGCCTCCACCTCCAGCCGAGTGAACGCGTGCGGCCACTCGAAGGTCGACTGCCGAGCCAACGCCTCGTTGGTCGCATCGTCGTAGAACTCGAAGGCGCCGCGGGCCACGTGCATCCGGTAGCTGCCCCCGATCCGGGTCAGCCGGGCGAAGGTGGCGGGCCCGGGCGCGGCGAAGAAGGACACCGAGGCGCCGCCGGCGGGGAAGTAGAATATCTCGGGGTAGAAGTTCACCGAACGTAGGTTCTCCACCGGGTCGCCACTGCGCGCGGCGAACCAGGTGGCGTGCTGCCCGGAGTTGCACAGGTCCCAGATGTCGCGGTCAGCGTGGTAATGCCGCACGTCAGCGAAGAGCACCGGCGTGCCAGTGAGGCCCTTGAGCAGCTGCATGGTGAGCGCACCGTCCATGTCGGACTCGGTGGCGCAGACGTGGGTGGGCTTGGGGCCCTCCCAGTCGTAGGGGTCGTTGAGGAACGCCTCGGTGACGTCCATCGTGGCGAAGTGTGTGGTCAGCTCGGGCTGGCCCTTGATCCCGGAGAAGTCGAGGTTCCACTCGTCGATCAGCTCCCGCACGGCGTGGTATGAGCGGATCTGACGTTCGAGCAGCTCAGGCGTCAGCTGCTTGCCGTCGTAGTGCACCCCGGCGGCGTGGCGCTCCAGCCATTGCCGGCCGGCAGTCACCCGTGACTGCTCGACGGCGGCGCTGCGCCGTACGATTTCCCACTGGTCGATCTCCTCGACGTCCACCCCGAACGTGCTCATCCACTGATCGGTATCCGCCACCGCGGTGTACATCCCCATCGGACGACCGCCGATCCGGCCGAAGGTGCTGCCCGACAGGGCAGACACAGCGGCGGCGGCCCGGATTGTCTCGCCGACGCGGTCGCGCACGGCGGCGTCGGCTATGTCGCCCCACACCCGGGTGTGCGGCCGGCCGATCTGGTCCAATCCCCCACCGGCCGCCAGCATGCCCACCATTCCGGGGAACTGCGGGTCGATGTTGGAGAACAGCAGCAGCGGACCCGGGGTTGCTGCCGCGGCGAGCATCGTGAAGTGCGGGAATGCCCACACCGCATAGTTGAAGATGGTGAGGTCGCACCGCGCGTCAGCGACCCGGCGCGCCTCGGTGGTGGCCATCGTGTTGGTCCAGATCGGCTCCGCCGCGCGGATGACCTCGTGCCCGGCCTGCTCGAGCGCCTCGGCGATGCGGCCTTCGACGTCCAGCGAGAACGTCTTGATGTCGGCGTGGACGAAGTCGCGTCCGTCGGAGAACGACAACAGCCCGACGCGTGCCATGTCTGCTCCTGCCTGCTAGGGACGATCAGTGTCATCGAGACCCGCGACGATTACACTGAACCGCCCCGGTGTGTCCGAAACCCAAGTGGGTGAGAGTCCAGCCGTCTGCTGGGCTGGATGTCGACCGTACCGAGATGGTGGCGTGTACGCGGGATTCACACGATCGAGGCTGTCGCGGTGGGGCTCGTAGGCTCGGGTGGTGACCGAGACATGTCCCCCCGAGCAGCGTGCGTCTCTGTCGGCCAGGTGGGAGCCGTCTGAGGTAGAGCAGCGGCTCTATGAGCAGTGGGTTGATGCTGGCTATTTCACTGGCACCCCGGCCGGCGGTAAGCCGGCGTTCTGCATCGTGATCCTGCCGCACAACGTCACCGGCAGCCTGCACTTGGGCCACGCGATGGACCACACGCTGATCGACATCCTGACCCGGCGGCGCCGGATGCAGGGCTACGACGCGCTGTGGTTGCCCGGGATGGACCACGCCGGCATCGCTACCCAGAACGTCGTTGAGCGTCAGCTCGCGGCGCCAACTGAACACGCACGACTGCAGGTGTTCGGATAGGGATCCGCTTGCGAGACGCTTGCCGGGCCTGCCCGACGGTCCGCGCGGGTGGCCCTTCCCCGGCGGGCAGGTGTACGACGCGATGATCAAACCACTCGTCTCTCCAGCGGACTGCCACGGTGAAGTTGAGTGATAGGTGACGGTGATCAGTTTGGCGAGTACTGCACAGTGTCGGCCGAGGTCCAGCCCGTCGGAACGGTCGGGGTTGGGTCCATACCAGATTTGCGCGATGTTGGGTTGCCCGGCGAGTCCGGTGTGCAGCGCGGTGGCGTCGAGATCGGGGTCGGCCGGTTCGGCGAACAACTCGACGGTGTCCGGGCGTTGCGGGCAGGCCACGATAAGCCGCTCGATGTAGCCGTCAAGGGGTGTCGCGGCGCGGGTGACGTGCCCGGTTTGGCGGGTGTTGTCGCGCTCAGCTCTCCAGCCATGCGGTGTTCTTGCGCTTGCGCATTCGCTTCCACGCCGACGGAAGGTTGTTCTCGGCCCGCTCGGCGCGGGCAGCCTCGGCTGCATACATGAGGCCGTAGGTGAAGCCGTTTCCGCCGTCGAGGTGGGCCTGTGCGGCGAGCTTGCGCAGCACTGGCCGTGACACGGCGGTGTCCTGGTGCTCGCCGAGGAGGTCCTGGACGGATTTGAGGCGCTTCCGTAGCCGCGTGGCCGGCTTGCCCAGCGTGGGCTGGACGGCCTCGGTGGCGTAGCGCAGCCGTTTGGCGGCCTTACGGGTCTCGTGTAGTGCACGG
The DNA here is from genome assembly GCA_035997545.1 of Pseudonocardiaceae bacterium. Classification (GTDB taxonomy): domain Bacteria; phylum Actinomycetota; class Actinomycetes; order Mycobacteriales; family Pseudonocardiaceae. The sequence goes on from DASYIL010000068.1 coordinate 5,492, forward strand.
TCGCGCCGCTCGCCGGATGGCTGGTGATCCGCGTCGGCCATGCGCGATTCGACGCGACGGTAGGCCCGCCGGACGCTCTTCGGGACCTCACGCTTGGCTGGGCGTCTGGCGCGGGCGGTGAGCGGTGGGTCGGCGAGAAACGCATCGATCCGGTCATGCAGGGCGAGGTAGCGGTCGCTGTCCAGGGTGGCGATGGCGACGTCGCGGGCGTCGGCCTGCCTGCGCCCAAAGGAGCGGGTGAACGCGGCGTCGACCGGTCCAAGCTTTAGCTCGCCGGGCAACTCCGCGAGGATCGCCGCGAACCGCTCGGCCATCACCTCCGCGTCCCTCGCTCCGCCCAGCTCGCCGGCCACCCACTTCAGCTCCGTGGTCAGCTTGCGGGTCTGCTCCCGCTCGATGACCCGACCGAATGCCTGCAGCGCGCTGCGCATCCGGCGGGCGGCAACCCGCATCTGGTGGACCGCGTCTGGGGCGTCCCGCCGTACCAGCGGGTCATTTCTGCGCAGCTGCTCGGCTTGCGCCCCCAGGTAGGCCAGCACCACGGCACCAGCCGACCGAGCACGAGCACGATTCGGGGCGGCGATGTTTGCGGGCATCCGGTCGGCCAGCAGCCGGCCTAGCTTCGAGGAGTAATCCGCATGCTGTGCCCCTGCCTTGAGGAGCCGGCGCTCGATCCGATCCAACAGCTTCAGCTGACTGTGCTCGGCAAGCTCGACCTCCACCTCACGCCATGACACGGTCGTGGTCTGTTCACCCATGGTCCGGGCGGTCACGTGGTCGTCGGCTAGTTCCGCGCGCGCCTGCCCATCGGCGCCGGCAAGGATCCAGCGGCGCCGGCGGGTGTTCAGCTCGGCGACTGGGGCCAGCGCCGCGCCGCGCGTGTAGACCCGGGTCAGTGCGACCAGCTCGGCCGGCGGGCAGCGTTCGGAGCGTCCCAGCGGTAGCCGCAGCTCGTCACGGCTGTCCTTGCCCATCGGCAGCTTCAGGTGCCAGCCCGCGTCGGACCCGCCCTTCCGGCGCCGCAACGTCACCCCTGCGCGCACCAGACGCAGATCAGCGGTGTCAAAATACACAGCCTCCAAGTCCTGCTCGTGCGGCCCGGTCCCAGTGTCGAACCCGAGCAACCCGGCCGGGTCGAGCAGCTCCAACCCCTCGATCGCCTCGTACTTGCGCTCGGTCTCCCGCATCGTCGTCACGCTCTTTCCCTTCGCCATCCCTTCACCACAGGTACAGGCATACCCATCGACCCCTTGTCGTAACCTGTCAGTTCCCGACAGTTTGTCTCTTGTTCACGGATCGTCATAGTTTCCCATGGCAGCATCGGCACGGGAGCTGATGACATGGCCAACCCACCGCGCCATCCGTCGACTCGTCCAGGCTGTCCCCTCTCGAACGGCTCGTGATCGTCCAGGAGGTCGCGGCCAGGGTGTGTGCAGGACAGGGTGCTTTCGTGCGGATAGCGTCGGCTCAACCGTTACTTGTGTAGTCGAAGATCCGCTCAGCTTGCCGATGTTTGCACGGACCAGGCCGCCCGCACTGCCCGTTGCAGTACTGGACGGTGACCGCCGCATCGGCCCCGCCACCCGGTCCATGGGTTGAGCCGACGCTCGCAGTTGGGCGCTGCACCGCCTTGGCTTATCCAGCTCTTCAACATGGCCGTCACCTGTTCCGGCGGAGCAGGCGTAGCAGCATCAAAGCACCCCAACCATCACCGCCGCAGTGGGCAGTGGGCGTTGCTTCGCCGCGTCATCAGCGGTTCGATACGTGCGGCCACCGGCGGGTTCCAGACACGCCAACACACACCGGCTGTTGCGCCATCTGCGGCGACGCCATTTACGACGGCAGGAGGGTGCACGCAGGGTGTGATTGGTCGGCTCCTAGCAATAGCCGATCAGTCGCCGCCGCTCTGCTGCTGTTCCTGGCGTAGGTGGTGATTAACAACCTCTAGCGCCGCCTCGGCCGCTTTCTCCCGCACTGCCCGCGAGGTCGCGCCAAACAGCCGGGCCAACTCGTCGGCGAGGACGTTGACGTGCCCGGCATGCAGCGCGGGATCGTCATCATCGGGAAGCGCCGGCTCAGCCGGCGGGGTCACATTCACCGCTGTGATTTTAGAGCAAGAACGTCAGCCGCCACCAACCGGTTCCGTGCCCACTGACCACAACAGGTGAGCGGGACGAGCGCGGGTGCAGCGGTCCATGATCCGGGTCACACCGGCGCTGTCTCGGGCCATACGTTGATGCTTGCCCTCCGGAGGCATGACGGCACAACGACACCAGGTCCCGGCACAGAGCGTGGTCAGGGGTGGGGACACGCGCCGGGCGGTTGGTACACCACCGGCACAGAGCCGGCCGGCGTCCTCGGACCGGTCTGCTGGACCACGCCATGCGGACAATGAGTGAGTACCCCCCGCATGTACGGTATCGTCGCCAAGTCACGAAAGAGGAACGCCAGCCGTGGAGCACCACCACACCGCGCACGAGCTCGCCGACACGTTTGGCCCCGCCCCTTCGATCGAGCCTGCCTTGTCCGAATGAGCGGGTCGGGCCAGCCAGCTAGACGCCCGCCAGCTGCTCTATGACTACGTGGACGGGTTGCGGGCAGACATCACACGGACCGGGGAGCGCCCCGCCGTGGGAAACAAATACCAGGCAATCGTGGCGATGCGGGAACTGACCGGGGGTGCTGCGACAATCGCTTTCTAGACGTTGTGCGGCGCGCTGGAGTGGTCCGGCCACCTGGCAAGGCACCGAATCGCGACATCGGGTATCACATCGTCGCGACCACACAGCACCCATGACCGAGGAAAGGCGCAAACGTGACTGATCACGTAGCACCGCACCACCAGGACGACGGGTTGTTCCGCACGGCTGGACAGGCAGACGAGCGGCAGGTGGCGCCAGACGTCGCTGACGTTAGGCCAGTTGCGAGACCGTCCCGGGATCTGTTCCACCAGGCTGTTCACCACGACGATGCCGAGCCCCGGCGTCCGACTCCCCAGCGCGACGAGGAGGTGATGCGGTCGCTGCGGTCTCCCTTCGACGAGGACGACTGTCGCTAGCGGACGAGTCGGGCTCCGGGGTGGTGCCCGTACTCCTTCGGGCTATCCACAGAGGTATACCTGGCTATGACCCGTTGGCATCGCAGGGCCACCTCTTGACAGGTCCGCTCCACTGCCTCCTGAGCAGCAACGGAGTCCCATCGGACCGCCTCGATGTTCGCTTCCAGCCGTCGTGCGTACCCCTGATTACAAGTGCGCAGGCCCGGATGATCACTCATAAGCCGCTCCCCAGTTGGCCGCTCCCGTCTCTCCCGAGATGACTACCCGGTGCAGAGGGCATCCAAACAGCCTTGCAGCCCTGGATGACGGTGGGCCTCGGATCCGCAGTTTCCTGATCCTGGTGGATCGTGGGGTGCGCGCCCGGCTGGCCGGCTGCCAGTCGCATGGTCATCTAGCGGGTGCGCCAGGCGGCTGCTTCGGTAGGGGATGGTGTGGGTACGCGGCGAGATCAGGTCCTGGCCCTGGTGGCCGGGCGAACCCCGCCGCCGCACCCGGCGTGTCAGCGGGGAGGCGAGGTTGCCCGGGGTGTTCTACCGGTGGTAGCGGGTCGGCTGCTGTGGCCGGGACATCGGCGTTGATTCGCTCGCCACGGAGTTGGTCATAGATCGGTGTCTGGCTCACAGTGCGACACCGTAGGGCCGGGTCTGCGGGGCGCGACATCCACATGGTGTGGACAGGTGGAGACCCCCCTGTGGATGGAATGCAAGTCCGACGGACCCGCTACAGACCCCGCGATAGCCTTCCTAGTCCGTCACGGGTGATCATCCCGAAGGTCCGCCCCGCCAACCCCGGAGCACGGGGCGCCCGCCACCGCGCGTGTTGATGAGGGTCCTCCCGGTGAACCAGTCACCGCGGTGAGAACCGAGGTTTACTCCTGAGCGAGATGGGTAACTAAGAGCCACCAATCGGTCTCCAGAGGGGGCACGGGGCCGTCAAGGGCAGCTTCGGCGTCCCTCCGGGCGCCATCGAAGCTGTAGAAGGGAGCTGGAGATGGCGCTATTACCTGTCCCGCTGAGCACGGCAGGACCGTTCTCCTCTGACATCCTGGATCTGCAGGTGGCCGAGTACGGTCCGGACGCTTGTGTGGTCACCGTAGTGGGCGAGATCGACGCGCTGACCGCGCCGGAACTGGCCTCCTTTCTGACCGCACAGCTGCTCGTTGCCCAAGTCGTCGTGGTGGACCTTGATGGTGTGCGGTTCCTGGGATCTCCCGGACTGTCCGTGCTGTACGAGGCGAACGAACTCGCTACCCGAGAAGACCGCGACCTGCGATTGGTGTGCAACTCCCCGACCGCCAACTGGGCACTGGAGGCCACCGGGCTGCGGGAGCACTTCACCTTCGCCGCCAGTGTGCCGGACGCCCTGAAGAACTCACCCTGACGGGCGCGCAGGCTCGCGGCGCGCATGGCCGGTGCCACCCGGCGACTTCCGCCTCTTGCGTCGGTCAGTCGAAGAGTCACACCAGCCCAGTGGCCCCGCGACCCTCACTGTCAGTCGTCGTAAGGATCGTCCACCCGGGCTGAGCCTGCGGCGAGGCCGGCGTCTGGTTCAAGCCGCTGGGTAGGGTCAATCAGTGCGAACGTGGCCCCGGAAGGGTCTCGAACGCGCGCGATCCGGCCCAACTCGGTGTTGTAGGGGTCACTGTCGACCCGGCCGCCCAGCTCCACGACTCGATTGACCGCGGCGTCGGTGCCGGTCTGTGGATCTACCGTGAAGTGCAAGATCCACTGTGCAGCCATTCCGGGGGGCGCCCAGTTGTCGTTCATCTCTAGCCTGCCCAGCATCGTGCGGCCACCACGTGACCACGTGGTGTAGTCCACGTCAATACCGTCACCAATCTGTTGCTGGCGGTAGCCGAACAGGTTTGCGAAGAACTCGTCGGCCCGCGCGCCGTCCCAGGTGTTCAACTCGGCCCAAAACAGCGCCCCGGGGTGGATGGTATGGAACGTCCACCAACCCGCGGGCTCCCAGAAGCCGATCACACCGCCGGTCGGGTCCGCCCCAATAAGCGCCCTGCCCTGCCCGGGGACATCCGCCGGCCCATAGAGCACCCGACCCCCCCACCAGCCGAACACCGCGGCGGTGCGCTCGATGTCCGCGCTAGTCAGATACAGCGTCCAGGCCACCGGTTGCCCTGCCAGCACCGGAACCCCCGCCACGCCAGCCACCGGCCGGCCGCCACACAGCGCGGTGGTGTAACGCCCACGGCCTGGGTCCAAGTTGATCCGGTAAGTCCAGCCCAACAGTCCGGCATAGAAGTCCCGACTGCCAGCCGGATCGGTGCTCGACACGTCGATCCAGCCCACCGAACCGGGAGCGGACGACGTATCTCCGGTCAATCCGGAGGCTTTCACCTTGTTCGTCCGCATGACAACTAGAGACGCACAACGCACGCGCAGATACACGCACAGCAGAGATCTTTATCCCACTGTGGTTCGCACTCGTGGCGGTGCCTCCGTTGCTCGGTCGCTGGGGCCGCATCGACGGATCCATCGACCGAGCAGGTCGTTGTCCACAGTGCTGCGAACGCCTCAGTTCGAGGAGCTGCTCGCTGGCATGGCCTCGTTGGGAGCGACGAGCTTGAACTGGGCGCCGGTCGGGTCTGCGGCCGTCGCGAGGCGGCCGTATGGCGTGTCCTGGGCAGCCATCAGGATCGAGCCGCCGAGGTCGACGATCTTTGCCAGCGCGGCATCGGTGTCGTCGACCCCGAAGTAGACCGACCAGTGGGCGGGAACACCGTCAGGGAGGAAGCCCGCGGCGTCCATGATCCCGGCCAGCCAGCCCTCGCCATGTCTCAGGGTCGTGTAGCGGAACTCCGGGGTGTCGCTCACGACGTGTGTGTCCCAACCGAACACGGTGCGGTAGAAGGCCACAGCGACCTGATAGTCCCGGGTGTGCAGCTCGAACCAGCTCGGTGCACCAAGCTCGCCGTGGACCCCGAAGCCCTGGTGAAGGCCAGCCTGCCAGAGGCCGAGCCCGGCGCCGCCGGGGTCGCTGACCACAGCCATGGTGCCGAGGTCACCGACATCCATGGCTGGGACGAGGACCTGGCCTCCGTTGGCGACGGCGGCGTCGACGGTCTTCCTGGCGTCATCGGTGGCCAGGTAGACCGACCAGACCTCCGGAACCTCCGAGCCAGGCCGGCTGGCCATGCATCCGGCGACCCGGACGCCGTCCTTCGTGAAATTGAAGTAGCCACCGAACTCCTCGGCGGGTTCCTCCGCGGTCCAGCCGAACAGCTGGCAGTAGAACGCCCGGCTGCGCTCGGTGTCGGAGGTCATCAAATCGACCCAGCAGGGCACTCCGATCGGAGCGGTGTCTCGGGTGGGCATGGTAGCTCCCTTCGCGATGTTCGAACCATGTCACCACTTTCGACGCCGCAGCGGCCCTGAACTCATCGGTCCTCCGAACCACATGGACGGCCGGTGCCCGTCCTCGGCGCCCCCGGGCAAGCCAGGCGAGCAGGTCAACCAGGTCGCCGACCGGACGGCCGAGCGCGACCGCGCGGCGGTGGGGCTGCGCGATGGTTCACCCAAGAGGGCGGCGACCTGCTGGTGATGGGTGGTCGTAGCCAGCACGAGTGGGAACACACCGTGCCGAAGGCCGCTCGCGGTGGGCCGCGGATTAGCGTTACCTAACGCGGTCGCGGTGCAGTTTAGGATCCCGGGCCGGGGCGCATCTCCACGTCGGCGAATCTGACCGACAGTCCACATCGGTCGCAGGTCAGCTGGTCGTCGAGCCGTCCTCCGCAGTGTCCGCCATGTACGGCAACCCGCGGCGGTCCGGCCGGGTTGGGGTAGTACCGATCGCCCCACTTCATAATCATCAGCAGGGCGGGAGCAAGGTCGCGTCCCTTGTCGGTGAGCAGGTACTCGTGGCGTTCGGGGCGGGTCTGATAGGCCTGCCGTTCCAGCAGACCCTCGGTGCACAGCCGATCCAGCCGAGCGGCGAGCACATTGCTGGCGATCCCGAGACTGGCTCGGAACTCGTCGAACCGGCGCAGCCCGAACAGCGCGTCGCGCAGCACCAACAGAGTCCAGCGTTCGCCCACCACCTCGAGGGTGCGGGCGATCGAGCAGGCCTGGTTCGGGTAGGTGCGCTGCAGCATCGATCCCAAGCCTACGAGCATTGGGTTGCATGACGCAAGTCACGCTGCTACGGTGCCTATTAGCTTGCTTCATGCAACTGACTGACATCACTGCGGAGATCACACCATGAGCCGGCAACCGATCACATTCACCGAGTGCTGGGCCGCACGCGGCCCGCACCGGATCCGTGTCAGGGACTACCCCGGCGACGGTCCGGCGATCGTCCTGATGCACGGTTTCCCAGACGACAAGCACCTCTACGACCGGACGCTGCCGTACCTGACCGGCAGGCGCCGCGTCGTCACCTTCGACTTCCTCGGCTGGGGGGAGTCGGACAAGCCGCCCGGCTACCCCTACACCGCGGCCAACCAGACGGGCGACCTCGACGCCGTGATCACACGGCTTGAGCTGGACCAGGTCGTCCTGGTAGCGCATGACGCGTCCGGCCCACCCGCGATCGACTGGGCGCTCCAGCATCCGGAGCGAGTCGCCGCCCTCGTGCTGCTCAACACCTACTACGGCTGGATGCCGAGGCTGCGGCCACCCGAGGCGATCATTCTGTACGCCTCGCCGATCCTGCGGAACCTCGCCCGACCCGTGATGCGCCGCCTCGCCGGGCTCGACCGTCGGCTGTACTTCTGGCAGGTCGGGAGGTTCATCCGGGACGAGGCGGTGCGCCGTGACCTGCTACCGCAGTACTACACCCGATTCCGTGCCGCGCGACCCGCATTCTTGCGGCTCAACGCCGACCTGCCGCGCACCCTAATCTCGCGGGCCAGGCGCACGTCGCAGCTGCGTGCCTTCGAAAGGCCAGTGCGGATCGTGTTCGGCTCTGACGATCCATACCTCAACACCCGCGTAGCCCGCCGATTCGCTCGGCTGTTCCCGGCCGCGGAACTCGAGCTCATCGATGGTGCCCGGCACTACGTCCAGGTCGACGAGCCGGAAGTGGTCGCTGTGGCCATCCTGAACTCGGACCGGGTCCCCTCACCCGGCTAGAAACAGGCCTGTGCTAGTCCCGAAAGCCGAACCCGCTGCGGCACGGCTGGCGTACCGCAAGCGGATCCCTTTGCGGTCGCGAGCCTCTCGCATACGAGTCCTGTCCTGGCTCACACGTCTGAACGATTTACTGCCCGAAAGGCCGCTCCACAGGACATCGAGAAGTTGGCACGATCGGGATGTGCGCGAGCCCCGGATCGAGGACGCTCAGCGTGAAAAGCAGAGGCCGCTCTGCACGAGCCTGCGCTGGGCGGTCGCCTCGGTGCTGCGGCTCCAGCGAGCGGTTGGCAACGGCGCCGTCACCGTGAGGCGCGCGCGCAGCGGCCCCGACGCCCCGCCGCCTGCGCCGGCGCCTGGGGTGTCACTGCCGTCGCCGCCGCGGCCCATCGTCAGCCCCGACGAAAAGGCATTCGACGACGCCGTCAAGTCGGGCGACTGGGCCACGGCGGCGACGTCGCTCGCGAAGCTGGCCATGCCGACGACGAAGCTGCCGCCGCTCACGATCGACCAGCTGCGCCTGCTCCAGGATGCCGTGACCCGAGCGCACTCCGTGCTCGGCGGCGTCGGAATTGTGCTCCAGCTCGCGATCGCCGCCGAGTTGCAGGGCAAGGGCGTCCCAGCGACCAAGGTCGCGGCTGGCGCCGCTTTCGGCAAGCTCGAGACCACGGTCGACGAGAGGATCGACGGCGACAAGGCCACCGGCACCCTGTACGCCTACAAGATAAACATCACCTTCACGCCCGACAACGCCGTCATCGATGCCGACGAGATCGCGTTTATCCAGACGACCCGCCTCGTCGAGACCGCGAGCGGCTCCAACGAGGACCACAAGCACACGAACAAGAAGCGCCAGACACCGTCGGCCACGAGCGTGGACCGGCTCCGCGGTAAGAAGCAAGGCTGGTACGGGATGACGATGGACAACGGGATGGGCAGCGGCGCGCTGACCGTCTGGAAGAAGTCCGCCCCGGCCACGCCGGCCAAGATGCGGGACCGCGCAAGTTGGAACCAGCCCAACACCACATGGCAGTTCGAGACCATGGTGGTCTGCCGCTCCGGGACCGACGCCGGCAAGGTGTACGCGGTCGTCACGTGGGGCTTCACCGTCGACGGCGACCTCAAGCTCACCGAGCAGGCACCAACGGTGACCAACAAGCAAAGCACGGAGGCCACCACAGCGGTGGGCAACTGGAACGACCAGGCCGCCGGCGCCGCGGTCGACCGCAACGCCCCGGGCCAGATGTCGCTGCCAGCACTGAAATGAGCGTCCTTCCCGATCCTTCCTTGCCACTGTCTGCCTCACACCTGCTGTACCTGATCAATCTGGAGCAACAACCCGCCGAGCCGCCGCCGTCACGTTGATCGGTGCTGGGCATGGGCGGTGAAGGCATCCCAGAGCAGGTTGAGGCGGTCGGGCCGGGTTCGAGCACCACACCGTGGAGTACAGCGCCGCTGTGATCAGGCACGCCCGGCAGAGCCGGGAGGGTCGCCAGTAACCTGGAGTTACCTCCGGTGAGGAGAGGATTCTTGTGAACTCCGAGGACGCGCTGTCGATCGGTGCGCGCGCTCGCATGATCCGCCGTCGTCGCGGGTTGAGCCTGGACGTGGTGGCAGGGCTGGCTGGAATCAGCAAGCCCTACCTGTCGGTGCTGGAACGGGGACAGCGCGGGTTCAATCGGCGTGGCCTGATTGAAGACCTGGCCGAGGCGCTCGGCTGCTCCGTGGCCGACCTGACCGGGCAGCCCTACTTGCCGCCGGACCGGGAGAGCGCTCGCGCCAAGACGGTGATCGCTCAGATCGAGCGCGGGCTCAACGAGGCCACCCTCGATGATGTACCGGACCTGCGGCCGCGCCCTCTGGACGCACTCGACGGCTGGGCGAGATCCGCTATGGAGCTGAGAGACACCGCCAACTACCGGTCCTCGGGAGAGGGCATCGACGATGCGCTGGTCGAGTTGCAGGTTCACATGGCCACCGGCGACGGCCGCGAGCGGCAGCGCGCGGCCGAACTGCTCACTCAGGCCGCTTATCACGCGTTCGTACTGGCAACCACTTTCGGCTACTTGCACCTTGCGCAGCTGGCGGCACAGCGTTCCTTCGAAGCGGCTCGCATCGCCGAGCGGCCCGAGCTGGAGGCGTTCGCCATGTTCGCCCGGGCGCCTTCGGTGGCGCGCACTGGCGGCCGGCGCCGGGCGGTGCGAATGCTGGACCGGGCGCTCGATGATGCACAGCAGTTGACCACCATCCGGGACGGCGATTCCCTCGGCGCCGAAACGTTCGGGCTGCTGCACCTCATGGGCGCCCACTTCGCGGCCCGGGACAGCGATGCCGCTACCGCTGCCGACCACCTCGACGAGGCCGCCCGGGTCGCCATGCTCACCGGTGAGCGCAACGGGTTGCGGCAGCACTTCGGACCCACCAACGTCAATGTGTGGCGCGTCGCCATCGGTGCGGAACTCGGGCAAGGCCCGGCGGCCGCCGAGCGCATCGAACGCGAGCCGATCGACGTGGACACCCTCGGCAGTAAGGACCGCATCGCGGCGCTGCACTTCGACCTCGCACGATCCTGGGTGCAGGCCGAGGGGGACAGGGACAGCGAGGCTATTCGGCACCTGGACACTGCCGACCGAATCGCGCCCACTCGGATCCGCAACGACCCGATCGCACGTGACCTGGTACTCACCCTGGACCGTCGCGCTCGGCGGAGGGTGTGGGAGCTGGACAGCCTGCGTAACCGTTTCGGGGTCGGCGCTTAGCGTTCCCGGAGTCGGAGTGGCTCGGGTGAGCTGGTACCTGCGGTCGCTGGCCACGCCACCGACGATGTTCGCTTTGCCCTACCGCTCGATGAGGAGACACCCACGTTTCCAGCGCCCGTCGGACCCAAGCCGCCAAGCCGCTGCCAACCCGGCGACGCCCGGGAAGCGCCCTAGCAAAGCGCTCCCGACGAACTCTCATTTTGGTGACGCTGGCACTCTCATCTTCGTGTCACCGATGTGGCGCCTCCACTGACCTGCAACTACTGGCGTGTAGAGCGACAGGAGAACGACAGCGGCCGGACGCCAACATCGACCAGAATTTGACAATTGCTGCAAAATATGACATCATATCCGTCCCGACAATGAATGTCTACCAGAGCGGGAAGGTCGTCAAAACAATTGTGGGCACCAAGCGGAAGGCTGCGATTGATAGGGATGATCTGGCGGACTTCATCGCGAGATGATGGCCGCGTATTTCCGCCGCCTCAGCCAGAAGAGACTCCGGTCCATCACGCTTCCAGAACAAAGAACTATTATCAGCGGCTGGTTCCATACAGGACATAGTGTATCGTCGTGCTGGATGAGGGGAGCACACGGTGGATCAGGAACAGGCACGACGTCCCGGTACCCTCACGATCGGCTCCGATCTAGTGGTCAACCGGCTTGGTTACGGCGCGATGCGGTTGACCGGAGGCGGCATGTGGGGAGAGTATCCCGACCGTGATGGTGGTATTGCTCTGCTCAAGCACGTCATTGGAGCTGGCGTCACGTTCATCGACACCGCTGACGCCTATGGTCCCCACACGAACGAGGCCCTGATCCACGATGCGCTGTATCCGTATCCCTCCGAACTCGTGATCGCGACCAAGGGTGGTTTCATCCGGGGTGGACCCGACTACGCGGACTTCGGCGCGGTCGGCAACCGGGAGTACCTGCGGCAGTGCGCCTACCTGAGTGCACGCCGTCTCGGGATCGAGCAGATCGACCTGTACTACCTGCACAGCCCGAACGCGACCGACGCACCGTTTGTCGACCAGGTCGCCACTCTCGCCGAGCTACGCGAGCAGGGCCTGATCCGCCATGTCGGTCTGTCCAACGTCACCGTTGAGCAGTTCCAGGCTGCCCGGGACATTGTCGAGATCGCCGCCGTCACGGCGCTCTACAACGTCGGTGACCGCACAGGGGCCGACCTACTCGCGGCCGCCGAGGATGCCGGTGTGGCCTTCTCCCCCTGGTACCCCACGAGCGTGCCGAACCAGCACGGGAACGCCGCACATTTCGCCGAAGTCCTTGGCCCCATCTGCGAAAAGCACGATGCTACTGTGCCGCAGATTGCCATCGCCTGGCTCATGCACCGCTCACCTTTCATGCTTCCGATTCCCGGCACGTCTAGCCTCACACATCTAGAAGAGAACCTTCGTGGTGCGGCGATCGACCTCACGACCGAGGAAGTGAATGCCATCACTCAGCTCGTTCCCGAACACACCGAGGTCGCGGAAACACATGAGCAACTATGAGAGAACCAAATCAGCACCAGAATAACCTCGACGGCTCGTCGACATAGGTCCGGTAGGCGAGCAAGCCCAGGGTCAGGAACCCGAACAACATCACCACGCCCACCACCTGCAACCAGACGCGGGAAACCATCAGACCGCGCCGTGCCGGGTTGATCCGCCGCGGACAAGCGACGGGGGACTTCCGCGCGGGAATTGTCCAGTTACGACGGCTCGACGATCACCCGCATGAAACGCTTGCCATTGTTGCGGCCCTTGCTGTAGTGGATGACACCGCATCGTTCTGGATCAGGGCGAGTTCGGTACCGCTCGGCGGCGCAGGTGAGGCTACTGCCGATGCCTTCGCCCGGGCCCCGGTGCGGAGACGGATCACCGAGCAGCTGCGTACGGATTATGCGGCTCGACTAATCGCTGCTGCTGGTTGCCAGGGCGGTGTGCTGTCCTTGTTGTGGCTTCGGATGGCGGTGATGATCTGGGAGGCCCAGTCCATGGGGTGGTGGTCTCCGAGGAGGTCGGCGAGGTGATCTAGGCGTCGGCGGCGTTCTGCGGGGGCAAGTGTCAGGGCCTGCTGCAGGGTGTGGATGAGGTTTGCGGGTGAGTGGGGGTCAGTGAGGAGTGCTGCGGTGCCGAGTTGGTCGGCGGCGCCGGTGTGGTGGGAGAGCACCAGCACGCCGGAAAGGCCGGCGGCTGCCTGTGCGGCGATGAACTCCTTCGCGGTCAGGTTCATGCCGTCCTGCAAGGAGGTCACCCAGAACACGTCGGCGGCGAGGTAGTGGTCGATCACCTCGGTGAAGGGCAGGCTGCGAGGCAGGTAGTCGATGGGCTGCCAGCTGCTGGTGCTCCAGGCATGGTTGACCTCGGCGATGCGGCGTTCGAGTGTCTGCCGTGTCGCGTCGTAGGCGGTGATGCCGACTTCGGGGAGCGGGCACACCAGCCGGAACTGCAGGTGTCCGCGCAGTTCGGGGCAGCGGGCGAGCAGCGCCGCGATGGCCTCGACCTTCTGCACCGGGGCCTTGACGTAGTCCAGGCGTTCGACGGAGAGCACCAACGGTCCGCTGGCCGGTCGGCGGTGGGGCTTGCGGGTGCGGGCCAGTGCTTCGATGGCGTCGCGGTCGATGCCCAGCGGATGCACGCCCAAACGTGGCGGCCGGGGGATGCCGTCGAGGGCCTGCCGGAAGTGATCGGCGAAGGCCTCGGTGTGGAATCCGGCCCAGTCCAGGCAGCCTAGGGAGGCGCGGATCTCCGGGGCGGTGGGGAGCGCGGCGAAGATGTCGGGCGGGGGGAAGGGCGTGTGGTGGAACAGGCCCAGCCGCAGGTCGGGGCGGGTCGAGCGGAGCAGGCTGGGCACGAGCCACAAGTTGTAGTCGTGCAGCCAAACGGTTGCGCCCGGTGCCGCCCGGGTGCTGATGTGGTCGGCGAAGCGTGCGTTCACCGCGCGGTACTGCGCCCAGGCGGCCGACTCGAAGCGCAGCCGCTGGGGCTGGGACATCAGCACCGGCCACAGCGCCTCCTTGCAGGCCCGGTGGAAGTACCCGGCCCATTCGGTGGGGCTCAGCGGCAGGAAAGACAGCGGCAGCCCGGTGTTGTGCTCGTCGAGGCGGGCCGGGCGTGCGTCTTGCCCAAGGACCGCGGCGGCTACCCATATGGCCTGGAGGTTCCCGCTGAACAGGCTGCGCAGGGTGGGCAGGACGCCGTTGGGGCTTGACGGCGGCTGCCATCCGTCGGGGGTCCAGCTCACCGGTGGGCGGTGGTACCCGACCACGAGCGGGTAGTCGCGTTCCACCCAGCCCAGGTCTTGAAGGGCCGACAGGACGCCGGCGGCGCCCGCCTGGTCGGGTCGGTGCACGGTGTCGTCCACGGCTACCGCTGCAAGCAGGGCGGGCTCGGCGTTGCCGACGATCACGCCGTGCGCGCCAAGCCGGAACAGCGACAGGTCGTTGAGGGAGTCGCCGGCGACCAGGACCGAGGCCATTGGCCAGTGGTGCTCGCGGGCCAGGGCTACCAGGGCGCTGCCCTTGCACACACCCGGTGGCAGCACGTCGAAGTAGCGGTCCGCCGAGTACAGCCACGTGCACCCCAGCGCATGCACAGCGTCGATGATCTCCTGCGTCAACTGCTCGGGGCGCAGGTAGAACGAGCAACGGCCGTTCTGGGCCACGCCGTCTTGATAGATCAGCGCAGGGAAGCGGCGTAACGCGGCGCGCACCCGCTCCGCACCGGGCCAGCCGGCCCGCAGCTGCGCCTGCAGCGCCTCGATCGGGGCCAGGTCCACACCGTCGATGACGCTTGCCCCGACGTCGGCGATGATCCAACGCGGCCGCGGCAGCAGCGGGTCTCGTAGCGCCTCGCGTACCGAGGGCAGCCCGCGGCCCGTCGCGAAGACCACCGTCACCTCGGGATGGCGGGCCAGAGCGGCATGCAGTCGGTGCCGGTCGGCCGCATCGGCGCCCAGGAGCGTGCCGTCCAGATCGGCGACCAGGATCTTCATGCAGCTCTCCTCCGGCGGCGCGGGGCTGCCGTGTGCCGGGCGCGCCAGCTTCCGTCACGGTCCTTGCCGATTGCCACGTGGAGATGCGCCCCGGCCGGTGGGCCGGGGCGCATCTCGGATTAATACCAGCGGAACGTTACATGAACAAGTAACTGGGCGAAGCGCAGTTCCCACGGCGGGCGACATCGTCGGCACCCTCGCCCGTGCTGCCGGAATTCCGGCCGGTGGCGGTCAGGGGTGAGGAACGCGGGAGAGCCAGTGCTGCAGCCCGGCCAGGTCGGGTGCGGCGCTGGAGCCGGGGCCGGTGGTTGCCGCGGCACCACAAGCGACGGCGGCGTCGAGGCAGTAGAGAAGCTGCTGCCCGGTGAGGTGGGCGTGCACGAAGCCGGCATTGAAGCAGTCACCGGCGCTGGTGGTATCCAGGACCTCGACCGGGACGGCGGCGATGTCGTACCGCTTCCCGCCCTGGACTGCGGCGGCTCCGGCGCCGCCGCGTTTGACGACCACGGTGTCCACGAGGCCGGCAAGCACCTCCAGAGCGTCATCGACAGTGGTGGTGCCGGTCAGCCGCAGTGCTTCGTCTGCGTTGGGGGCGAAGACGTCGACCTGGGCGAGAACCTCGCGCACCGTGGGGGTGTCGAGGGTGGCGGGGACGTCCTGGCAGTCCATGAACACGTGGGTCCCGAGCTGGTGGGCGACCCGCAGGGCAGCCTGCACGGCCGCACCGTACTGAAGCTTAGGCAGTATCAGCACCCGGGGGCGATGCTCGTGCAGCAGCGCGGCGAGCGACTGCGGGCTAACCGGGTCCTGATAGCTGACCATGGCCCGGTCACCGGGAAACGACAGCGCCACCGTGATGCTGCGCAGTGGGATGGGGTGATGGCGAAAGCCGGTCTCGTCGAGACCTTCTGTGCGGGCGACGGACAGGACCTGCTGGCTGAACAGATCATTGCCGAAGTCGGTGGCCCACACGACGTCGTGCCCCAGGCGGCGCATGGCCATCGCCAGGGTGAAGGCCCCGCCGGGCAACAGGCTGAACCCCCCAGCAAAGACCTCGGCGCCGGACAGCACAGGCCGGGATAAATCTCGAAAGATCAGATCGGCGAAGTAGGCGCCAACAACGAGCACCTCGCGACCTTGTGACGGAATGTTCACGTTCGGTGCGGCTACAGACGCCGCCCGGTGCAATCCTGGCACCACCGGGCAGGTGCTGCTGACTCCTGGTCGATCAGCCCCCGGACCTGCTCCCCACCACTGCCCACCCCATGTGCTGCCCTTCCGTGTCGGTGATCGTCGGCGACCGCACCAGGCTTCCCTGCCTCCAGTGGCCAGAAGCGCCTGAGAGACTGCGAATACCGTGACCTGCCCGGCGTCTAGGTCGTGGGAGACGGTGTCAGTCCGCCGCCACGGCCACGCGATCTGCTGGCGGACCACCGGCGATGTATCGAGGGTGCCCCGTTCGGGAACTATTCGGTGACCCATGCCTTGGCTGCGTCCAGTTCGCGCAGCGGGAATACCCGTACCTCGCCCGGTATCAGCCAGGACAGCAGATGCACGCTCGTGCCTATCCACGTGAGGTCGGTGACGTAGGCGATGCGCCGCCAGGCCGTCCGGTGCGCGATCCCGAGTTCGACGTCGGCCTTCACGCCCTCCCACACCGCGCCAGGTTTCTCGCTGAATCCCGCGTCGATCTGGCACAGGACTCGCAGCGGCTGATTGCGTTCGATGACCGCACGCAACATCGGCACGACCTTGGCTAGATCATCGCGGGTCACCTCACCCGCTACCCAAAAGCCGAGAGCACCGTCAGGCATGTCCGGCATGATCTCGATCATTGATCACCTCGGGAAGTCACGAAAGCCGTCAGTCCCCCACTGTCTTCCCGGCCACGCCGGTCTGGGCGCAGCGTCCCCAGCGACGGGAACAAGCCAGGGATCAGGCAACCGCCCAGCGCAATCGCCGCGACCAGTCCCTCCGCCACACTACCGTTGGCGTGGACATGCCCCCGGCTCGCGATAGCTGGAGAGGGGCTCAGCGAGCACTACATGGTCAAAGCCGTCGTCACCGCACCGGAGCCACCCGAACCGGTCCGGGCGGTCGCTGAGCAGACGTTGCGTGAGATGGATTCGATTGGACGGGCGATGGGCAGCTACCAGCGGGTGAAAGACGCCGAACGCGTCAGTGCGAGCACCTCGGCTGCGTCGGTGCTAGCCCCCCTGGCTGCGTCGGTGCCTAGCTCCCTGGCTGCTCAGTAGCCAGCCGCTGGCACTCTGGCGCGGCAAGAAATGTGGGCATCAGCTCCTGGTTGCTAGTCACTCCCTGTAGCTGGGCGGTGGCCGCGTCGAGATTGAGGAGCTGGCTGGCTTTCTGCAGGAAGTCTGGGTCGTTCGGGTCCAGCGCGGCGAGCTTCGCGCGCTGGTCGCCCATCGTTCCGGCTGCGGTGGTGAAAAACCCCACCGCGATGTTCTGGACCTGTTTGCCGTCGGTGATTCCCGGCGGCCCGAGCTGGGTGAGCTTGTGAGCGGTGCCGGCGAATGCTTGCTGGGCGGTATCCGAGAACTCCAGCAGCACGTCCTTCTGACCTTGCGGGGTCGGCGGCACCTTCGCGATCGCGGACGGTTCAACGGTCACATCACCGAGACCGCCGCAGAATGCGCGCACCCAGACCACCGGGTCGGAACTCTGGACTGGCGCAGGGTGACTCGAACGAGGGGTCGGCGCCGCCAGGACCAAAGTTGTGGTCTTGGGTATCGGAACTGTGGCCTTCGGTATCGGAACTGTGGCCTTCGGTACCGGAACTGTGGCCTTCGGTACGGGAACTGTGGTCCTTAGCACCGGCGCTGTGGTTACCGGCACCGGAACCGTGGTCTCCGGTGGCAGTGCCTCGGTGGCTAACGGGGCCGGGGTGGTATCGCAGCCGGCGGCGGCGAGCACAACGAGTGCCGCGGTGACGGTCACGCGGCGGATACCTAGGTTATCGCTGAGCCTTGGAATGATGTCTGGCATCACGAGGTGGCCGCTACGGCGACCCTGGCGATACCTGCGTCTACCCATCAGGGGAACTCCCGTCCGTCTCCCCTCGGCGTGACATGGTCATCGGCCCCTGCGGGGAATGTTACTTCGCCTCGTGGCCGCTGGTCAGCGTGACGGCAGCAATCGCCCTTGGGTCCGAGTGTGGAGAGCTGCCGGTCCAGCGGCGGGTTGGCGATTGGCTCCGCGTTCGACACCGCTCAGCGTGAGACCGGCTAGCAGTCCCAGTAGCAGGAACGCCGCGGCGGTGCCGACCGCGACGGAGGCGAGGAGCCAAGTCACCCGACGGACCTGACACTCCAGCGGACTTGTCCCGCTCGACTCGCCCCGTCAGGGCCGCGATCCGGCTGATCTCGGTGTGCTGGCCGATGGCGTGCGCCACTGCCGAACCGGCGACACACGCCGTTCCGCTGAACACCAGTACCGGGAGTCCAATCGTCGGTCCGCGGTATCGATCGCGTCGGCCGAGCGCTCCACCGGCACGGACTCCCCGGTCAGCGCCGACGCGTGTCTGGATCATCGCCGCGGCTCGATGCGAAGCGCCGCTGGTGGCATTGCACGACTGGAGTGATTGGCTGCTCGCGGCCGCCACGGGCGTCCGGCTGCTGATGGTGGGCTCCCGGGGCCGCGGCGGGAGCCGGGGGATGCTGCTGGGCTCCACCAGCCGAGTCACTGTTGTACGTGTCGCCGTGCCCGCTCGCCATCGTGCGGTACTGAGCTGCCCAGCGCCGAACAGGAAGTGCGGGATTCGACGCATTGCAGCTGGAACTTACGGCTTGAGCAACATGGCGGTGTCGCTGAACTCGGCGCCGTAGAAGGTGTGCAGGTAGTCCAGCGCGATGCGCTGTCGCTGTTCGTACTGACCTTCTGTCATGGGCTCATAGACGCATGTCGCGTCCGGAACCACCGTGATGTCCAGACCGCGCCGAAAGGCGTCGTATGCGGTATGGCGGCAGCAGCAGTCCGTGTGCTGACCGACGATCACGATGCGTCCGATGTCACGCACCCGGCAGGTGGTGTCCAGGTCGGTGTCGGTGAACGCGGAGTAGTAGCGTTTCGGCACGACGAGATCGTCTTCGTGCGGTCGTAGTTCCGGAATCACTTGGGCGCCGGGTGAGCCAGCCAACGCGTGCTCGCCGAAGACCTTGAACTCGAAATCGCCCGGTTGGTGGGCGTCGTTGGCGTAGATCACCACCCAGTCCTCGCGGTGGCGAGCTTGCTGCGCGAGCGCAGCTATCGGTTCGACGATCGGTCTGGCGGCCGGGTTGGCCAACTTGCCGCCGATGAAGTCCTCGAGCATATCCAGGATGATCAGCCCGGTGTTCACCTTATTCACCGCCTAGGTCAGACATCCCACTCGGCTGTATCCCCAGGGTCCCGCACGGCGGCCACGCCGTCCAGGGGTCCATCGGCGCCGCGCGACCACGTGGTGGTGCACCGCCGCATCGAGTGCCAGACGGTGCACCTGCGTGGTTCGAATGATCGCCGCGCTGCCTGGCAGGCTCGGCGACTCGGGTGTACCAGGTGGCAGCGCGCAGACGGCCTCGCAGGGGTAGCGCACGCCCATGGCCATGGTCCAGTTGATGGCCACCGCGGCTGGTTCACTCCCAGAAGCGAGGCGGATCCCGCGCTGCCCGCCTGCCATTGCGGCCTGCAGTAGCCAGCTCTGGGCTTCGTCTGCCTGTCTGGTCCATTCCTCGCCGCTGTAGCGGGCACGGAGAGCCAGGCGACGCTGTTCCTCACGCAGCGTGCACAATTTCCGCTCCAGCAGCGCCGCGCCGCGCGCTGCGGTGTCCAGGGGTGGTGCAGCCAGGCGTCCGGTTCGTCCCGGCGGCAGCGAATGGTAGCCATCATGGGTAGCCCGCCCGCGATCACGGACCCTAAGGGCTCAATAACTGCATTCCTATCCGACCATCGCAGCCAAATCTTGGCAGGCGCGTTGCTCTACGCCGTCGCGATAGCGCTCCTGCTGTGGCTCGCCACTGCACTGGCCACCGTATTCCGACGCGCAGATGAGACGAGTGATGCGGCCGCAGTGGCGATCGCCGGCTATCTCCTGGTCGGCGCGATCGGGTTCATCGCCATGTCCGTAGTTGCCGGGATGACATATGCCATGACGGCGAACCCAGATCTGCTAGAACTCGCCGTCATTCCGTAGCGGCCCTGACCTTCGCGATAAATGAGGCACGGCTGCGGAGTTGCGGGATCCCGGCGGTGCTGGTCTGAAGTGATGCCGCCTACTATGACTGGTCGGCGATTCCGCCAGAAAACGGGCGTGGCGGTTTCGCTGGGTTGATGCTGGGCTCGGTCGGCCACCAATGCGTCAGCCGAGCCCAATGCCCCGTGGTCGTGGTACCAGGGCCGGCTCGCGTGGTCGCGGAGGCGTGCCCGTGACCGTGGCGCCGGTCTGGCGCAGGCCACCCTCCCCACGCCGCCGGGGCCGGTCCCGCGCACTGTGCTCAGATCCACACCGGAGGTTATGGCCAGCTTGCGCACCAGGAGTGATAGCACCGCTGGCTAGTGTGGAGGCGGCGCGCGGGTGGCCCCGAACGTCGGCGCGAGGCTTTCTGGTGGGCGCATCGGCTCGGGTAAGGGTTCCGGCGGTGGCGGGCGCTCGGGCGCCGGCGGCGGCGTAGGTTCCGGCGGGGGTGCTGGCGGGGGCGGGGGGATCGGTGGGCGCTCCGGCCCAGGCGGGGGCTGCGGCCCAGGCGGGGGCTGCGGCGGGCGCTCCGGCATCGGGGGCTCGGTCAGTGCCGGGGCACCGATCATGGCGAGCGGTATGCCGACGGCCGCCCGTTGCCCAGGTTTCACGAGCAGCTGTTGCACGACCCCGGACTCGAAGCATTCGACGTCGATGGCCGCCTTGTCGGTGTCCACGACGGCCACCACATCACCTCGGGACACTCGCTGCCCGGGCTCGACCAGCCAGTCGACCGCGGTGCCGGAGTCCATATCCGCTCCCAACGACGGCATCACAAATTCGCCCACCTCAGCTCACCGCCCGGCGGGCTACCACCGTGACGTCCGTCGGCTGGGGTAACGCGGCCTCTTCGAGGTGCCGGGCGTAGGGCACGGGCACCTCGGCCTTGCACACCCGCTCGATCGCGGCGTCGACGAAGGCCGACTCGACCGTGCCCGGCGGCGGATCTTCCGCACCGGTAACCAACACGTGCTGCAGAAACGGCAGCTCGTCGCGCATCGGCTCCACCTTGCGACGATATAACGCAGGGGTGGTGACCAGCACGCTGCCCTCCCCCCCAGCTGCAGCCGCTGCCGAACCGGCTCCGGCCCGAACGCGGAGAACAGCGGGGGAAGCACGCAACCCGCCTTGAGCGTGCCCAGCGCGGCGACGTAAAGCTCGGGCACCCTGCCCAGCAGGGTGAACACCCGTTCGGTCCGTCCGACGCCAAGCCGGCTCAGCCCATTGGCGAATCGGCCGGTCAGGTCCCGCAGCTCCGCGTAACTGATGTCGACGACCTGGTCGCGCTTGCCCACCCAGCGCAACGCGGTGACGTCTGCTCGTGGACCCTGACCCGCTGCGTGCCGGTCCACTGCCTCATGGGTGATATTGAGTCCGCGGCCACCGGGCAGGCCGTCCAGCTGTGCCCTCGCCCGCTCCCAAGCCGAGGACCGGCAGGCCCGATCGTCGATGAGGCCAACCAGGGCACACGCTTGCGCAGGCTCGGGGATCGTGTCGCCGGGCATCTGGTGCTCCTCCCCGTGACTGTCTGCTGTGCTCCACAATTGCCTATCAACGGGGCTTCCGGCAGGGGCAAAAGGTGACCCGCCGTAGGTCTTCGGTCCTTCGCTTGCTCTCGGGGGCCGCATGTACAGCGGGACTCCATTGGCGGCATAGGTGAGGACTGGCGCGCTCAGTTCGGTGCTCTGGGGGTCACCCCGTCGACTTCTCCTAGCCATGGGGAGAAGCACTGCCGACACTGGATAAGCTGGCGCCCAATGTCCAGTTCGCTGGCCATCTCGGTGCCTCCTCCACGCAGGTACGGGCCCTTGCAGCCCCACGGACGAGGCTGGCCCGCCGGCGCCAGCCCGGGGAGGGCTGAAAGTGCCGGGATCGGGCGCCTTTCGTCGGCGTCGCCCGATCCAGCGGTAGAGCTCGT
>DASYIL010000069.1:0-4906 GCA_035997545.1 Pseudonocardiaceae bacterium
GACAACGACACTGGCCTCACGAGGTCCACTCGTCGCAATCTCGCCGGCCGTGGTACACCCAATCAGCGGCACCCCCCCGGAAACGGCGCAGATCTGCCCAACCAAAACCGGCAGATCCTGCGACTCCGAGCAGAACACAACCAACAGCTTCGCGTCGTCATGCACCAGCGCTTCACCAGCCGCATACGCGCCGGCGCTGATCTCGGATCCACCAGCGGACCCGACAGCGAACCAGCGAGAAGCTGGCATGACTCCCCCCGCTCTTGGCCGTCACCCCGAGGCTACTCGCTGACCCCAGAAAGATGAACGCCGTTACCGTCGTGGATATCGCTACGACAGTGGCCTACGACCTGCAGCGATCCTGGGAGCTCAAGCCCGGACGTCGTGCTCGGGGAACATCGGCCTCGGCGGGAGAGCCAGGGGATCATGGTCGTCGGTGTGGCGTCGACCAGCGCCGAGGCGCTGCGGCAGGCGACGGAGCTGCGGCCGGACGTCACATCGCTACCGTCGACCTCGGCGGCGAGAGCGGCTTCGATCTCAGGGAGCGTCGAGGAAGGTAACCATCGCGAGGACGCTGCCACCTCAGCCGGCGACGATGACACCGATGCGATGGTCCAGAGTCTGACCTCCGAGGCCGGAATCCGCCAGGCGACGCGCCATCTTTTCATCCCGATCCCGCCGCTCCGAGTACGGCACTGATCATCGCGATGATCGCGCCGGCGAGCGTGACGGAGGCGAAGGAACGCAGGAAGCCGGTGCGAAAGAACCGTCCGCGGATCCACGCGAGCGTGAGGAGCTCGAAGGCGACCGTGATGATGGCGACGATTAGCGCAGTACCGTACTGCGGGATGAGGAAGGGCAGCGTGTGCACAATACCGCCGAGGAAGGTTCCGGCGCCGGTGATCGAGCCGCGCAGGTAGGGGTTGCCGCGTCCGGTCAGGTCACCCGAGTCGGACAGCCCTTCGGAGAAGGCCATGCTGAAGCCAGCGCCGATCGCGGTGGCGAGCCCGGCGACGAAGGCATAATGGGGGCTGTGGGTGGCAAGCGCGACGGCGAAGATCGGCGCCAGTGTCGACAGTGAGCCGTCGATCAGGCCAGTCATCGCGGGCTGCACGCGCTGGAGCAGGAACGACTGCGCAACCTGTTGTCCGGCTGGGTGTGCCGAATCTGTCGCGGTCACGTGGACTCTCCTCCGTGATGAACTCAACAGCGCCGGCTGCACAGCAAGGTCATGCCTTCGAGAATGAGTCTTGAGCGCTCATTCCGTCTTCGATGCCAGCGCCCATGTGCGTTTCCCGTCGGCTGTAATCCTGAGGTGCCTGCTAGCTGCAATCGACGTGATCCCGCCTTTCGCCGACCTAGCGCTGTATGCCCACGTCCGGGGTGACGTGGCGGGACCGGCTCGGGATCAGCGGGGTGGAGTGCGCTCAGGCACCAGTACTCAGCGCGGCCCCGATGTGGTGCAAGCGAGGGCCGTGCTCGCGGGCGTGGTGCCCGCAGAAGAGCAGCTCGCCGCCGGTGCGCAGTCGCGCCCGAACCTTCGCTGCTGCGCCGCAGCGGTCACAGCGATCGTGGCGGGTGAGCACGAGCGGCACGGTCGTGGTCATTGTTGTGATCATCTCGTCACGCTGCCTCGAGGAGCGACCGGCCGGACGCAGTGAGTCGAGCAGGACCGCCTTGCGGACCGGCGATAATCAGGCCTGCCTCGGTGAGTCGCGGGCCCGCGAACTGGTCGGTGAACCACATGCCGTCGATGACCAGGTTTCCGCCAAACGTCTCGGCGATCTCGCAACGGCCGGCGGCGACGGCCCGGAGAATGGCGCGGTCTCGATAGCTCAGCGGGGTGGTGGTGGTGGTGTTCATCGCGGTTCTCCTTCCAATTCTGCATCGCTGGCTGAGTCGTCTGGTGTTCTTCGAACCGTTGTAGGATGCGCCGCCGCCGCAGGCGGGACCATCCTGGTGCCCCCCAGAAAGCATGGTGGTGAGCCCCCGTTTCCCGAGTTAGGAGAGCACCGCTGACCCGCCGCGCTCGCCGTTGTCGTCGCCATCGGGCTGCAACTGGTGCCGTCCGACCGGATGGTGCCGCAGGTCCGCGTCCCGCTGGGCGAAGGTGACCATGATGGTGCAGTCGGCTGTCGCACTGGCCGTGGTTGTGCTCGTCGTGGCCCGCGCCGTCAACGTGCTGGGTTGACACCCGTCCGCTCGCGGCGCAGCAGCCGGTACTCCCGCACGATCACCACGATGATCGCGATATCCAGTACGGCGAGCAACGGCAGCAACACCGAGCCGGTGCGCGTGGCCCGGTACACCTCATAAACCACGAATGCGCCGAGATAAACCACGAATGCGCCGAGCACCACCACCGCGATCGGGTAGGCGGGCAGCCACCTCCGCAGCAGAGCTGCGACCAACGCGAGCTTCACCACCCCGTGGAGGCCAAGGTAGACCACCGCGAACGTGCGGTTTCCGGACGCGAACTCGGCGGTGCCCGCGACGAAATGCCGGGCCAACGAGCCGCCCGGCGGGCCGAGCAGGTCGCGGCTGAGCACGTCAGCCACCAGCCGCTGCACAGTTGCCCCGACACCAGCAGCAGCACCACGGCCCCGACCAGCTCCACGGCGCCGTCGACGCCCTTGATCAACAGGGCGGCCTTGAACAGCTGCTCAGTGCGCCGCGCGCTGGCTTCGCTCACCGGGTGATCCCGCCCCAGGCGCATCCGTCCAGCTGCGGCCAAACCCACAACCCGCGCTGACCCTTCCCGGCCTGAATCGCGGTAGCGATCGCCAGCAGGATCCTGATGATGCGGCGCCTATCATCAGGGGACGGCACGCAAATCTCCCGATCCTCGCGCCCGGACTACCACAGCTGGGCTGCTATCGACGATCACATTGTCCGAGTCTGAGCGTCGCAGAAGGGTAGGACCAACCGCTACCCGTTGTGAGGAACAGCGGCTGTGCTGCCTCGCATGGAGGAACCCGCCCGGCCCGCCGCGGCAGGCTGGACCACCGTCGTGCGGCCGTGTGCCCCAGTGCGGCAGCACGAGCGCCGGGAACGCGATCCCGAAGCAGGCGAAGATGATGTGCCAGCCCAACGACAAGGCCATCTGCATCCGGGCGGGGAAGAGGTTGTCCGCGCGCTGGCGAGTCGGGCTCCTAGCCGTCAACGGTTCGCTGGCGCTGCCACCCGCGAGGCACCCGTGTAGACGTTCATCGAGCCGCCGCGGAGGAAGCCGACCAGTGTCATGCCGACCTCGGCCGCCAGGTCCACCGCCAGGGTGGACGGCGCCGATACCGCGGCCAGCACCGGTATCCCGGCCATGAGCGCCTTCTGCGTCAGCTCGAAGCTGGCCCGCCCGCTCACGAGCAGGATGTGCCCCCTCAGCGGCACCGCGGCGGCCCGGACTGCCCACCCGACGACCTTGTCCACGGCGTTGTGCCGGCCGACGTCCTCGCGCAGGCAGCGCAGCGCGCCGTCGGGCGTGAAGAGGCCGGCGGCGTGCAGGCCACCGGTGCGGTCGAAGACCCGCTGGGCGGCTCGCAACGTGTCCGGCAGCGCGCCCAGCACCGCCGGGTCGGCCACGATCGGATCATCGGCCACGGGAAAAGCAGTCCGGGTACGGATCGCGTCGATGCTCGCCTTGCCGCAGACCCCGCACGAGCTGGTCGTGTAGAAGTTGCGCTCGACGCCGGGTTCCGGGGGCGGTACGCCGTCGGCGAGCGCCACGTCGAGCACGTTGTACGTGTTCTGACCGGCGTCGTCCTGGCCGGCGCAGTACCGGGCCGCCTGCACGTCGCCGACGCCGCGGATCACGCCTTCGGTGAGCAGGAAGCCGTGCATGAGGTCGATGTCGTCGCCGGGGGTGCGCATGGTCACGGCCAGTGGCCGTCCGCCTACCCGGATCTCCAGCGGCTCCTCGGCGACGAGCGTGTCGGGGCGCACGACCTGCCCCCCGTCGATCCGGACAACCCGCCGCCGACCGGTGACGCGGCCCACGGGCAACCACCTCCACGCGCGGAGCGACGCTGGCGGCCGACGCTTCGGCACCAACCCTACCGTGGGCCTTCACCGTCGCGTTCGATCGATTTCCTTGATGGCGTGCAGATCAGCTGAGGCTGCGCAGGCATACGCGCCACGCAACTCCGAGCTCGACGGTCTCGAAGACGACCGTAAGTTGCAGCGGGCAAAGCTCATCGCCGGTGTGCTGTCCGGAAGTGGCCCTGGTTGCCATGCTCATTACTTCGCTTCAGGAGCCCGGCCGCGAAACGACTGTCCTGCTGGCAGTAGTTGTGGCTGGGCTGGGCTTGGCAATGGGCGTTCACGTGGCGCGCTACCGCACTGACGGGCAACCGCGCATTCACTCGTGGAAATCACGCGCGTCGAGCTGCCCCCCGCGCGGAAGCCGAGAAGCACGACTTCTGCGTCGAGCGGGCAGCCCGGGGTTCCAGCCAGCCGGTAGGGAAGATGGCCGCAGACTGTGAAGACCCACCATCGTCGATGCGCCACCCTGGCACTAGGACGGCCCGGCCCTGCAGCAGCAAGCAGCGACCGCTAAGGAGCGCGACATGGCCCAACTGGCAGCAGACGCCATCTCCCAGGCCACCACCGCCGGTACCACCGCTCGCAGGCCACCAACCGGGCCGAGCTGGGCGCGCATCTTCGTCATCGGCCTGATGCTGTGGTTGGCGACCGTGCTGGTCACCTTCACGACTAGAAACCCCAACCTGATCCCCACCCTTATCCTGCTGGGCAGCTTTTTGATCCCGGTCACCTTCGTGACCTACGCCTTCGGGCGCGCCGATCAGGTGATCACCGCTCAGCGCATCTTCAGCGCCTTCGTCTATGGCGGCCTGCTGGGTGTGCTGGGCGCCTCGGTCCTGGAATCGGCGTTTCTTCGTCAACCGTCCGT
>DASYIL010000070.1:0-3082 GCA_035997545.1 Pseudonocardiaceae bacterium
GAGCGCGTGTACCCCGCGCCGTGGCGAGCCCACGGCACAGCGACGACGACGACGCCGTGCTCGAGGCAGCGCATTCGCGGCGCCTCCGCCTCCAGAAAGGTTGGCACCGTTCCCAGGTCCAGTGCCCGCCAGCGTCGCCTCCCCTCGCCCTGGTCGTACCCGGGCCCGCGCCGGCGGCATACACCGCACCGGCCCGTCTCCCGCCGCGGCACCCGCACCGCGACCACGATCGCCGCCAGCTCGCCGTCCTCGTCCTCCTCGGCGGCGACCTCCTCGACGGTCACACCCTTCACGCCGAGCAGCCGCGCCCACACCCTTGTCCTTCGCACTCCGCCGCTGCCTCCCCGCCGATCCAGCCGTAGACAAGTCGGAGAGGTGGGAGGGGCGGCGTATTCTCGTCAGCGGCTCCATTCACACACGGTCGGGCAGAAGACCCACAATCGCGGCCATGGCCACGACCCGACGAGCCGACATGTTTATCGATCTCAAGGGCGACCCGCGTGAGAACCGACCAACGTTGGGCGACGAGCGCACGGCGCTGGTCGAGTTCCTGCGCTGCGTACGCCTCACACTGGAGATGAAGTGCTCAGGTCTTGATGCCGAGGCTCTGGCGCGGCGCTCGGTCGAGCCGTCGACCATGTCGCTCCTGGGGCTGGTACGACACCTGGCGGAGATGGAGCGTCATGCGTTCCGGAACGTGATGGCGGGACAGCACGCACCCCGGCTGTTCTGCTCCGACACCGACCGTGACGGGGATTTCGACGGCGCTGTTCCCGACCCCCAGGTGGTTGCGGGGGCGTGGGACGCATGGCGAGCAGAGGTGGACTTCGCCGAGCGGTTCGTGGCCGGGTCACCCAATCTCGAC
Organism: Pseudonocardiaceae bacterium; assembly: GCA_035997545.1. Classification (GTDB taxonomy): domain Bacteria; phylum Actinomycetota; class Actinomycetes; order Mycobacteriales; family Pseudonocardiaceae. The sequence goes on from DASYIL010000070.1 coordinate 866, forward strand.
ATCACCGGCAACGATCGCAGTGGCGTTGGCCCGGGGCAAGGGCCGATCTCACTGCGCGAGGTGCTGCTCGAGATGATCCACGAGTACGCCCGCCACCTCGGTCACGCCGACCTGTTGCGAGAGCGGATTGACGGACGCATAGGCCAGTAACTCGTTCAACAAACCGTCAACTCGCCCACGGATTGGGCAGGAGAGCGACAAAAACCATGAGCGACGCTGGCTACTCCATATTGTGGGTGGTCGAGTCGTAGTGGGATCGTGCGGTCAAGATGGCCGAGATATGCTGTTCGGTCCATTCGACCAGCTGGTAGAGGACCGTGTGGAGGCTTTCTCCGCGGGGGGTGAGCGCGTACTCGACCTGCGGTGGCACGGTGTGGCGCACGGTGCGGGTGACCAGGCCGTCGCGTTCGAGTTGGCGCAGGGTCGAGGTGAGCATGCGTTGGGTGATGCCTCCGGTCGCGCGGCGGAGTTCGTTGAACCGCTGGGGACCACCGTCGAGCCGGCAGATGACGGTCACTGTCCACTTGTCACCGAGTCGTGCCAGGACGCTCCTGAGCACCGCGCCGTCGTCGGCTGCCGCCTCGGGCGGAGCCGCAAGCTGGTCCGTCATGCGCGGGGTCATGGTTCCATCCGAGGTACCAGGGCAGAAGAATCTGCCTTCTTGCCTGGTGGTGGACCCTGAGCGATGCTGTGCCCAGTATATCCGGTAGACCAGCATGCTGTTTGGATACCTAGGCCGGTGGCGGCGGAACAGGGGAGTGACATGACAAGCGGGGACTTGTTGATCACGGGTGGATATGTGGTCACCCTGGATCCGGAGCTCGGGGACATGCCTGGCGGTGACGTCCTCGTCCGGGACGGACGGATCGCCGCGGTCGGCAGCCTATGCGCGGAGGACGCCGGGGATGCCCGAGTAATTCGGGCAGAGGGGCGGCTGGTTATCCCGGGGATGGTGGATGCGCACCGGCACGTGTGGCAGGGCGCGTTGGGGGCCAGCACTGGGAAAGCCTCGCTGTTGGGCTACTCGGCCTACGTGAACGGGGCCGTTGCACCCCACTACAGCGCGGAGGATCTGTACGCCGGCACCTTGTGGGGCGCGCTGCAGGCGTTGAACGCCGGGGTGACCACGGTCGCAGACTGGTCGCACAATCTGCAGGGTCCAAGGTACGCGGATGAGAACGTGCGGGCCCTGCACGACTCGAGGATCCGGGGGATCTTCCTCTACGGCGGGCCCGGTCCGGCGGGCGGCGCCTTCTTCGGGCGGCCCGCGCCGGCACACCCCGAGGACGCCCGCCGAGTACGAGAGGAACTGTTCGGCGACGGGGCTGCTGGGCGGTTGCGCATGGGTTTGGCGCTGCGCGGGCCCGCGTTCACCACGCCGGAGGCCACCGAGGCGGACTTCGCGTTCGCCCGTGAGCTCGGGATGCCGATCTCAGTGCACGTGGGCATGGCCGGGTTCCCTGATACGGTGCACACGCTGCACAGGTTGGGCTTGCTCGGGCCGGATGTGAACTATGCGCATGGCAACCAGCTCAGCGACGACGAGTTCGCGTTGATCGCCGAGACCGGCGGCTCGCTGGCGCTGTCGCCGTCGGTGGAGATGCTCATGGCGCTGGGCACGTACCCGGCGACCGGAGCCGCCCTGCGGCACGGCATCCCGGCCGGGTTGGGTGCGGACACCACCACCAGCAGCGGCAGCGACCTGCTCAGCGAGATGCGGATGGCGCTGGCGGCGGAGCGGTCCCGCGCGAACCTGGCCGCGGTCGCCCGGCAGGAGGCGGTGCCAGAGGTGGAATTGGATCAGCGGGACATGCTGCGGCTGGCCACGCTGGGCGGCGCCCGTGCCTGGCACCTCGATGACGAGATCGGCAGTCTCACGCCCGGCAAGCAGGCCGACGTGGTGCTGGTCGACATGCGGGCACCGCACCTGGACGGCTACGGCGACCCGGTCGCCAGCCTGGTGTTCGGTGCCGGGCCCGCCGACGTCGACACCGTCATCGTCGGCGGCGAGATCGTCAAGGCCGACGGCAAGCTGGTCGGACCCCATGCGCTGATCGCACACGAACTCATGCGGCAATCCCGCGACCGCATCAACCGCCGGATCGAATGCTGACCACCCAGGCCTGCGAGGAGACCACGGGTGGCCCAGCCTCGCCTAGTGCTCCACCGCCGCGGTGAAGAAGGACGGCCGGCATTCAACCAGCGCTTCCGCTGTTG
>DASYIL010000071.1:0-1810 GCA_035997545.1 Pseudonocardiaceae bacterium
GGAGAGACTCGAACTCCCAACCTTCTTCCGTAGTCATAAGCGATGCCTCACCACTATCTACCGTTGTCCAACATCTGACCTCATCCTCCGATCCGGGTCCGAGGACGTTCCCCCTCTCTGCCAACCTGGGTTGAGGCACCCGCCCCCTGACAATTAGTGACCCGAGGGCGGGGATGGAGACTCCCCGACATGACAATGACTGTGCCCAGGCTCGACCGAGCGCCCGGGATCGCAGATCCTGGGCGGGTGGCTGGTGCTGAAACGGGACGTCCCGACCCGGAGGTCCCCGAGCGGGCCCGGCGGCGGACGTTCACCGCGCGGTACAAGCTGGAGATCCTGGCCGCCTACGACGCGGCGCCTGATGGTGAGAAGGGTGCGCTGCTGCGCCGGGAGGGCCTGTATTCCAGCCATATCGTGGAATGGCGCCGGGCCCGTGACGCGGGCGCGTTGGCGGGGCTGGCCAGGCCACGGGGCAGGCCGCAGCGCGATGCGCGCGAGGAGCGGATCGCCCGGTTGGAGCGGGAGAAACGCGAACTGGAGCAGGAGCTGGCCAAGGCCCGCTTCGTGGTGGAGGTGCAGGCAAAACTGCACGCGCTCTTAGAGACGATCTCCGAGAGCGAGCAGCCCGAGCGCGGGTCGACGCCGTGACCGACGCGGCGATCGCCGAGCTGACCTCCACCATCGGCACCCGAGCAGCGTGCCAGGCGGTGGGTGCCGCGCAGGCCGGCTACTACCGGCGCCACCGCACCAGCCCCACACCGCCGCCTGCGACGCCAGTCCCGCACCGCGACCGGCCCCAGCCGCGTGCGCTGACGACGCCGCAGCGGCACGCGATCCTGGATGTGCTGCACTGCGAGCGGTTCGTCGACCTCGCGCCCGCCCAGGTGTGGGCCACGCTGCTCGACGAGGGCAGCTATCTCGGGTCGATCTCGACGTTTTACCGGCTGCTGCGCCAAGCCGGCGAAACCCGGGAACGGCGCCGCCAGGCGACCCATCCTCCCAGCGTGAAACCGGAGTTGGTGGCCATCGCCCCCAACGAAGTGTGGTCGTGGGATATCACCAAGCTGCACGGGCCGGCGAAGTGGACCTACTACTACCTGTATGTGATCTTAGACATTTACTCCCGGTACGCCGTCGGGTGGATGATCACACACCGCGAATCGGCGGCGCTGGCCGAGGTCCTGATCCGCCAGACCGCCACCAAGCAGAGCATCAGCGCCGGGCAGTTGACCATCCACGCCGACCGTGGCCCCTCGATGACCTCCAAACCTGTCGCATTCCTGCTCGCCGACCTGGGCATCACCCAGTCACATAGCCGCCCGCACGTCTCCGACGACAACCCGTTTAGCGAAGCCCAGTTCAAGACGTTTAAATACCGGCCCGACTTCCCCGGCCAGTTCGCCTCAATCGAGGCCGCCCGGCAGCACTGTCAGATCTTTTTCCCTTGGTACAACGACGAACACCGGCACAGCGGCCTGGGCCTGCACACCCCCGCCGACGTCCACTACGCCACCGCCACCGAAATCCGCCAGCAACGCGGCATCGTGCTCACCGCCGCCTACCACGCCCACCCCGAACGCTTCGTCCGCAAACCGCCCGAACCACCCGCCCTGCCGACCAGCTCATGGATCAACCCACCCGACCAGAAAGAGGCCACCGCTCAGTAAATACCGCTCGACGGTGCCTCATTCAGGTTGACAGGTTCCGACATCATGCAGTCTCGATAGCTATAAACCCCTCAAGTCCGCTGGCAGGAGGGATATAGTGGCTTCATCGACGGTAGGCCACGACCGCGATGGCGACGTAGTCC
>DASYIL010000072.1:0-12037 GCA_035997545.1 Pseudonocardiaceae bacterium
GCGGCATCCTGGACCGTATTGACTCGCTGACGTTCGCCGCCCCGGTGTTCTTCCACGTGACGCGCTTCTTCTTCCAGTAGCTCGGTCAACCAGTGCCACCAATGAGACGCTGCCGAACATGTGCGACTACGTAGCGATCAACAAGGCCATGTGGGACGAGCGGGCCCCGGCTCACGCCGCGTCCGCACACTACGGGTTTGATCGGTTCATCGGCGATCCTGAGTACTTGAGTGGCGTGGTCCGCTTCGACCGTCCGCGGCTGGGCGACTTGACAGGGCAGCGCGGCGTGCACCTGCAATGCCACATCGGGACTGACACACTCTCCCTTACCCGCCTGGGCGCCCGTATGACCGGCCTGGATTTCTCTTCGGCCGCACTGACCAACGCACGCCGACTGGCCCAGCGCACGGGCACCGACATCGACTTCCATGAAGCCGACGTATACGGCGCCGTTGACGCACTCGGCCCGGAGGCTTTCGACCTCGTCTACACCGGGGTCGGCGCGCTGTGCTGGCTGCCGAACGTGGCCAGATGGGCCCGCATCGTCGCTGACCTGCTCCGCCCGGGCGGTCGCCTGTTCATCCGCGAGGGGCACCCCATGCTGTGGTCGCTCGACGACAAGTCCGACCCGCCCACCCTCGGCTACCCGTACTTCGAGCACGCCGAGCCGGTGGTCTTCGACGAACCTGGTACCTACGTCCAGACCGAGGTCGTCTTCACGCACCGACTCAGCCACACCTGGAACCACGGAATCGGCGAGATCATCACCGCACTGCTCGGTGCCGGAATGCAACTCACTGCGCTCGTTGAGCATGACAGCGTGCCGTGGGAGGCGCTTCCCGGGCACATGGTCGTGGACGACGCCGGAGAATGGCGGCTCAGCACAGAGCCCGAACGGTTAGCCGCGAGCTACACGATGCAGGCCATCAAGGCGTAGCTCACCGCGCCCCGGCGTGACCACCGCGGGTCCATATCCGCCACCGCGCTGAGCGCAGCGAGCGTGCCGGACGCAGCGGTGACGTCGTCAGGCTGCGGCTCGCTCATCTGCCGAATGTTCACGCTGTTATCGTGATCCGCCCGCACGTCCAGTCCGTAAGGTTTTGTTATGCCGAGCACGCGCACCATCCGGATCGGTACCCGGTCCAGCCCGATGGCCCTGCACCAGGCCGAGCAGGTGGCCGCTGCGCTCGAAGCTGAGAATCCCACAACCACCACCGAACTAGTCAAGATCACCACCTCCGGGGACCAGTGGATGGGGGACCTGACAACGCTCGGTGGCAAGGGTGCCTTCATCCGCGAGATCGACCGTGCCCTGCTCGACGGTGGGATCCACCTCGCGGTGCACTGCCTCAAAGACATCCCCGGTGACGTGCCAACCCCCGAAGGCCTCACGTTCGCCGCGTATCTGCGGCGGGAGGACATTCGCGACGCGGTGATCTCCCGCACTGGTGCGCAGCTGGATGAGCTGCCCGCCGGGGCGCTGATCGGCACCAGCTCCGTGCGCCGCGCCGCCCAGCTGCACCTGCACCACCCGCACCTGCAGGTCAAGCCGCTGCGGGGCAATGTGAACACGCGGCTGATGCGGCTGGATGAGGGCCACTTCGACGCTATCATCGCAGCGGTGTCCGGGCTGTACCGCGTCGACCAGGCAGACCGGATCACCGAGATCCTGTCGCCCGAGATGATGTGCCCCGCGATCGGCGCCGGCATCATCGTGCTGCAGTGCCGCGCTGGCGACGACGACATCCGAACGCTGGCCGCCCGGCTGGGCGACGCCGAGACCACCCGGCACGCCATCGCCGAGCGCGCCATGCTGCACGCCTTGCAGGGCCATTGCAACTCACCCATCGCGGGCTACGCCGTCACCGAACCCAGCGGCAAACTGACCTTGCGCGGCAAGGTATTTAACCTTGACGGAAGCCAGTGGCTCGACTCCCACCATTGGGGTGTACCCGAGGATCCTGCCGCCCTGGGATTCTTCGTCGGCGCCGACCTGTTGCGCCAGGGCGCCCGCGCGCTCATGGACTCCATCGCCCACTGAACCGAGGTGGGTTCCCTCCGCCTGGTCCGATTCATTCTGCGAGGGGATCGGCGACGTGGCCGATGAACAGCGGTGCCCCGGTCGGTTGATGCACGATGGCGAAGGCGAATGGTCGGTCGGCGCGGACCACCAACGGCGGTGCCGACCGCCCTGACGTCGTGAAGACCAGGCCGGTAACGGCAGCGGCCTCAGTGCCCCATTCGTCCACGGTGATGTTCGCGCGGTGCACTGCCTGATCAAGCGTGAGCCTCTCCCGCGACATGCCCGAGAAGTCGTCCAGGGCGGTCAGGCCCAGCGTGTTGAGCGCAGGCAGCAAGTCCAGATCGGTGGCGAAGTCCCACCGCGGCAGGAACAGGTCCACCTGCTCGCCCCGCAGGTCCGCTTGGACCTGAGCCAGCGTCTGGGGAGACAGTACGTCAGCTGGGGTGAGCGCCCCCTGCGGCACGATCACCCGCATGGCCAGTTCACTGGCGGCGTAGGGCAGCTCCACCGCCTGCCAGCCCTGGCCGCTGGCGTAGCGCAGGGATTGCTCCTGGTGCATCATCGGCACCGCGACCGTCGTGCCGTCGGCGCGGGTGAACGTGGCATCCGTCGTCGGGTCCTTGGCGAACGGGGTCTGCCAGTCTGCCTTGAGGTAGACGGCGTTGGCGAGCACCAGGCGGGTAGCCGGATCCAGTTGGTCGAACAACTTGGTGATCCGCTGCGCCGTCTGTTCGCGCACCCAGGCGTTGATCTGCTCGGCGCTCTGCCCGGAGGGAAAGTCGACGATCCGTGCCCCTGCCCCGTACTGCGAAGCCAAGGTCCGCAGGAAGCCATCCGTGACCGGCAGTCCATCCTGGACGAACAGCCCGTTGGCGATCGCGACCACAGGTGGCGCCGGCAGTTCGCCCGGCCCCCTGGTGGTGCCGGGAGATGGCCGGGGCGGTGGCTCGCCGACCGTGCCGATCTGCCGATCGAGGTCATTGAACGCCGCGTGCGGCCCGGAGGCCGGGAAACCGAAGACGTGATCGAGCTGGCTCGCGGTCTGCCCACCGGCACCGGCCCGTGCCATGCCAAAGGCATAACCGATACTCAACGGCGAGATGACCGTGTTCTTCGCCGGATCAGCCGCCACCGTGTAAAGATCATGACCGAACTTAGTCAGCCCGTCGACAGTCCGCTCCACCGGAGCATCCCGCGGCACCTCCCGGGACACCCCCTGTGCCGTGAGCACCCCGGCACCTCCCACTGGACCGGCCATGCCACCCCGTTCCTTCCCGCCGCCCACCACACCACCGCAGGCAACCAGCAGCAATACCGCGGCCAGCACCGCCGATAAGGCGGTGAGCCGAGTTCTCTGGCAGGTGACCATGATGCCCCGAGCAGTCGGCAGGAGATTGCGACAAACCTCCCAAAGTATAGCTAAGCGGTCGCGCTGAACGGCCAACTATGCACGTCGGGTCAGCTTCGGGAGCGTCCCGGGACTAGTCGAACTGTCCGCGCCACTAACGCCCGGCTGAGGCCTGGAAGCGCAACTGCGAGCCGACGGTGCCGCGGCACCGCCACCCGACGGGACAGGACGTGGTAATCGGCCGTCTCGATCTCGTCCAGGATGCCGCTGTAGAGCTGGAACGCCGTGGCCACGCAGGCCCGGGACACCGGGGCGAGCATCGGGATCCCCGGCGCCGCCCGGCGATAGATCGCCCGGGTACGAGCCACCAGGTAGGCCAGTGCGCGGCGCACCCGGGGATCGGACCGCCCGGTGCTGCGACACCTCACCAGCAGCTCCCGGTCCACCCCGAACGCAGCCAGCTCGTCGGCGGGCAGGTAGACCCGCCCGCGATCGAGGTCCTCCCCGACGTCGCGGAGGAAGTTGGTGATCTGGAAGGCGATGCCGAGCGCGGCGGCGTGCGGCTCGGCCCGCTCCCGCGAGACCACAGTGCCCAGCACCGGCAGCACCTGCAGCCCGATGACCGCCGCCGAGCCGTGCACGTAGCGGGCCAGCTCGTCGAAGGTCCGGTAACCAGCCAGCCCGCCCTGGTCCACCGGCCGATCCATCCGCATCGAGACCATGAAATCCGTGAAGTACTGCGGGTCGATGCGGTATCGAACCGCCGTATGCACCGGCGCCGCCAGCACCGGGTGGTCGGAGTATCCCCGCTCCAGCCCGTCGCGCAGCTGTTGCGTCAGAGCGTCCAGCTCCGCGAGGCGCTGTGGCCAGGGCCGGGTATCGGACAGGTCGTCGACGATCTCGTCGGCGAACCGGGCCAGCCCGTACAGGGCGTGGATCGCCGGCCGAGCCGCAGGCGGCAGCAGCCGGGTTGCCAAGAAGTAGGTGCGGCCGTGCACCGCATTGAACTCCCGGCAGCGGGTATAGGAGGCTCGCAGCGCGGGCTCGGTAATTCCTGCCGCGTCGAGCTCGCGACTCATGCAGTTCCCGTATCCGTTGGGCCGAACGGCCGGGCCCACGTGAGCTGTCTGTGGCCATGCACGTGCAGCGGGTCGCGGCGCAGCAGCGCGGTGGCCGCGAGCAGCGAAACCGCCGTCACCCCGAGCTGGTAAGGCCAAGAGTCGAACGCAGCCTCCCCGGTGGGGTAGGTAGCCAGCACCAGCCAGGTGGACCCGGCGACCACCAACGCCAGCGGGCTTCGCTGCCAGGGCAGCGCTGCCGCGAGGACGAGCCCCCAGGTGAGGTACCAGGGCAGGGTAGCTGGCGCCAGCAGCGCCGCCCACAGCAGCGCGATCGCGGCGCGGTACACGGCCTCTGGCCCGCCGTCCCTGGCCAGCCACCACTGCCGGGCGAAGATGGCCAGGAAAACCCCGGAGCCGAGTAGCCGGCAGACCATGATGAACGGGCCGCTGCTCACGTCAAGCACCGACGACGTCACGGCGTGGGTGAGCTGGCCAGCGGCGGTGGGCAGCGACATCCAGTTGACGATCGACGAGGGTGCGTTGAGGGCGGGGATCCAGCCGAGACCGACCCCGGACAGCACCGTGATGGCGGTGAACACCGTCGCAAACACCGCCAGACTGCCGGCGCCAGCCCGCAGCAGCGCAGCGCCCCGACTACCGGGGAGCCGGGAGGCCCAGACCCAGACTAGGAACGGCAACGCAATCCCACCCGACGCCTTCACCGCCATCGCCGCGGTGACCAGCGCGATCCCGGCGACGTGCCGGCGCTGCAGCACCAGCAGGGTGCCCACGGCCAGCAGGCCGATCATGAGCAGGTCGTTGTGCGGTCCGCCGACTAGGTGGACGACGGTCATCGGATTGGCGACCACCAGCCAGAGCGTGAGGGAGCGGTTGCCGCCGAGCTGGTCAGCCAGCCGGGGCAGCGCGAACACCAGGAGTCCCAGACCGGTCAGCAGCACCAGCCGCATGCCGATCACGCCCGCGATGGCGTCCTCTCCGATCAACCAGTTCACGTTCTTGGCGATGAGGATGAACAGCGGGCCATAAGGCGCTGGGGTGGTTTGCCATGCGTAGTGCACGTTGTCCGCAATGGGCCCCGGCGGCAGCTCCGAGGGTCCGAACTGATAAGGATCCAGCCCGTGCAGCGCAAGCGCACCCTGCCCCAGGTAGCTGTAAACATCCCGGGTGAACAACGGCGGTGACAGCAGCATCGGTGCGATCCACACGGCACCGGCGACCTTCACGTGTTGCACGGTCGCCGTACCGGCCAGGACGTCGCGCCCCAGGCGCACCCAGGCCCACACGATCATCCCGACGCCGAGGTAGAGCGCCACGGTGGCCAGGTCGCGCCCGTGGCCGTAGCGGATCCAGGACAGTGGCCCGCCGTTGACCAGTGGATCGGTGACCAGGATGCCGCCGGCACCGACTGCCATGGTGGCCAGCAGGATCGAACCGGCCAGCCCCAGTAGCACGGTTCCGGACAGCAGTTGGTGACGGAGTAGCCGGTCGAGCAGCAGCATGGGTTCATGCCACTCTAAGCCGGGACCCCGACGCCGATCATGGGGTGCGTCGCCGAGGGCGGCTGTCTGAGACGGTTCGATCGACGTCATGGCGGCCCGTATGTTTCCACAGCCCAGCGCCGACGATGCCAGTGGTGACCCTCATGCGGGGATGACCGGTCTGGGAATACCGCAGCGGTTCAGCCGCTCACGGCGGTACGTCGGTGGACCCCAGCGGCAGTGATCCTGGCCGCGGCGAGCCGACCGGAGATGATAGCGGTGGGCACTCCCACCCCGGGGGTGGTGCCGCATCCGGCGAGCACGACGTTGGCCCGCCCGCGCACCAGGTTCGCTGGGCGGAACGGCCCGGTCTGGGCAAAGGTGTGCGCGGCGGAGAATGGTGTTCCGACTGCCAGCCCCTGGGCCGCCCAGTCGGCGGGAGTGACGAGTTGCTCGACCTCGATGCCGTTGCCGAGATCGGTCAATCCCCGTTGCTCCAGCGTGCCGACCAGCTCATCGCGATAGGCCGGGCCGACGGTGGCCCAGTTCAGCGGTGCGGTCCGTAGGTTGGGGCAGGGCGCGAGGACGTAGAGCAGCTCACGTCCGTCGGGAGCCAGGGTTGAGTCGGTGGCGGTGGGACGGGTGATCAGCAGCGACGGGTCGGTCATCAGCCGTCCCTGGTAAATGATCTCGTCGAAGGTGCGCTGCCACGCCGCACCGAAGAGGATCGTGTGGTGCGCCAACCCTTCCCAACCTGCCCCGGTGGCCGGCCGGACTCCAGCGTGTAGCACCACCGCCGAGGGCGACCAGCGCAGCGGCAGCGGTCGCCGGGGGGCCCGGCCGAGGAGGGTGTGCACCACCGGCAGGTCGGGCGTGAGCACCACCGCGTCGGCGGTCACCCGCTCGCCGTCTGCTGTGCGCACTGCGATGACGCGGTCGCCGGAGTGTTCCAGGGCAGTCACCGTGGTGTTGTAGTGAAGCTGCGCGCCCGCGTCCGAGGCAGCGTCGGCCAGCGCCTGGGGCAGTGCCCGCATTCCCCCGCGGGGAAACCAAACCCCTGCCACGGTGTCCATGTAGGCGATCACCGCGTAGGCGCCCAAGGCGTGCTGCGGGGGCACCCCAGCGTAGAGCGCCTGGAAGGAGAAGATCCGTTGCAGTCGCTCGTCGTGCAGAAATCGGCCGACCTGCGTGCCCAGCCGGCCGAAGCCGCCCAGCGCGGCCAGCGTGGCCAGCTCGCGGACCGCGGCACGGCTGGCCACGAGGTCCAGGGGGGAGTCGAAGTTGCCGCCAATGAACCGGCCGATCTCGACCTGGTAGAGCCGGGTCAGCCAGTCCCGCAGGCGCCGGTAGCCGTTCGCCTCCTTCGGACCGGCGACCGCGCGGACCTCCGCCTCCATCGCCTCGGCGTCGGTGTGCACGTCGATCACCGACCCGTCCGCAAAGCGGGCCCGGTAAGCGGGGTGCAGTGCCACCAGGTCCAGCCGGGCGGCGAGCGAGTCGCCCACCGCCGCCAGCGCCTCATCCATCAGTTCCGGCATGGTGAGCACGGTGGGACCGGTATCCAGGTGATAACCTGCGAGGTCCATCCGCCCGGCCCGCCCGCCCGGATGGGGCTGGGTTTCAAGCAGAGTCACCTGCCGGCCGGCGCCGAGCAGGTGCAGCGTCGCCGACAGCCCAGCCAGCCCGGCACCGACGACTACCACGTGGTTGGTGGGTCCAGGCACGGTTCGCACGGGCGCACGCTACGCGTACTCGTGAGTGGGTAACAGTGTTGCCGTACTCATTGCCACTCACGAGGTTCTGCAGGCCGCCTGCGCCGCCAGCTCGATCAACCGTGCGCGGACCGGCTCGGCCAGGTCTGCGAGGCACAGGCTGGCCAGCGCGGAGTTAGTGAGCCTGGCGATCCGACGCTCCACCTTGGCCACCGCGCCGAGCTCGATCAGCAGCTCGCGTACTGCGGTCACAGTGTCCTGTCGCACCTGCGGATCGCCGATCGCACCACGCAGCAGGTCGGCGGCTGTGGTGTGGCGCTGTTCGTCGGCGGCGCGCAGACCGTAGGCGAGCAGTAGCGTCCGCTTACCCTCGCGGAGGTCATCACCGGCGGGCTTGCCAGTGACCAGAGGGTCGCCGAACATGCCCAGCAGGTCGTCGCGGAGCTGGAAGGCGATGCCAATGTCGGCGCCGAAGCGGCGGTAGGAGTTCACCAGCGCGGGGCCCGCTCCGGCGATCGCTGCACCCAGGTGCAACGGGCGCTCAACGGTGTAGGCCGCGGTCTTGTACCGGTCGATCCGCAGTGCCGCCTCGGGAGCCTCATCCCCGCGGGCCTGGGTGAGCACGTCGAGGTACTGCCCGGCAAGCACCTCGGTGCGCATCGCCTGCCACACGGTATGCGCTCTGCCCAGCTGATCAGGCCACAGATCGGCGCCGCGCAGCATGTCGTCGGCCCAGGCCAGCGCGATGTCACCGACCAGGATCGCGGTGGCCGCGCCAAATCGCTCCGGTGTGCCCAGCCACCGGGCCGCGCGGTGCCGGGCGGCGAAGTCGACGTGCACCGTCGGTGCGCCGCGCCGGGTACTGGAATCGTCCATCAGGTCGTCATGCACTAGTGCACAAGCCTGGATGAGCTCCAGGGAGCTCACCGCCCGCAGTACCGCACGCACCTGCGGGTCAGTCGGGGAGCCGCCTGCTCCCCGCCAACCCCACCAGGCGAACGTCGGGCGCAGCCGCTTGCCGCCGCCGAGGACAAAGTCGCTCAGCGAGTCCACTGCGGCGACGAACTGCGGGTCGATCTGCGCGGCCTCGTCGCGTTTGGTCTTGAGGAAGCCGGCGAGCTCCCGGTGCACCTCGGCGCGGAGGTCCTCATCGAGCGGGTGCGCCTGCTCCTCTTTCCCCGGCTCGCCTGGGGACAGGAGCCGTGTGCTCCGAGTGGCGTTCACCTGCGCCATGGAACCTCCTGGGATCGTGGTGACGGCACTGCGTAGCCGGCTTCGCACTCGCTGTGCGGTCCGACGATAAAGGTGCGGCTTGTCGCCATGTGCCCGGGTTCGGCCGCGTCGCTGTCGCGGTTCGATGTGCCGCTCGGCGAAACTTCCGCGCAGGCGCCTAGGGTAGAGATATGACGGCCGTCATCGACCGGCTCGGCGGCGACCGCCCGGTGTTCTCAGTGGAGTTCTTCCCGCCCCGCGACGACGCCGGCGAACGCCAGTTGTGGCAAGCGGTACGCGATTTTGAGCCACTGGACCCGGCCTTTCTCTCGGTGACCTACGGCGCGGGGGGTTCCAGCCGGGACCGCACAGTGCGGATTACTGGGCAGATCGCGCAGGAGACCACGCTGGTCCCGATGGCGCACCTCACCGCCGTGAACCACTCGGTGGCCGAATTGCGACAGGTGATCGATAGCTACGCGGCGGCCGGGATTGTCAATGTGCTGGCGCTGCGCGGGGATCCGCCGGGCGACCCACTGGGGGAGTGGGTCTCACATCCGCAAGGCCTGCACTACGCCGAGGACCTCGTTCGGTTGGTCCGCTCACTCGGCGACTTTTGCGTCGGCGTGGCCGCCTTCCCCGAGTACCACCCCCGCTCACCGGACGCCGACTCCGACGTCCGGTACCTGGTGGCCAAGTTACGAGCCGGTGCTTGCTTCGCTATCACCCAGATGTTCTTCGGCCCGGACGACTATCTGCGGCTGCGGGACCGGGTGGCCGCGGCGGGTGCGGATATGGCGGCGGTGCCGATCCTGGCCGGGATAATGCCGATCACCACGTTACGCGGCGTGCAGAAGATGGCTGAACTGTCCGGTTGCACGATTCCCGACGCGGTGCGCGACCGGGTGGTCGCGGTGGGCGACGATCCGGCCGCGGTGCGGCAGGTAGGGGTGGATGTCGCCAGTGACCTCGGCGAGCGGCTGCTCGCCGAGGGCGCGCCGGGCCTGCACTTCTACACGCTCAACCGGTCCGGCTCCACACGGGCCGTGCTGGCCCGGCTGGGCATGCTGTCGGACCGCCAGTTAGCGGTCCTTCAAGTACCCCCCATCCCCGTTGCGCACGCCGTCAACAGCTGCCAACCTCCCGCCGCGCTCTAGAGGGGCAGCGTACGACCCAGCACGGCGAACGGCCGGGAGTCCCCGGTGAATTGGTAGTGGCGAAGCAGGTCGGTGAACCCGATCCGGCGGTAGAGCCGCCACGCCCTGGTGGGGCCCTCAGGAGTGGACAGCAACACGCGCGGAGCGTCCACTAGGGACAGCAGCTTGGTGAGGAGAGCCTCGCCGATGCCCCTGCCTTGCGCGTTCGGGTGCACATGTAGCTCGGTGAGCTCGAAGTAGTCGGTGAGTTCGCGTTGTGCCGCAAGCGGATCGATTCGCGCGACTCCGCGGTGCACCTCGTCGTGCCACCACTGGCCGGGTGACCCTCGGTAGCCGTAGGAGATGCCCACAAGCGTGTCGGCCTCGAAGGCCGCCACGCACAGCCAGCCCGCTCGCAGCATGTGCTCCAGCCACATCGGGCTCCGATGTCGCGTCGTGCCGGGTGGGTAGTGCATCGCGGTGACGTAGATCCGTAGCGCGTCATCGAGCCTCACTCGCAACTGCGCGGCTGTCAGTTCAGCCAGTCGGACTGGTTCGCGGGCGTGCATTGCTGTCACCGCTGACCTCCAGTGTCGGCCGACGCCGCCGCGAAGCCGTGGGCGTCGGCGAACTGCACGGTGTCCATCAGACCATGCTCAGGCATCGGCTTGCCGCCTACTTGCGAGCCGAACTTGACGAGACGGCACCCAGCGGGGTTATCCTTGGCCGTGTCGAACACATGTTCGAACAGGGTCCGGTGGCGAGGCGGGGGAAGCGCACCGCCACCGGGCTCCGCCGGCTTCCCCACGGCGCAATCGACCCATGTCGCGCTCGTTGCGACTCCGACTCAGGAGGCCGATGTGCCCGCTACTGCTCCGCTCACCCGACCGATTGTCCCACTGTCGCGGTGCGACAAACTGAATGACCGACCGTCCGCCGCCTGCACCCTGCTCGAACAGGCCCGGCAGGGCCTTCTCGACGCTGAGTACGCCGCGCATCCAGTAGACCGCTACGCCCAAGCGCAGCTCGCAGCCCTGCGGGCGGCAGCCGCTGTGTTGGCTGTAAGGGCGCGACCCGGTCGCCGTGCCCGGCCGGCCAGCGCGTGGGTACTGCTCGCCAAGGTCGCGCCAGAACTTGCGGAATGGTCCGCATACTTTGCCGCCGCGTCGGCCACCCGAGCGGCCGCTGAGGCTGGTGTGCGTCGTTTGGTGACCACCCGCGACGCCGACGACTTGATCCGGCAGGCGGGCGAGTTCCTTACCGTCGCGCGGCAGGCCGCGGTCAGGACGACTCCATGACTGCCCCGCGACCATTGATCGATTACGGCCGCATGCTCGATGTTATCGGGATCGAGGGCGAGTTAATGCTCGGCACGGCGGCTACCGCGCTACCCGACGCGGAACATGCCGAGGTGCCCGGCTGCCCCGACTTGACCCTGGGCCAGACCCTGCGGCACGTGGGTAGCGTGCACAGGGTTACCCAGCTCTGGGTGCGCGACGGCCATCGCCCCGAACAGTGGCAGCAGTCGCCGCCGGACGGGGATCTGGTCGGCTTCGTGCGAACCGGTCTCGGTGAGCTGCTCACCGAGCTACGCCGGCATGATCCAGCTGACCCCTGCGACACCTGGTGGCCCGCCGATCGTACCCATGGCTTCTGGCGGCGTCGCATGGTTCACGAGACCACAGTGCACCGGGTCGACGTACAGGCAGCCGCTGGCAGGCAGGTGCACCCCATCGACTCGGACGTGGCCCTTGACGGCATCGACGAGGTGCTGTTCCTGTGGTTCGGTCATCGCCTCGGCGAGCTGCGAATGTCCTCCCCGCAACAGGGATCGGTCGCGCTATCCGCCGCGGGCCGGCGCTGGTTGGCGATCTTTGAGCCGGGCCGCTCTACCGCCCGGCGGGTAGAGGAGGCCGATGCGCGCGCGGCGGACGCGATGGTCAGCGGGGACCCCACGGAGGTCTACCTCTGGTCGTGGGGGCGGCTTCCCGACCAGTCGGTCCGGATCTCCGGCGATCAGGACGCCGTTGCCCACCTATGGACGCT
>DASYIL010000073.1:0-3829 GCA_035997545.1 Pseudonocardiaceae bacterium
GGCACATTTGGCAGGAGTGACCGCGCATCCGACCGGAGCGTGGACCGCCCACGCCGCCCGCAATCTGCTGATGGACCTCGCCGACCGCGCCACCAGCGTGACGTTCCTGCTCCGAGACCGGGACTGCCGGTTCACCAGCACGTTCGACGCGCTCTTCACCGCAGACGGCAGCCGGATCCTCACCAGTCCACCCAGAGCACCCCGGGCGAACGCGATCTGCGAACGCATGATCGGAACCCTGCGCCGCGAGCTGCTCGACAGGGTCCTGGTCGTCAACGAATGCCACCTGCGCCGGATCCTCACGATCTATCTGCACCACTTCAATAACGCGCGGCCACACCAAACGCTCGAGCAACTCGCACCGGTCCAGGCCGAAACCCAGCCCCCACCAGTGATCAACCTCGTCGATCACCAGGTGCGCCGCAGACCGATCCTCGGCGGACTCACCAGCGAGTACCAAATCGCAGCATGATCGAACCGAGCACTGCAAACCCACAGGTCAAGCCCAGAACCCTATATTCGAGCCCTACAGGCATCTGGACGAGGTGTTCCTCACGATCAACGGTACCGGGCAGTACCTGTGGCGGGCGGTCGACTAGGACGGGAATGTCCTGGACATTCTGGTCACCTCCCGTCGTGACGCCAGGTCCGCGAAGCGGTTCTTTCGTAAGCTGCTGAAGGGATTGCGGTACGTGCCGCGGGTGATGGTCACCGACAAGCTGCGTAGCTACGGTGCCGCGCACCGCGTGGTGATGCCCTCGGTGGAGCACTGATCCTCGAAGTATCTGAACAATCGGGCGGAGAACTCCACCAGCCCGCCCGGCAGCGAGAACAAGTGATGAAGAAGTTCACCTCACCCGGTCACGCGCAGCGGTTCCTGTCCGCGTTCAGCGGGATATCACCGCACTTCTGTCCCCGACGCCATCGACTCACCGCGGTTCAGTACCGACACGAGATGGACACCCGATTCACCACCTGGAAAGAGGTCGTCGGCCTCCCCACCGCCGCCTGACCCAGGCCACTGCATAGCAACCCCTGGGCGCCATGACAGCCCGGCTCACCCGGGCACCAAACAACCTGACAGTGCCCGGACTGCGCCGGACGTACTCGGCGAGAGCGACGACGCATCAGCACAGCCTGCCCGAGCAGGTCATCCGTCAACGGTGCCAGTGCACCGTCACCTCGATCACCTCGGGCGGGAACCGGAACCCCGCAACCCGGCCTGCGACAGAGGTACTTGACGTGGGCCACGGCTCATCAATCCACCTGCCGACCTTTGTCCTCACCGGTGCAGCAGCCCCTCCCGGAGACACCGATGTACGGTTCGGCTGTGGTGACTCTCAGCCTCAACGTTGTCGATAAGCAGCACGCGAGGCTGCTCCACCACATCGCCGACGCCTGGGACCTACGGCAGACGATCCAGATTCCTCACGCGGTCTGGCCGGATGCCATCGTGCGTGGTGGGCAGGGTGTGATCGATGATTCCGAAACGGCTGTCCATCGCGCCTTGGACGAGGCGCTGCGGGACCGGCTCGTCGTCAGACGCCGCGTCACGTGGTGGCAGTCCCCGGAGCGACACCTCAGCGATGCCGAGATGGCCGAGGTTGACTGGAGCCGGATGCATCTGCTCGACTGGACCACTCTCCGCAGCCAGGCCGAGCAGGTCGTGGCGGCAGGTCCTCCCAAGGTTATCCGGTTCGTGGTGCGCGCTGAGGCGCTTGTGCTGCCGCCCTTCGCAGAGGAGCCGTAGTCCTCCCAGCGTGCAGGCCGGTACCCCAGCGTCAGCAGCTTCTCGGTCAGTGCCCCGTACTTCACCGTTGGGGCCCCGGATACGGACCCCGCTGCTGTTTGAATTACCCCCGTGTGTCCAGAGTCTCCGGACACGCCGGGGTGATTCAGTTCTCCACCAATGCGTCAGTGCCTCTGCCGTTGCGAATCTGGTGTCCATCTCGTGGCGGTAGCCGGATGCGGTGAGTCGATGTCGGCGTGGCCGAAAGTGCGGGGAGATGCCGCTGAACGCCGACAGAACCGCTGGGCTCCGCCCGGGAGCCGTAAAGAATTAACACGGCGGTTGTGCTGGTTCTGGTGGGTCGTTTGGGGGTGTTACGGAGTCGAGAAGGGCGGTGGCTGTTGTGTGTAGCGACGGGGCTGGTGTTGGGATGTAGCCGTCTTGTTCGAGGAGTGGGCCGACCCTGCGGCAGGCGATCCCGATGGTGGTCGGGGTGACGTCGAACAGCTCGGCCAGTACCTTGCGGGTGCACACTTGGCGCTGGTAGAGCACCGTTATCAGGACGCGTTCAGCGTCGGTGATCTTTTCAAAGAACACACCCCCGCGGGCTCCGGGTAGGCGTTCGCCGCCACGGCGGTGATACAGACGCCGCTCGGCCTCGGCGGCTTGGCGGACAGAGAGCCGTTCGATCAGCGACGCTAGTTGCGCGCGAGGCATGCCGGTCAGGGACGGGTCAGACAGCAGGGCGGGCACGCGTGGTTGCGCGGTGGGCGATGCGCCGGTTGTCAAAAACCGCGACAGGGCGGCCACGGTGGTGAACCGCGTGGTGGTGGGCGAGGTGGTGTGTCCATGTTCGTCGAATAGCTGGCGGGTGTCCGCGATTGCCTCACCGATGGAGTGTGGGTTGATCTCCAGCAGCTCGGCGAGGACCTTTTGGGAGCAGTGCTGGCGTAGATAAACCAGGGTGAGCACAACGCGGTCGGTGTCGGTGAGCAGCGGGCGCACGCCAGCTCCTGGGGCGTTGCGGCGGCGGCCCCCGCGCCGGGCGTAGCGGCGTTGCGCGGTCTGAGCGGCCCGGGCGGGGGCCAGCTGGGCGACCAGTTCGTCGAGTTCTTGGCCGGTCATGCCGGTCAATACCGGGTTGGATAGCAGCTTGAGGGTCTGGGATCGGGCCAGCGTGGGGTCCTGCGCTATGGCGCTGGCCTGCTGATCGGTGTTCTGCGTGGCCGGGTCGATGGTGTAGTTCCACGAGCCGCACCAGGAATGCGGTGTGACCGGCAAGGCTCGCATGCGGGCCGTGCTGACCGACACGCCGAGCGGGTAGCTGCCGGTGTCCAGTTGCGTCTGCACCTGCAGCCCGGCGCGGGTGCGGGTGGCCGCGATGGTCTTGACGACGACTTCGTGGCTGGTCAGCGGGCGGCCGCGCCAATTGAGGGTGATATGGGAAAACAGCCGGTGCTCGACTTTGTTCCACTTCGAGGTCCCCGGCGGGAAGTGACACACCGTGATCGCCAGGCCTGTCTCGGTGGCCAGGGCCGCGAGTTCGGATTTCCATGCCTGGGTGCGGTAGCTGTTGGATCCCCCGGCGTCTGCGGTGATCAGCAGCCGGGTGGCGTGCGGGTAGTCATCGTGACCGCGCGCCTGCCACCAACCGCGGATCGAGGCGACGGCGAACGCGGAGGTGTCGTGATCGACCCCGACATTGACCCAGCCGGCGTCGGCGCTGAGGTCATAGACGCCATAGGGGATGGCGTGGGCAACATCGGGGCCGGTGGCAAAGAAGCTGTGGTCGGCCACCTCGACCGGCTCCCCTCGCGGGCGCCACTCACGGCCCGGGTTAGCCAACCTGCCCAGCTGCTGCTTTTGTTTCGTGTCGACGCTGATGACCGGCTCGCCGGCCGCCTGATGGTCCTTGACCTGGTCATTGAGGTAGCGGAACTGGGCATCCCGGTCCGGGTGCTGCTGCCCTTCGAGGGTCTTGGCGTTGGCCTGAAGGCTGAACCCGGCCTCCCGCAGCAGCCTGCCCACCGTCGGCGCCGAGACCGCATGCCCTTGGCCGGTCAGCTCCTCGGCCAGGTGCCGCAGCGACTTGGTCGTCCA
>DASYIL010000074.1:0-23813 GCA_035997545.1 Pseudonocardiaceae bacterium
CCAACGCCGGGATCATCGTGCTGCTCGACCGATGGGCGAACGCACGCATCGGCGCGAGCGTGCACCGATTCGTGGAGCGCGTTGCCGGCGCCGAGAGGGTCATCGTGGTGGGCACGCCGCTCTACCGCACCAAGTATGACAACGATCAACCGATGGGCGCCTTCGTGGTGGCCGCGGAGGGCGACCTCATCGGGACGCGGATGCTCGGCTCCGAGGCTGATAAGGAGTGTGTGCTGCCCGTGCTCCTGGACGGGACCTCGGAGTCCTCGTTCCCGCCACTGCTGCAGGGGCGGGTCTACGCTGACTTCCGGCTGGTGCAGCGATACTTGCCGACGGCATTCGACCTGATCGTGAGCCTCTATCAGATCTCGTCCCACGAGCCCATCCGCGAGCTGCAACGCCAGCTGGACGAGCTGCGCTAGGAGCAGGTCCGTTTCAAGGTTTTAGGCCACGGCAGCATCGCTACCACGGAGCGCTACCTTCACACGCTCCGCGACGCCGACGAAGCCGCCCTTAACGCACTCGCCGCGATCTATGCCCGCCCTAGCGCTGTAGGTGGTCGGTGGCCCGGACGGTGCTGACTCCTTGACGAGCCGTGAGTGCTGGGTGAGGATGTCAGAGCGCAACTTTCCGCAACTGTCAGGACAGGGAGCCCACCGTGCGTCTCACGTTCATCGGCAAGGACCCGGACTCCAACCCAACCGGTTCACCTAGTCTAGTGTCATCGGTGGCCCTTCCTGGGAATGACTTCTATCTGTTCGATGACCGCTTGATCGTTTTCCTGATCTACGCGGGAAACGGTTTGAGTACCGACAAGGTTACGTCCACCGATCCCGCCGACATTCGACTCTGCCGGTCGGCCTTCGAGGCGGTGTGGAAGCTGTCGATACCCCACAGTGATTACCAGCCCGTCTAGCTCTGCCAAGCAGGAGCAGGAGGCGCTCGGTGTCCGCCTTCGTGAGCTGCGTAAAGATGCGGGCCTCGCCGCGAGGGCGCTGGCAGCAGCCACAGGTCAGCACTACACCCGTGTAAGCAAGATCGAGCACGGCGTGCAGGCGCCATCCGATAAGGACATACGCGAGTGGTGTCGCGCCTGTGGCGCCGGTGACCAAGTGCCCGATTTGCTCGCCACGCTGCGCGCTGTCGAATCGGCCTATCTGGAATTTCGGCGACAGAGCCGCGCAGGCATGAAGCGGGTACTTGGCGCCCACACCCTTGCCTTGTATGAACGCACGAAGCTGTTTCGGATCTATGAGCACAACGTGATACCCGGCCTGTTTCAAACTGCCGAATACTCGGCCGCAATGCTGTCATTTTGGATCAAATTTCTTGGTACGACAAATGACCTTGAGGAAGCGGTCGCAACCCGCATGGAGCGGCAGCGGGTGATCTACAAAGGTGGCAAAAGATTCGTTGCCGTGCTCGAAGAACAGGCGCTGCGGACGTGGTTTGGTACGGCTGAAACACAAGTCGGACAGCTAGATCGCCTACTTGCCCTGATGTCACTACCGAACGTCTCGTTAGGCATCGTTCCTATGATGACCGAACGGATTGCGGTCGGTTCCACCGGATTTTGGATCTTCGACGACACCCTGGTTGCCTTAGAGACGCCCACGGCGAGCATCGAGGTCAACAGGCCGCAAGAGTTCGAGCTATACGCCCGAATGTTCGAGGCGCTAAAGAGTCCCGCCGTATACGGACGTGCCGCAAGAGACCTCATCACCAAGGCCATCGACGAACTGAGCTCGCGCACCGGACCGTAGTCGCTGCCCTGCACGGCCCCGTGCGAGCCGCACCCGGCGGGCACTTGTCGCAACTTTTCGCAACATCCTTCCGGGTGGCGAGTCGTAGCTCTAGCGTCACTACCCGGCTCAACGGCGACATCGCGTCACTGACCATGCGCATCATGGACGGCGATGCCGCTCAACCAAGTCTTGTACCCGGAAGGTGGAGCACCGTGCCACAGAGACATCGGCGACGCGGACTTGCGGCAACTGGCGCCAGTGTGGTGGTCGACACGTCGCCTGTCATTGCGATGACTGATGCCCGTACCCGTCGCGCGCACCTGGTGGTCGACGCGGCCGTCGCCGTTGGTCGTGCGGATGCGGGGCGCTATGTGACGCTGTGCGGCGTTGTGGTGCTCGCTGCGAGCCTGACTACCCCGGAAGCCAGTTACTACGCGTCGTGTACCTATTGGCGCAGGCAGGGGAATCGGGTAGGGGTAGCACCGAAGCCGAACCGGGGATGGTAACCAATGGGGGATGACAGCCCGGATGTGGTGATCGCAAAACGGTTGCTCGACTATGCCAAGTTGCGTGGCTTTGAGTTTCAGCGGATCGCTCCAGGCGAGGACGGGCCGTTGGTGGGAAACCGGGTGAGTGGTGGCTGGGTGGATATTATTCACATTGAGGGCTTCAGTCGTGACTGTTTGGCTTTACGTCAGCGGACATCGTCGCTGATCGTTCCAGGGGATGCACTGGTGCAACGTCGGGTGGATGGCAGCGCGTTGGATGTGCTCAACGAAGTATTGACCTGGGAGATGGGATCGTGACTGTCAACTGTACGTTGCTGCGAAGATACGCTGTGTCCTCGATTGATAACAACGCCAATCCCTGCGCAGAGGCGCTCGTACGCCCCCATGATTTCGATCGGTCCTCGATCCGGACATGATCATGGTGCGTGCTCCGGTGAACCGCCGGGCACGGTGGGCGCCCTCGCTGCTGGACTACGCGGCGCACCTGCTGTCCGAGGGTGACCAGCCGCTGGGCGCCGTGCTCGAGGCGCGGTGCGGGCACCTGCTGCCGATCATCACCGCCCAGCACGATCACCCGCCCGGCCGCACGTGCCAATCCTGCGAACCGATCTTCCGTGCCGAGCCGGATATCTCGGACGGGTTGCAGGTGCCCCCTCCGCAGTTCGGCGCCTCCTGCCGCCGGACTGATCCGGACGATCCCGGCCCGCCCGAGGGCACGGCCCTGCCCCGCTAGATCCCGGCTGGCCGTCGGTTGAGCCCCTCCCCGGTGCTTGGGCTCCCGGCGGTCAGCCGGTCCCATCCTCGGCTTGGGTGGAATCCGTAATCGCAGTCGGGATCAGGTGTGCTGGCTCAGGAGTATCGCGCTCAGGGTTACCTCCGTGCAGGTGAACGCGTGGCAACCGTGTCCTGGGGTTGGTAGCTGTTGAGAGCGCCCGCGCCCGGGGTTGACGGTACTTGACAGGCTACGTCAACCTACGCTGAGCGACGTGGGTCTGACCGAACTAGCTACCTCTGGACCGCTGCTGCTGGCGGCCGGGGTGGCGGTGCTTGCCGGGGCGGTCAGCTTCGCGTCGCCGTGCGTGGTTCCGCTGGTGCCGGGGTACCTCGCCTACCTCACCGGGCTGGTCGGTGTTGATGGCAACAGTGCCGAGGGCGGCGTCCAGAGCCGGGGGCGGGTGCTTGGCGCGGTGGCACTGTTCGTGCTCGGTTTCTCGGTGGTGTTCACCGCCAGCGTGGTGACCGTGCTCGGCGTCGCGGACCGTCTCGTCCTCAACGAGGTCATCCTGCAGCGCATCGGCGGCGTGGTCACGATCGCGATGGGGCTGGTGTTCGTCGGGCTGGTGCCTGCGCTGCAGCGCGACCTCCGAGTGCACCCGCGACCAGGACTGGACTCCCGACCAGGGCTGAGCGCTCGACGAGGGCTAGGCGCTCGACCAGGGCTCAAACCGCGGCACGTGCTCGGCGCCCCGCTGCTGGGCGCGGTATTCGGGCTGGGCTGGACACCGTGCCTGGGACCGACCCTCGTGGGGGTGATCGCGCTGGCCGTTGGCACCCCCGGCGGCGGCCTGGCTCGCGGGGTGCTGCTGGTAGCCGCCTACTGCCTCGGGCTGGGGATGCCCTTCCTGCTGCTTGCCCTCGGCGCCCGGCGGGCGATCCACGCGATGTCATGGCTGAGGAAAAACGTCCGCGGGGTGCAGCTGGCCGGCGGGGCGATGCTGATCGTGGTCGGGCTGCTGCTGGTCACGGGGTTGTGGGCGGAGCTCATCGCGGTGCTGCGCGGGCCGGTCGCCGGCTTCGAGACGCCGATCTGATGACCCGGGCGTACCCCGTCATGGCCGTGCTGCGCAACACCTGGCGCGGGTTGACCAGCATGCGCACCGCGCTGGTGCTGCTGTTCCTGCTGGCGCTGGGCGCGTTGCCGGGCGCTCTGCTGCCGCAGTACTCGCTGAACCCCGAACGAGTCCGGACATACAAAACGGAGTACCCGACGCTAGCCCCGGTACTGGACCGGTTGGGCTTCTTCGAGGTGTTCGCCAGCCCCTGGTTCGCCGCGATCTACCTGCTGCTGTTCGTGTCCCTGGTGGGCTGCGTGCTGCCGCGCAGCGTCGAGTACGCCCGGCAGCTGCGTCGGGCGCCGGTAGCCACTCCCCGCAACTTGGGTCGGCTGCCGCACCAGGCCCGCGCCGAGTCCGCTGCCGCCCCCGATGAGGTACTGGCCGCCGCCCGACGACGGCTGCGCGGATGGCGGATCGCCGAGCGGGACGAGCCCGGCGGCGCCCGCACGCTGTCTGCCGAGCGGGGCTACCTGCGGGAGGCCGGCAACCTCGTCTTCCACGTCGCCCTGCTCGGGCTTCTGGTGTCCTTCGCGATCGGCAAGCTGGTCGGCTACGAGGGCCAGGTGATCGTGCTCGCCAACGGTTCGCAGTTCTGCAACTCCGGCCCGCTGGCCTACGACTCGTTTCGTCCCGGCCTGTCCGTGGATGGCACCGCGCTCGACCCGTTCTGCGTCCAGGTCGACGGGTTCACCCCGACGTACCTGAGCACCGGGCAACCGCAGGAGTTCCGCGCCAGCATCCGGTACCAGGGTTCCGACGACCTGACCACCGGCACCTGGCGTCCGTATCAGCTGGCGGTCAACGACCCGCTGCGGATGGGCGGCACCCGGGTCTACCTGATCGGCCACGGTTACGCGCCGCAGTTCACCGTCACCTTCCCCGACGGGCAGCAGCGCAGCGGCGTGGTGCAGTGGCGGCCAGTGGACATCGCCACCCTGCTCTCCGAGGGCAGCACCAAGTTCGACCCGCCCGGGGTGACCGACGACGCCGTGCGCCGTACCCGCCAGCTCGCGATCACCGGGCTGTTCGCGCCGACCGCGGCGTTGCAGGGGGCGCTGCTGTCCTCGGGGTTCCCTGACCTGCTCGACCCAGCCGTCGCGATCAATGTGCTCCAGGGCGATCTGGGCAACAACTCCGGCCGCGGCCAGTCCATCTTCTCGATCGATCAGTCCATGGTGGACTCTGGACGGCTCAAGCAGGTAGCCCGCCAGAACCTGCGCCCCGGCGAGCAGCTCACCCTGCCCGACCGCACAGTGGTGCGCTTCGACGGGGTGACCCGGTTCGTCTCGCTGCAGGTCTCCTACGACCCGGCGCAGCGCTGGGTACTCGGTTTCGCGGTGCTGGTACTCGGTGGCCTCGGGCTGTCTCTGGCGGTGAAGCGGCGCCGATTCTGGGTGCGCGTCACCCCGGCGGGGCCGGACGGTAGCGTGGTCGAGCTGGGCGGGCTGGCCCGCACCGAGGCCGCTGGGTACGGCGAGGAGTTCGACCGGATCGCCGCCGACCTGCTGCCGCCTAGGTCCGCGCAGCCAACGGCGACCACGGCAGCGTCGAGGGAGGGACCGTAAGCGATGCCAGTCAACCCGATCTTGGCATCCTATGCTGACCTCGCGTACGGCACCGCGCTGGTGCTCTATCTGCTCGCGATGGTGCTGCACGCCGTCGGGTACGCGGCCGGGCGGGTCCTGGTTACCGGCGCTACCGCGCAGCGTGCCGCGGCCGAGGGCGACGGGCCGGTCGTGACGCTGGCTCCACCGGAAGGTGCGCCCCGGGAGACGTCCGAGCGGGTTGGCCGGTCCGCGGTGGCGCTCACGGTGCTCGCGGTGCTGGTCCACGCCAGCTCGCTGGGGTTGCGCGGAGCCGCCGTCGGGCGGGCGCCGTGGGCCAACATGTACGAGTTCACCTCGGCTATCTGCTTCGTCGCGGTGATGGCCTGGCTGGTCGTGTTGTACCGGCAGCGGGATGCTGCCGTTTCGTTGAGCCGCCTGGGCGGGTTCGTGCTGCTGCCCGTCGTGGTGTTGATGTTCCTGGGTGGCACGGTGCTCTACGCGCAGGCCACACCGCTGATCCCAGCGCTGAGGTCGTACTGGATCGCGATCCACGTCTCCGCTGCCATCACCGCGACGGGGATTCTGCTGGTCTCCGGGGTGGCCAGCGCGCTGTACCTGGTGCGGGAGCGAGCCGGGCAGACCTCGCGGCTTCCCGCCGGTGCCTTGCTGGACCGGGTGGCCTACCGCACCGCGGTCGTCGCCCTGCCGATCTGGACGTTCGCGGTCATCACCGGTGCGATCTGGGCCGAGGCGGCGTGGGGTCGCTACTGGGGTTGGGACCCGAAGGAGACGTGCGCGCTGGTCGCGTGGGTGGTGTACGCGGGGTACTTGCATGCCAGGGCGACGGCCGGCTGGCGCGGTTCGCGAGCGGCCTGGATCAACGTGGTGGGCCTCGGGGTGATGCTGTTCAACCTGTTCTTCGTCAACATCGTCATCGCCGGGTTCCACTCCTACGCCGGCATCTGATGTCTGGCAACGCCCCGGCATGCTCGCGGGTAGCCGGTTCGCGCCCCACGCGCGTCCCGCCGTTACCCCGGATCGGTCAGGGGAACCCCGACGACTACCGTCGGTTTCCGACCCGCGCAGATGTTGGGAGGTAACCAGCGTGATCGGACGCCACGACCAGCCCGGGCAGCCGGTGGGCCGGGCTGCCGGCGGCTACCCCGACGGCGGTCACCACGACGGCCGGGGAGATGGATACCCCTCGGGCGATCTGTCCTCGGCGCAGTTGCTCCGGCAGGTCAGGCGGCCCCCGCAGTCCGGTTGGCGACGGGGACTTTTCGTGGTTTCGGGGCGCACCATCAACCTCGGGGAGAGCCCGTCGGACATGCAACGCCGGGAGCTGATCTCGCGGATCAATCAGCCGCTGCAGGGCTGCTACAAGATTGCGATGCTGAGCCTCAAGGGTGGCGTCGGCAAGACCACCATCACGGCCACGCTGGGCTCCACCTTCGCCTCGCTGCGGGGTGATCGGGTGATCGGGGTGGACGCCAATCCCGACCGGGGCACGTTGTCCCAGAAGATCCCGCTGGAGACCACTGCCACGGTTCGGCACCTGCTGCGCGATGCCGATCGGATCCGCCGCTACTCCGACATCCGTTCCTACACCTCGCAAGGACCCAGCCGGCTGGAGATCCTGGCCAGCGAGCAGGACCCCGCGGTGTCCCAGGCTTACAGCGAGGACGACTACCGGCGCACGGTGAACCTGCTCGAGCACTTTTACAACATCGTGCTCACCGACTGCGGGACTGGGCTGATGCACTCGGCGATGAAGGGCGTGCTGGATCTGGCGCACTCCTTGGTGATCGTCTCCTCCGGCTCGATCGACGGCGCGCGTTCCGCATCGGCCACCCTGGACTGGCTGGACGCGCACGGATACCGCGAACTGGTCGGCCGATCGGTCGCTGTGATCAACTCGGTGCGGCCGACCGCGGGCAAGGTAGACCTGGACCGGGTCGCCACGCACTTTGCCGCCCGGTGCCGATCGGTGTGCCGGATGCCCTTCGACGAGCACCTTGAAGAGGGCGGAGAGATCGAGCTCGACCGTCTCAGCCAGGGCACCCGATTGGCCGCCTTGGATCTGGCCGCGATCGTTGCCGACGACTTTCCGCACGCCGTCACCCGGATGCTGCGTTAACAGCCGGGGCTGAACAGCGGGCGTCAGCGCTCGTCGGGCTCGGGCCGCTCGTTGTTCAAGCCTCGAAGGAACTCCGGATCGTCGTCTGGTGCGAGTACCGGGCGCGCGGCCGGGCGCTGCGGGCCGAATGCCTTCCACAGCAGCGTGGTGACCGCAGCCAACCCGATCGCCGCCAGCAGGTACTGCACGGGTCGCCACCTCCTAGGTTGCTACCGAGCCTAATAGAACTCAGCGAGCTAGTAGCACCCAGCGAAGCGGACGAGCAACCCTCACCCGGATTTTACCCGACGGCCATTTATGTCAGCTCGATCCGGTGGCGCCGGGGTAGTGAGCGCGGCGAGTAGCGCGCGGACCTCGGTCTCGCGGAACCTCCGGTGGCCGCCGGGGGTCCTGATTGAGCCGATCCGCCCGGCGGAAGCCCACCGGGTGACGGTTTTGGGGTCCACTCGGAACATCGTTGCGACCTCCCCGGGGGTAAGTAAACGCTCAGTTGGCTGCGGGTGGGACATCACGGGCCTCCCCAGACTCGTTGACCGCCCAGACTCGTTGACTGCACAGTCGGGACCTTTAGGAGCATCGTGACAGGTCGCGCGCCAGGTACTCGAAAGGTTCTGTAGAGGTAAAGCGTCGGTAATGGGATGAACCGGGCCAATCGTAGCCGTTGGCGGGATGAGGAGCGCGTAGGCTCGGGCGCCGTGGTGGCACCGCAGACCCCGCCGAGACGCTCCGCGCTGGCTCGTGACGTCGCGCTCTACAGCGCGGCTCGGCTGGCCTTGGTGGCCGTGATAGCGCTGCTGTTGGTGCTGGCCAGGGTGCCGGTGCCGGTCTCGATCCTGCTTGCCCTGGTGGTGGCACTGCCGCTGTCGATGGTGTTGCTGCGCTCGCTGCGACTGCGGGTCGCTGCGGGGTTGGCAGCGGCCGGGGCGCGCCGCAGGGCCGAACGGGACCGCCTCCGCAACCAGCTCCGTGGTGACCAGGCCCCCGGCGACCCGCTCTGATTGTTGACCGGTGGTGCCGATGCGGTCGTCAGAAGGACAGCGCGGCCGCGGTGGCGGCCGCCCACACCAGCAGCGCGAGCCCGGTGTCGCGCAGTACCGGGATCAGCGCTGGTCCGTCCGCGCCGCCCCGGACCCGCCGCAGCGCGGGTACCGCGAAGGCCAGTGCAAGCAGGCCTGCCAGGGTGGCCCAGCGAGTGATTGCGAAGCCGAGGGTCATGATGAACGGGACGGCCACCAGCCCGGTATACAGCGTCCGGGTCCGGTGGTCGCCGAGGCGCACCGCAAGGGTGTGCTTGGCGGTGGCGGAGTCGGTGGGGATGTCGCGCAGGTTGTTGGCCACCAGCACCGCTGCCGACATCGCTCCGACTGCGACGGCCGCAAAGCCACCGGTGGGGGTGATCCGCCCACCGGTGACGTACTGGGTGCCGAGCACCGCGACCGGGCCGAAGAAGACGAACACGGCCAGCTCCCCGAACCCGGCATAGCCGTAGGGGCGTCGCCCACCGGTGTAAAACCACGCCACGGTGATGGACGCTGCGCCGACGACCAGTAGCCACCACTGTCCGGCCAGCCCGACCAGCACGAGGCCGGCCACCGCGGCAACCGCGAAGCTGACCAACGCCGCGGCGCGCACAGCGCCGGGTGCCGCGGCACCGGACCCGACCAGCCGCATCGGACCCACCCGCAGCGCATCGGTGCCGCGAATACCGTCGGAGTAGTCGTTGGCGTAGTTCACCCCGATCACCAGCGCCAGTGCCACGACCAGCGCCAGCAGCGCCCGCGGCGCCGAGTGCGGCGCGCCCGCAAACCGTTCGACTGACGCTGCCGCGGCGCCCCAGCCAGCCAGCACCGGGGCGATCGCGTTGGGCAATGTGCGGGGCCGCGCCCCCTGCACCCACTGCGCCACGCTCGCCACGAGCCAACCTTACGGGGTTATGCAGCTCCTGCCGGCCCCTTGGATGGCGACGTGCGCGGCCGACACGTACTGGTGGGGGCCGATCCGCAGCCACTGGTCGGTACTGCCCTGGTTGCCGTTGACGAGCTGGCCGACGACGGTGCACTCGACTCGCAGCGTGGCGCGCTGCGCGGCCAGACCCACCGCCGGGTGATGCGCGCCGGGGCCACTGCGGACGTGCAGGAGCGGCATCCGCACGATGGCGAGCGGCCCGCCGTCAGTCCACAGGTAGGTGACGGTGACCCAGCTGTTGTCGCGCAGCCCCAGACCGTCCCAGAACGTGCCGTCGGCCAGGTCGATCCCGGCGGGGTTACGCACCTGCCGGCCGAACTGGTCCTTGCCCCCGTTGTGCCCGTCGTCGTAGGCGGCCTGCGCCTGGGGGCGACCCTGCGGCACATCGGGCCAGGACTGGCGGGCGTCAGAGGGGTTCCAGTAGTCGTCGGTGGTGTTCCACGGACCGACGTCCCACACCGGCGCCCATTCGCAGCGGCCCTGATCTGAGCAGACCTTCACCGTGTAATCGCCCGAGCCGCGAGGGGACAGCCCCCGGCGCGAGGGCAGCGCGACGAAGTGGTCCCGCTCACGGATCACGTGACCGTTGGCCGTGGTGGCCCCGACCAGACCCTCGCGGGTGGCGAACACCCGGTAGCTGTGGGCCGCCCGCGGGTGGACGGCGAGAGTCTGCGCGACAGTCTGCGCGGTCAGCCGTACTGATCGAACCAGCGGGCTAGCGCCACCATCACTACCGCGCAGCATGATCCGGGCCTGCACCCCGGTCACGGCGGTGTCCAGCGCCGCGGGCGCCTTCGCCGTGCCCTGTCCCAGGTTCATGGGCCTCAGGTTCGTAGGCACCGGTGTCGTGGGCACCCATTCGGTCCACGACCCGTCCTCGCGGGTGCCGCGGACGTCGACGGCAACGGCCGAGCCAGCCGGCTGATCGGCGACGAGTTCCGCAGTCACCTGGTTGGCGGGCGCGGTGAGCCGGTGCACTGCGGTGAGCAGCATGCCCTGCGGCCGGCTGGTCCTGATGCTCGCCGGCCCGGTGGGGCTGGCGTCCAGGCGCAGGCTGCCGGCGTCGGAACGCACGTTGGTGTCGTCCCAGTCTGGGGTGAGGTGGGCAAACCAGGTGGCGCCCCCGTCGTTGGCAGAGTCTGGCGCCCCATCCAGCGCGCCGGCGGGGAAGCCCGCCACGACGAACGTCGCGAGCACGGTAGCCGCCAGGGCGGCAACGAGCGCGGTGATGCGGACACGGCGGTGGCGATGGGCCAGCGGCCTCACGGATGTTCCTCCAGCGTAGGGGGACAGGTGTTTCCGCTGTGACTGATGTGATTGGTGGGTCGGTTGGTATCCACAGAACTCGCAGTATGCGTCGCCGTCCATACCCAGAGTGGGTGAAGCTGTACCGAACGTGTTTAAGGGGGGCGGTCAGCGATTCCGGGCGGTGAGCATGGCCCGGACCGCGCTGCGGTCCGGTTTGCCCACACCGAGCAGTGGTAGCTCGCCGAACAGCACGATCTCCTTGGGAACCTGCGCCCCGGTCAGCAGGCGGCGGGCGGCAGCGCGCAACGCGTCGGGGTCCGGGGGCCGCCCAGGGTCGGCGGATACCACCACGGCAGTGACCCGCTCGCCCCACTCCGGGTCGGGAAGGCCCACCACGCAGGCCGCGGCTACCCCAGGCAGGCCGGTGAGCACGGCTTCCACGTCGGCTGGGGCAATGTTGAGCCCGCCAGTGACGACCACATCGTCAGCTCGGCCGAGCACCCGCAGCCGACCCTGCTCGTCGAGCCGTCCGAGATCGGAGGTCGTGAACCAGCCGTCGCGGAACGCCGTCGCGGTCTCCTCGGGGGCATCGAGGTATCCGGTAGCCAGCATCGGACCGGTCAGCTCGATGCTCCCCTCGCCATCCACCCGGACCCGGGTCCCGTCCAGCGGCCACCCGTCGTAAACACAGCCACCCGCAGTCTCGGTCATGCCGTAGGTGGTCACCACGCGCACTCCCGCCGCCCGGGCCCGCTGCAGCAGCCCGTCCGGTGCGGCGGCGCCACCCAGCAACACCGCGTTGAAGCCGGCGAGTGGGCGGGGATCGGTGTCGAGCAGCCGCGCCAGCTGGGTAGGCACCAGTGCCGTGTAGCACCGTCCCTCGGACTTGCGGGCCAATCGCTGTGCGGCGGCGCCGAATGCGGCCGGATCGAATTCACCGCGCAGGTCGAGCACCGCGAGCTGGGTACCGGCCAGCGCCGCCCGGACCAGCACCTGCAACCCGGCGACGTGCTGCGCGGGCAGCGCCAGCAGCCACCGGCCAGGACCGCCGAGCCGGACATGGCTGGCCGCGGCGGAGGCGGCCAGCGCGGCGGCACTAAGCTGCACCCGCTTGGGGCCCCCGGTGGATCCTGAAGTGGCCACCATGACCTGGCCGGGACCCGGGTCCCGCGGCGGGGGCCACTGCTCGGAGCCCAGCGGAGCCACCGCCTCGCCCCCGTCCAGCGCCGCTTGCAGCGCAGCATCCAGCACCCGGACCGCCTCCGGCGACCCGTCACAGCGGATCACCCGCATCGCGCGACCGGTCTCGTGACGCCGACCGCTCCCTGCTTCCCGAACTCAACGTCAGTGTCGTCGGGCCGGCTGCCGACAGCTCTGCTGTTGAGTTCGGGACGGCTAGGAGGCTGGTGTTTTTCGCCGGATCTCACCGATAGTGACCGAAGCGCAAGGTCCTGACCTGCAATTTTGCACTCTCGGTCGCCAACTTTTCGTGCAGATGGGCTGTTTGACACCAGCCTCCTAGAGCGCATCTGTCCTCTGCCCCCCGATAGTGCTCGGCTGATCAGAACCGTACCGGTGGGTCGGGTTGCGTTTGAAACCTGTAGAGCCCAACGAGAGGTCGTGATCTTCAGACTCCGGGGTCGCTTCCCGGGGCATCGGCGGAGGGGTTCCGGTGACGAGAGGTCCTGATGAACGTTGACGACGCGCTGTTGATCGGTACGCGCGCTCGCAAGATCCGCCGTCGGCGCGGGCTGAGCTCTGGGGAGGCCTGCGTGGTCGCCTTCGGCATCGCCGGCAGCTGGGGCACGTTCTGCTCGGTGACGATTTCGTCTGCCAGTCTGAGTATGATGCACGCCATCCTCCGCAGTCGCCAACTCGCCCCGACCGCAACCCGCTTCACTGTGGGCTGGGAAGTAGGGAGCTGGGAAGTAGGTAAAATATGAGCAAAGTGGTCAATCGTGATGGTCCGCCGGAAATGTAACTCCCTGGCGGCGGCACCTTCCATGCCATGGATCCGCCAGTATTCAAAGATCCACCGAAGCGGTACGCCGCCTTCATCTTTTACTCTCACGGTGCCGATGGCGCTTTTGCTCCCGAATTGCTAAAATGTCTTCAGCAACTTGCCAAGCCTTGGAATAAACGCCGAGCCCTCGAAGTGTTTAGAGACCACACGGGACTCGCCGTCAGCACCGAACTCTGGCCCAGCATCTGCGCCGCCTTGGATGGGTCCCAATGGTTCGTTCTACTCGCCTCCCCAGAAGTCGCTCACTCTGACTGGGTCGGCAAGGAGATCGAGCGCTGGGTTGCTACCAAGGGGTCGGAAAGGATCCTGCCCGTACTCACCGACGGTGCGTGGGTCTGGAACGCGGAGACAAACGACTTCGATCATGAAAATTCTACCGCCGTACATCCATCACTGTGCGGAGTGTTCCGCTCTCAACCTTTGTACCTTGACATGATATGGGCCAAAAACGAGCACCATCTCACTGTGCGCAACGCGCGTTTCCGAGATCAGGTGGCCGACCTAGCGGCTCCTATGCACGGCATAACCAAGGACGAACTCGAAGGCGAGGACGTACGTGAACAGAATCTGACCCAGCGGCTCAAGCGAGCAGCGATCAGCAGTCTAGCCCTCCTTTTTGCCCTCGCCGTCGCGGCCGGTCTTATAGCCTTTCGGCAATACCGAAATGCTATTCGGCAGCGTGACAACGCCATCTTCAACCAGATCACCGCCCAAGCTGACCGGCTGCGCAGCACTGATGTGTCCCTCGCGGCTCAACTCGACCTCACCGCCTACCGCATGCAACCGGAAAATCAGGACCTCTACACGGCCCTGATCACCGCTGCAAACGCCGACTTGTCTACCCCGCTCACCCGCCACACCGACACCGTCTCCGCGGTGGCGTTCAGTCCTGACGGGCACACCCTGGCCACCGGCAGCTACGACCGGACCGTGCGGTTGTGGAACGTGGCTGACCCAACTCACCTTGCATCCCTGGGCCCACCCCTGAGCGGCCACACCGACTCCGTCTCCGCGGTGGCGTTCAGTCCTGATGGGCACACCCTGGCCACCGGCAGCGGCAACCAGACCGTGCAACTGTGGAACGTGACCAACCTGGCCCAGCCCACACCTCTGACCCCGCCCCTGGCCGGCCACACCAACTCGGTCACCGCGGTGGCGTTCAGCCCTGATGGGCACACCCTGGTCAGCGGCAGCGCTGACCAAACCGTGCGGATATGGGATGTGACCCACCCGGCCCAGTCCACACCCCGGGGCCGACCCCTGACCGGCCACACGAACTTCGTGTTCTCGGTGGCGTTCAGCCCTGATGGGCGGACCCTGGCCACTGGCAGCTTCGACCAGACCGCACGACTGTGGGAGATGAATGTCGACCGATCAATCCAGCGGATCTGTGCCACTACCAGGAACACCCTGACCCCCGCGACGTGGGAGCAGTACGTCTCAAAGGATCTGCCCTATCGCTCGCCGTGCTCGTGATGAGTGGATCGACATTCAGCGTGGGGGGAGGTTGAGGGTACAGCCAGTGGGCATGATCGCGTTGATTGTTTCGAGGGTTGATTCAGCGAGGTTTGACTGCACGACGATGCGGAGGCTGCGGTAGTAGGGAACGCATTGGTAGGACCCGTCTGAAGATCGGGGCAAAAGGAACAGTGGTCCAAGGAGCTGCGAGAGGTCGTCGTTGACATTCAGCGGTACGGGCGCACCGTCGACGGTCAGAGTGAAGTACTGGTGGAATCTAACTAGAACGTTCGCGCCGGGATCGAGACTAAACGGCGGCTGTTTTGTTACCGCCGGCTTTTCCTCGGGTACCGACGCGGGATTCAGATCGCGGTAGATCTCAACCAGGCGGGAGCTCCCGTTGTTTTTCAGTGCGGACAGTTTGCCCGTCGAGTCACGGCTCTCCGGCAAGCTTATGTAGACGTCCTGCATGCAGACCTTGTCTTTGGTGAGGTTGGTGATCGTGTAGGCGGGCATACATTCGATTTCCGCCACGCTGCTACCGTCCGCGCGAGGCGTATTCACGATCGCGATACTCGATGTATACCGGATGTCACCAACGACGGAGATAGCGTAGCCTGATGAGAGGGCGCCACCACCGCTGGACATCGGCCCATCGCACTGATATTTTTCATCGGGCCTGGACGCGCCACAACCAGCTGCAGCCACGATGAGGATGAGTGCTAGAGGAACGATTGCTCTCTGGGCGCGCGCAGAGGGCAGTTCTTATACTCATAGCACGTCCTACCCTGTGATCAGGCAACTGAGACTAAAGGGGCAACTGCGGCAATCTACCCACGGCTTAACGGGGCTGCGCCCCAGCCCGACGAGGCATGCCGTGGCCGGCTTGGGTAAGTGGGCTCCGGTCGTCGGTGCGGAACTTTCGCGCCTGTAGCCGGTCACGTTTAGTTGTTCGCACTCCGCGAACCTGGCACGCTGACACCGAAGCGGTTGCGGAGGCTGTCCAACTCCCATACCCGGCGCCGAGCGCGGCGGTCAAGGTCGAGCACCAGGTCCCGGGCCAGCGGATCGCTACGGATGCGATGCGGTCGGCCGTGTCCAGGTGGCGGATCGCATCCCCGTCGCGTGGACCATCCTCTTGTGCCAGCACGCGGGCGAAGTCGAAGTGCAGTGAGGACGACCGCTCGCGGCTGCCCAGCGCGTCAATGCCAATCGGAGCTGCTGTGGCGTCCTCATATGCCCTGGCGCCCTCGGTGAGCTCCACCCCGATCGATATTCGCCACGCTGCGACGTTGGTTGGCCCGAAGTGCTGCCGCATCCCGTTGAGCTCGCCCACCCTGTCTGCTATGTGCGCCGCTTCGTCCAAGTGTGCATGCGCGTCATCGGCGCGTTGCTGCCGTGCCGCGGTCCGGGCCTGTTGAAGGTGCATCATGCCGACTATCTCGGCGGGTAACGTGTCCCCAGCAGAAAACTGCACCGCTGGTGTGAGGTCATCGATTCCTTCGGACAGCACGGCATGCGCTCGGGTACGTGCGCCCATGCTCGTGAGTTCGCAAGCCCAATACCAGCGAGCGAATCCCAAGAGCCCGGGATTGCTGTGCTGCTTGGCGAGGTCATAACCGCGCCGTGCGGCGGTGATCGCCAGGTCGATGTTGCCTGCGCGACTAGAGACCACGCCAGCCACGAAGCACGCGGTGACTGCAGCGGTAAACGCGTGGTCCCGCTCGGCCGGTGTCACGGTGAAGGCGCTGGCCTGCGATTCGACGAGCAGACCGCCCACGTCGTGACCCCTAGGGAGTAATGCGCCTGGCCACAGTGCTCGTTGGCCTTGTCCACCAAGCTCGTCAACAGTTCCCGTGGGCGCGGCATCACGTCCGGTATGTCCATAGGGCCACAGTCATTGAGCGCCAACCGGATACTCGGCAGGGCTGCGAGTGCATCGGCCGTGTTGCGGTCCGTGGGTAGGTAGGGTTGCCCGGTCAGGTCGGCCCACCGAGCACCCCAGTGCGGCGGCGAGGTTCTCGACCAGGCCGCGCCGGTTGAACCCGCGCTGGCCGCGTTCCAGCATCGACAGATACGGCTTTGTGATCCCTGCAAGCCCGGCCACCACGTCCAGGCTCAGCCCGCGGCGACGGCGGATCATGCGAACCCGCGCACCGATCGACAGCGCGTCGTCAGCGTCCACGAAAGCCCTCTCCTCACTGGTCCCTCAGGGTAGCGCCAGGCTACGCGGTGTACCCCTGGTCGCCGGAGCGAGCCGCTGCACCACACCGACGGGGCCGGGTCGACTCACCGGCGAACTCACGGGTGATTACTGGCCGCGGCTGGCGGGATCCACCCTTGCCCACCGGAGCAGGTCGGTCATGGTGAACGTGCCGGGGGTCCGGCTCGGCAGGGACGGCCGGAACTCGGTGTTGAGGTAGGAGGACTTGTCGAGCTGAAGCAGCCCGATGATCGTCTCGGCGACGATTCGGCCACCTACCGGGCCAAGCCGGGTGCCGTTGTTCACAACGCTGGCCTCGCGCAGGGTGTAGTACCACAGCGGGGTGCTGGCATCGAGGCCGATTCCGTACTGGCGCAGCTCGGGGAAGTGGTCTGATCCGAGGACCGGTGACCCGGTGGACGCGGCGATCCGCTGGCCGGATGGCATCGACCAGGTCAGGTGCCGCAGCAAGGTTCGCTGAGGCAACGCGGTCGGTGCGTTCCGGTTGGGGATGGCGGCGAGTGGCAACCGGAACAGCGGTGTGGAGATGCTCGTGTCGATCAGCTTGTTCGGTCGCACGTGCTGGGTCTGGTTGCCGCCGAAGTCGAAGAAGGATTGCCAGCCGATGAACCGCCGCTGCGCCCGTGCCCCACCGCGCAGGTCGACCGGGTCGGCCTGGCCCTCGCCGGCCGGGTCGAAGATGAACGTGATGAAGGCTGGCGCGCCTGTCGCGGGATTGCCGCCGGGGTCTCCTTGCAGGTTCGCCGAGTACGACGGGCGGATCAGGCTGTGCCCGAACCGGTAGGTGCCGGTCTGGAATTCCACTGGCATGGTCGGGTTGCTGAACCGGTACCAGCGCCGGCCGTTGCGCAGGATGTCGTCCACCAGTGCCCGCCCGACGATCTGTGGCAGGAACTCGTTCACCACGATCCACTGCCAGTGATGCATGATCGTTTGTCTGGCGCCGAACCAGGGGTCGCCTGGTAGGCGGTTCGCCCGCCACAAGTCCACGGTCCGGTTGTGTGCCAGCAGAAACGCTGCGTGCAGGCCGGCGATGATGAGGTTCTCGTCGTCGCGCGGGTCGGCGATGATCGCGGTCATGTCGGGGTTACGGGGCAGGTCCTCGAACAGCCCGCCGTTCTCGATCCGGAACTTGGCGCGGTCGGTGGAGTCGTAGAGCTGCGGGCTGACCGACGGTCCGCCGCCGTACACCGAGTCGAGGTCGAGTCTGGGGTCGCGGAGGTTGGGCGTCTGGGTGGGCTCGGTGACCACGCCGAGCCGCGAAGTGTTGTCGAAGGTGATGTCGTGGTCGAGGAACTGCCCGACGAACGTCGTGCCCGCGGTCATGTTGTGGATGTCCTGGTCGATGTTTCTCGGGCTGAGCTCCGGGTTGGTGATCAGCCGGACCGGGCCCTCGTTCAGCGGGTCTTTGGCGTCCATCAGCCCGCCGGGCTTGCCGATGTCGATCATTGCGTTCTGGACGGCCGTGGACTGCGGGTCGGCAAACGCCGGGAGCTGGAACATCCGGCTGAATCGAGGATCCGGGGCCGACGTGGGCGCCGGTCCCTCGACCGTCTCGGCGAGTGCTTCGATGTTACTCAGGGTGAGCACCCCGGCCGCACCGACGCCGAGCCCGGCGAGGAATCGACGTCTGCCGATTCCCGGTCGCTGGCCAACGGCTTCGTCATTCGCGCTGGCCATGCGTGCCCTCCGGAGTGTTCAGCTTGGGTTTTTGGGTTTCTTGGTGGGTCGGCCGCTCCGGCCCGGACGGGCCGGATTGCACAGCGAGTAATATCCGATGCCGACGGCCCTGTCATGCGACACACCGTGGACGTTCGTCTCTCGTCTCACGGGCCGGACAGGGCGAGGCAGGCGAGCCGGGTACCTGCTTTGCCTGTGTGGCCACCGGCCGGCGCCGCGGAGGCGACGGCTGGTCGCAGGGGAAGCGATCCGGGTGTGAGCGACGACGTTTCAAGATTGGCGGCCCGGCCCACAGGCAGGGGCCGGGCCGCCCAAAGGACCGAGACCGCGATCACTGCGAGAGATCATCCCGGGCTGTTCCATCTTCAGGAGAGGAGCTCAGAAGGAGCGGACATCATCTTGACGACCCGGCAATC
This sequence comes from Pseudonocardiaceae bacterium, assembly GCA_035997545.1. Lineage (GTDB taxonomy): Bacteria > Actinomycetota > Actinomycetes > Mycobacteriales > Pseudonocardiaceae. The sequence goes on from DASYIL010000074.1 coordinate 18,788, forward strand.
GACCCTTTGCGCAGAAGTGTTACTGGACCACGCCGCTACTCATGTCCTACCGCTCCATCGTTCACCGCGCGCCAGCATCTGGTTACTGGTTGTCGTGTAATCAAAATGGTAAAGGTTCCGTGGTGGCATAGGCGATGCAGGTACGTTCGGGCGCAGGCAGAGTACGAGCGGAGCGCTGCGGTTGGAAGGTTGCGCCCTGCGCTACGAATGGTGCGTGGTGTGCCAGTGGGGAAGGCTCATGGCAGCACCGCCTGCTGCACCAGCACCGTCCCGAAATGGATACCCAGCAGAAGCGCCAGTGGCAGCACCACGGCGAGGAACACGAGCAGGAGCATTGTCTTGGTCCACATGGCTCAGCCGCCTTCCCGGTCAGCGATCACCCGCTCGCCCGGTCGTGCCCCCCTCGGCAACCTGTTCATCGCCGCGGGCGAGCCGGAAGTTACAGCGGTCGTTCCAGGTCAGTAGTACCAGGGGAACGCCGACCAGTCGGGTGCTCGCTTTTCCAGGAAGGAGTCGCGGCCTTCGACGGCCTCGTCGGTCATGTACGCCAGCCGGGTCGATTCGCCGGCGAAGAGTTGCTGGCCGACCAGCCCGTCGTCGATCAGGTTGAACGCGTACTTGAGCATCCGCTGTGCAGTGGGGGATTTGGTGTTGACCGCGCGGGCCCATTCCAGCGCGGTCGTCTCGAGTGTGGTGTGCGGTACCACTGCGTTGACCATGCCCATCCGGTGCGCGTCGGCCGCGCTGTACTCCCGCCCGAGGAAGAAGATCTCCCGAGCGAATTTTTGCCCGACCTGCCGGGCCAGGTAGGCCGAGCCGAACCCGCCGTCGAAGGAGCCCACGTCGGCGTCGGTCTGTTTGAATCGGGCGTGTTCGGCCGATGCCAGGGTCAGGTCGCAGACGACGTGCAGGGAGTGCCCGCCGCCGGCGGCCCAGCCTGGCACCACTGCGATGACGATCTTGGGCATGAACCGGATCAGCCGCTGGCACTCTAGGATGTGCAGCCGCCCGGTGCGCGCTGGATCGACGGTGTCCGCAGTTTCGCCGGACGCATATTGGTAGCCCGAGCGACCCCGGATCCGCTGGTCCCCGCCCGAGCAGAAAGCCCAGCCCCCGTCGCGCGGCGAGGGCCCGTTGCCAGTCAGCAGGACGCACCCCACGTCCGGGCTCATCCGGGCATGATCCAGCGCCTGGTACAGCTCATCCACAGTGTCCGGACGGAAGGCGTTGCGGACCTCCGGCCGGTCGAAGGCGATCCGGACCGTGCCGTGCTCCACCGCTCGGTGGTAAGTGATATCGACGAAGCCGAAGCCCTCGACACCGCGCCAAACCGAAGGATCGAACAGCTCGGAGATCATGCGACACGCTAGCGCGTGCCCGTGAGTGGCAGTCGGTGCTGGACAACTGTGGCGCACTCACGAGCGAGCTGTGGGTATTTCTCGGTCGTGCTGGCTGCTCTGTATCCCAGGAGCCACGACCGTTGGATCTGTGTGGCAGGAGCCACGACCGTTGGATTGGAAGGGTGCGGCCGCTGTGGATGGTGGGCAGCTGTTGGAACGGGAACCGGTCCTGGCCGCTATAGCTGGCCTGGTAGATGGGGTGCGGGCTGGGCGCGGCGGGGCGTTGTTCGTGGTAGGGGAGGCAGGTCTGGGTAAGACGACCAGTCTCTCGCGGGCCACGGTTCTCGCCACTCCGACGGTGCAGGTTGGGTTGGGTCGGGGCGATGTGATGGAAGTCTCGCTGCCATTTGGCATTTTCACCGCGGCGTTGGGTGCCGTGGGCTACCACGATCTACTCGCGACCCCGCTGGCGGGAGCGGGGTGTGGTGACGTGCGGGCGGTCCGGTTCTATGGGGTGTTGCGCTGGTTGGAGCACGCCACCGGCCCGGTGCTGCTGTGCCTGGATGACCTGCATTGGGCTGATCCGGATTCGCTGGCCCTGCTGTCATTTCTGTGCCGCCGGTTGGCTGGGCTGCCGGTGGCAGTGTTGGGCACACTGCGGCTGTGGCCACCGGCGGCGCAGGAGTTGGCCAGCGCGCTGGCCTACGACGGGCACGCTAGCGTGCAGCGGCTGGCGCCGCTGAGCGAGCACGCTGCGACCATGTTGCTGGCCGCTCAGCAGAGTGGCCCGGTGGCTGAGACCGTGTTGCGTGCCGCAGCCGGGCTGTGTGCGGGTAACCCGCTGCTGTTGGAGCAGGTCGCGGCGTCCCTCAGTCAGCGGGGGCAGGCGGACGCTCGGCTCGGGGTCGGTGCCGAGGGGATCGTGTTGACTCGCTTCGCGGGCCTGCCGGCGGTGGCGCTGGATACCGCCCGGGCCGCGAGCGTGCTGGGTACCCGATTTCGCCCCGCACTGGCTACGGCGGTGGCCGGTCTTCAGGAGCGGCAGGCCGAGGCGGCGCTGTTGGCACTGTGGCGCAGCGGCCTGGTGCGTGCGGAGACGGAGACGACAGCAGCGTTTGTGCATCCGCTGTTTGGCCAGAGCCTCTACCACGACGTGGCGGCCCCGGTTCGGGCCCGGCTGCACGCCCGGGCCTTCACCTTATTGTGTGAGCACGGGTTGGAGGCCGAGGCCGTCGAGCACGCGATCCGGGCTGATCTGCTCGGTGACCAGGCTGCGATCGGGGTGGTGGAACGGGCTGGTCGGGCCGCGCTGGCTGCTGGGGCGCTGGGCACCGCGGCCGGACATCTCCGCGCTGCGGTCCGGTTGGCCGGGGATCGGGCGAGCCCGGCGCTGCTCCTCGCCTTGGGTGAGGTGCTGGTCGTCGGCGGCCGGCCGGCTGAGGCGATCGACGTGTATGAGCGGTTGCGCACCCAGGCCGACCTGGACACCACCGATCGAGTGCAGACGCTACGGATGCTGAGCCGGACACTGTTTATCACCGCCAGGTATGGCCAGGCCACCCAGCGGTTCACCGAGGCCGCCGCCCTGGCCGAGGCCTGCAGCGAGACCACCATTGCCGAGGTGCTGCTCGGCGAAGCTGCCGTCTCCTGGCTCACCCTCGGCCCGACCCATTCGCTGCCGCTTGCGACAAGGGCCTATGAACTGGCGAGGACCGCCTCCGGGCCGCTATGCCGTCAGGCAGCCGGGACATGGGGACTGGTCGCCTTGCTGACCGGGGACCCGGCGGGCCTGGTGGCCAGTGCGGCCGCCACGCGGGAGCTGATGTCGGGGCCTGCCGAGGTGTCCGACGCGCCTGAGGTGCCCGAGGTACGCTGGGGCTACGGGCCGCTGGGTAGTGTCTTCGCTCTCGCCGCTCTGTTCACCGAGCGCTTCGTCGATGCCGAACACGCCATTGCCGTCATCCAGGCAGCGGCCGACCGGGTCGGTGCCGCCGAGGCGATGGCCACGAATCTGGTCATCAAGTCCATCCTTGCCACGCGACAGGGCCGGCTGACTGACGCTCTAGCGGCAGCGGATCAAGCGAGCGCATATACCCAGCTGATGCCCTATTCTGAAGTACACGCCGGGACCGCCCACGCCGAAGTCCTGCTGTTGATGGGCCGCCTAGCCGAGTGTGCGGACTGGTGCCAGCGCGTCGAGGTGATCGCGGTCGCCCGGCAAGAGTCCTATGGGCTATTGCGGATATGGCATGTCCGCGCCCGGCTGCTGCACCATGCCGGGGATCTGGATGGCGCTTGCGCGCTGTATGCGGGGATCGAGCAGCTGACCACCCGGATGGGGATAGCCGAACCGTGTGCGGTGCCCTGGGCCCGCCACGCCCTGATCTCCTACCTGGCCAGCGACCGACTTGACGACGCCCGCAGGGTGATCGGCTGGCTGGAGCGGGGCGCCGCGCGGCTGCCCTGTCGCTGGCCGCACATCGCCGCCGCCACCGGCCGAGCGCTGCTCGCCGAGGCCGACGGCGACCCTGACACCGCGGAGCAGCACCACCTGGCTGCGCTGGTATTGCACCAGCACGTCGAGCTGCCTCTAGAATACGTCGAGACGCTGCTGGTCTACGGCACATTCCTGCGCCGGCGAGGGCAACCGAGCCGGGCCCGCCCCCACCTGGCCCAAGCCCTGGAGATCGCCGAAAGATGCGAGGCGACTTGGCTAGCCGACCAAGCCCGCGCCGAGCTCGCCATCGCCGGCGGGCGTCGCCGCCGCGCACGCGAGGACCCCACCCGGTTGACCGCCCAAGAACAGCGGGTGGCCCGGCTGGCCGCGGTGGGCCACTCCAACAAAGCGATCGCCGGCCAGCTATCCCTGTCGGCCAAGACCGTCGAATACCACCTCGCGCAGATCTACACCAAACTCGGCATCAACTCCCGCCGTCAGCTAATGACTCAACGCTGCGTAGCGTAAATTGATCATGCTGCGCGTGGGTTGAGGGTATGGATGTTGATGGTGGGGGCCTCACTCCAGAGTCCTGAACCGGATGGCCAACGCAACTATCCGATCCAAGTACAGGTCGGAGTGAAGCGAATCAGGTCGTCTGCTAGCTCCTGTGGCGTATGACTGCCGCGGGCGGCGGGCCGAGCCGGGCCTAGAGTTCCTAGCGTCTGCACGTGGCTCATCCCGGCAATGAAATCGGCGACCACTTCCGGTGCAGGCACGACGGGCTCGCCCAGGTAGCGGCGAACCCTGGACTGATCCTTGGCAATGTGGTGAAGTTGGCAGCACCAGCCGTGGTGCTTGTCCCAGCTGGCTTGGTAGGCCACCCAGGCCGGCGCGCTGAAGCCGGCGGGCTGGCGCGGGTCGAAGGTGATGGTGCCGCCCAGCGACTGTGGGGTGGGCGTCCGCGCAATCGCGTGGATCACCAGCCCGCGTTGGCTAAGACATCCGGCCACCGCGCCCAGATAAGCAGTCAGGTAGTGAATATTGTAGTGGTCGGGGCGGAAGACGAGGTTGTCTTGTCGCCGTTTAGCTATCGTTGACCTTGTTATCGGGTGGTGGATGCTGATCGACAACTCGGACAACATATCCTCATCCCGAACCCCATAGATCAAACCACCTATGGATTTGCAAGGATCTAGGTGGCCGGTGAATCCTCGCTCGGCTGGCTCACCCCGCGAACTCGCGACCG
>DASYIL010000075.1:0-9622 GCA_035997545.1 Pseudonocardiaceae bacterium
CTTAGTCGGCGTGGGTCGAAGTTCTGGGCGTGTTCGGCCAGGGTGGCCTCGGCCCAGTCGCGGTCGTGCTGGCTGACCGCCGACGGCAGCGCCGCCATGGTCTGGGTGATCACCTTTAATTGCCCGGTGCCGATCACTCCCAAGGCCAGTGCGGCGGCGGTGGCCGGTAAGTGGGCCGGGAGCACCTCGCCGGTCAGGGTGCGCCGGGTGGCGAGTTGCTCGGCGTCGCGGACCCGGGTTCGGGCCTGGCCGGCACCCAGATCCAGCATCGCCGACAGCAGCCGCCAGGTGGCACCGAATCCCTGCTCTGGGGCCACTTTCGCGGAATCTATGCCGGCGACGAGTTCCAGCATAGCGGCGTGGGTCTTGCGGGCCAGGACCTCGATACCGCACACCGCGTCAAGCAATTCCCGCCCACACAGCAAAGGGACCGATTCGCGTAGCGCGTCGACGCAGCCCAATGCGGCCTGCAGATCGTCGCAACCACTCGGTCTCATACCCCGATCTTCTCCGGCTACCCTGACAATAACGCCGCCTAGGGGAACCGTGAAGAACAACGACGCGACGAACGGTAGAAATGCGGCGACCAACGGCGTCCCCGGCCTTCCCTGCACCGCGACTCGGACCAGCATCGATCGCTAACGGATGGGGGAGGCTCCGCTGTCGGACCGGTTCTGCCGATCTTCATCTGCTGGCGCCAAGATGATCGATGGCAGGATCGGCCGATCCGAAAGCGACCTCGGCCAGCGCAGCCGTGGCTGGCAACTCACGCTCCCGGGCCGCTGCCTTGTCCGGCTGGCTAGCGGGGCGGCCGGCGCCAGCGACCAGGCCCAGCAGTTCAAAGCGGATCTGGTGCCACACGATGCAGGGAAACGGGCGGCGACGCCAGGCCACCGGGCACAGGTACGGCATCGGCCCGCCGAAGTGGGTTGATGGTGGGTCAGAAGACGCCGCAGCGCATCGATGGTGCGGGGGTGGTGACCGGATCGCTCCAGCTCGGTGAGCTTGTCCCACACCGAGCCGACAACTGGCGGGTCTGGGGGTGGTTGGCCAGCCTGGCCACGGTCCGGGTCGACAGGTGCCATGGTGCGTCCACTCTGGGTATTGGCGTGGTGAAGGCCGCCGGGTCGCTCCCGCGCTGGGTGGGCAGTGTTGTGGTCATCAGCAACCGCCTGGCGTGGTGCGGACGTAGGGTCGAGTGGGCATGGTAAGTGTCATCTTGGAACTGGCGGAGGGCCCGCCGGGCGGCGATCGGCCGGGTCATGCGTATCGGGTCGGGGACTTTCCTCGTGGGGCACGATGCTGGCGAGGCAGGTCAGCGGCCCGGCGCTGGACTCCGGGAGCGAGACGTCGCTGTCCAGGTAGTCGGCGCCTAGCTTGGTCACCCTCACCGCTGTGTGCTCGTTGCAGCGCCAGCGACGCGATCAGCTCGGGGCTGGGGCATAGACCGCCTCGACGGTAGTCAACGGGAGCTGGACACACGGGCCCGATCCGATCCCCAGGGCCTCGCACGTCAGGCAGCGGCGCCCGGTGGGCTGGGCGCTGGTGTCCACCGGCCAGCGCATGCGCTGGCCGCACACGGCGACCTGGATTCCGACCTGATCTGGGCCGCGCTCGGCGAGCAGGTGACTGCGCTGGTCGTACGGCGACAACGCCCAGCGGCGCGGAGTGCGCCGCAGGGCGATCCACACCGCCACTCTGGAGTCCGATGCGCAGTCACTCACCGGACCGCCCCTGCCCACACGGCACCGACGGGACCCGCACTCCGGCGTGGTCAGGCGTTGAGCGAGCACCGGCGTTTGGCGTCCGGCGTGCCTGGCCTCGCTGGCTGACGGTGTGCTCCATCACGGTCTCCTCGTCGCCCGCCGTGGAATGGCCCGACCGGCGACTCCAAGGCGGGGCATCGCCGGTCCGGCCATGACCCTTGACAAGTGGGGGGTGAACTCTTTCAAGGGCTGAGCAGAGTCAAGCACTGAGAGATACCGAAGTGCAAGACTTCAGACGCAAATTTCATGATGACGACACGATTTAGTAGACTCATTGTGAAACGAGTTCAGGAATGCTTTCAAATCGGGTGTAAGATTCCCCCAGGGCGAGAGAGGTGGACGATGACCGAGGGCACCACGACGGGCTCGACCGTGCCCCGCCGGCAACTCGGCCGGAACCTGCGCGACCTGCGCAACCAATCGCGGCTCACCGTGCGCGCGGCGGCGGCACGGCTGGAGTGGTCCGAGGCCAAGATCTGGCGTATCGAGACCGGGCAGACATCCCTGCGCAGCTTCGACGTGGAGACGATGTGCAAGGTCTACGGCGCATCTGCCGACCTCACCGAAGGGCTCATGGGGCTAGCCAAGGAGACCAAGGCGCGCGGCTGGTGGCACTCCTACGGCGACGCCATCCCCGAGTACTTCGACGTCTACGTCGGCCTGGAAGAGGCCGCGTCCCACTTCAGTTGGTACGAGTCCGAGCTGATACCCGGGCTGCTGCAGACCGAGGACTACGCCCGAGCGGTGATCCAGGCCGATAACCCGGGAGTAGATGACACAGAGATCGAGCAGCGGGTCCACGTCCGCATCGCCCGGCAAGCGTTGCTCACTCGGGTCACCGACCCGCCGACGCTTCAGGTGGTGCTCAACGAGGCCATCCTCCACCGCCCGGTCGGGGGCGGCAAAGTGATGGTGCGCCAGCTGGAACGGCTGATAGAAGCAGGCGCGCTGCCCACCGTGTCGCTCCGGGTGATGCCCTTCGGCGCCGGACTGCACCACGGCATCATGTCCGGGACGTTCGAGATCCTGCGGTTTCCACTCAACGGCAACGGCCAGGACACCGAACCACCCACGGTCTACGTCGAAAGCTTCACGGGAGCGCTGTACCTGGACAAACCCCGCGAGGTAGACCGCTACGACACCGCGTTCACCAACATCTGGGTGTCGTCTCTGGACGAGAGGGCTTCCCAGGAACTGATCTCTCAAGTGGCAAGGGAGCTAGGAAAGTGAGCACAACCGACCTGACAAGCGCCACCTGGCGCAAGAGCAGCCGCAGCAACGGCCAAGCGAGCTGCGTTGAGGTCACCGACCTCGACGGCGGTGCCCGTGCTGTGCGGGACAGCAAGAACCCTACCGGCCCGGCCCTCACGTTCACCACAGCCGAGTGGGCCGCGTTCACCGCCGACGTTCGCGCCGGCGAGTTCGACTGACCCACGTCACCAGTGCCCCCGGTAGCCGCTCCGGCGACCGGGGGCACTGCTGCCCGCCCGCTCGGCGTCGGCGCGCAATGCCAAACGCTGGGGCACGCCGGACATCCTGACCTCCGGCTTCGGTCTGGGAGGCTGGGAAGGGACGAGAGTGTTGCCCGCGCGAGGGCGCCCATACCCGGGCACCCGCCGGGGACCCCACCAAGTCCCGCACCGCGCCGGCGAAGTATCACGGCCAGATCGCTGCGGCTACCGTCGTCGCCGGCGATGGCGCACACGGCTGCCCGGCCGGTGCGAGCCACCCCACGGGGAAGGGAATTTCACGCCGTGACCATGAACGGGAGCTCCCAGCCCCGCCGGGACGTCGAACCGTGGCTGCGTGATGGGCCCGCCCACTACGGCAACGGTCCCACCGCTTTGTACTGCGACTTCGAGAACCTCGTCCTGGGCGCCGGCAGTGGCCTTGCCGGGCAGACCAACCCGGTGCCCACCAAAGCGGTGACGTGGCTGTGCCGCTGGTATGGCAACGCCTCGATCCGACGCGCCTACGCCAACTGGGCTGACCCCCGTTTCGGTCGCCACCAGGCCGCGCTGTGCGACAACAACATCGACCTGATCCACATCCCACGGCTGACTAGAGGGGCACACAAGAACGCCGCGGACATTCGGCTGGCCGTCGACGCGATGGAAACGCTGATGACCCACCCGGAAGTGGGGGTGTTCGTGCTGGTGACCGGCGACTCCGACTACACCCCGCTGGTCGGGCGACTCCGCGAGTACGGTAAGCACGTCATCGGTGTCGGCACCCAGCCCAACGCCAGCACCCACCTGGTGCAGGCGTGCTCAGAATACAAATTCTGGGCCACCATCGTCGCCCGTGTCCAGCCCAACACCCCGCCGGCCACCCAGCCCGGCTTCCGCATCGCCGACGCCGAACAATTGCTCATCCGGGCGTTTGAGGTTTTGGGCGGCAACGTCGCCACCCCCACCGCATCGCAGGTCAAAGGGAGGATGCTCGCTCTGGACCCGTCCTTCGACGAGGCCAACTACGGTTGCTCAGCGTTCCGCGCCTTCCTGTCGCACCTGCCCCACCGGGTCCGCACTGCCGGCAGCTCCGGCGGTGACATCACCCTCGCCCTCATCGACCAGCCAACGGGCAGCGTGACCGAGCCTGGCCCGTAATCACTCGACGCAGTCTCGTCATGTGCGCGGTGATCATGCCGACCCGGCTTCGGCCTGTTCAGTCCAGCGGAGACGCTCCCATTTTGGCCGGCACCCGGATGTTGAGAGCTACCGCTCCCAGCCCAGGTTGGGTCAGATCCTCGGCGACCGGGTGCTCGGCGAGTTCGGCGACGACCCGCACCGCTATCCCGACGCCCGGTCGCGCAAGAACTACGCTGGCACCTCCCCGATCACCCGTGCCTCAGGAAAAAAGAAAGTCGTGCGGACCCGCTATGCGGGCAACAACCGACTCGCCGAGCTGTGGACCAGCAGGCGTTCTGGGCGCTGACCACCTCCCCGGCGCGCGGGACTACTACGACGCCATCCCCACCCACGGCACCGGCCACCACACCGCGCTCCGCCAGCTCGGCAACCGGCTGGTCGGAATCCTGCATGGCTGCCTCAAGACCGGCCGGCTCTACGACGAGAACATCGCCTGGGCCCACCACCCCCGATAAGACAACAAGCTGTCGCTTGACAAACTGAGCTCATGGGATGTCTGAGCGGGACTGCAGGCTCCCATGAGTGACCGGCCGGATGCGGACACTGGAGTGATCCCGCTCTCGGTGCACCCATCCCATCGGCTCGGTCGGCAGGCTGTCACCTGCCGGTATCGGTGCGGCGATGCCTGCTCCCAGGAGCCGCCCAACAACTCCGGCAACGAGTACTTCGGTGATGTCGTGGCCCGGGTGGTGAGTCGTCGCGGGATGCTCACAGCGTTGGTCGCGGCCGCTGTCGTCGTTCCCGCAGGCGGCGTTGCGCTGGCCGGGTGCACCGCAGGGCCCCCCGAGGCCCAGGACAGAGCGCCCCGGGGCCCCACTCAGGGCGGCACCGGGCGACCACTGGGCTTCCGACCGGTCGCGCCGAACACCCTCGACGCCGTCGTGGTGCCCGAGGGTTATGAACACGCCGTCGTGATCCGGTGGGGCGATCCGATCATCCCCGGAGCCCCTGCGTTCGACTTCGGCGCCCAGACACCGCAGGCCCAGGCAGACCAGTTCGGGTACAACTGCGACTTCGCCGCGCTGCTGCCGTTCGGCAACGACCGGGACCGGTCGCTGCTCGTGGTCAACCACGAGTACACCTCCGAGCCATTCATGTTCCTCGGCTACGACGCAGCCAACCCCACCCGCGAGCAGGTGGAGACCACCTGGGCGGCGCACGGCCTGAGCATCGTGCTGGTGGCGCGCGACCCCGCATCGGGCCGGCTCACGCCCCTCCAAAACCCAGTGAACCGCCGGATCACCGCCACCACGCCGATGGAGCTCACCGGTCCAGTGGCAGGCAGCCCATTGGTACAGACCACCGCGGACCCCAGCGGCCGGATCGTGCTGGGCACCCTGAACAACTGCTCCGGCGGCGCCACCCCCTGGGGCACGATGCTCACAGGCGAAGAGAACATCAACATGTACTTCGGCAACGCCGATTCACTCACCGATGCCGCCGCGAAGGCGAAACTGGCCCGCTACGGAATCAGCGGAGCCGCATCGAGCCGCAAGTGGGAGCGCTTCGACCCCCGATTCGATGTCTCCCGCGAGCCCAACGAGCCCAACCGGTTCGGCTGGATCGTCGAGATCGGCCCGTCCGACCCCGCGTTCGTGCCGCGCAAGCGGACCGCGATGGGCCGCTTCAAGCACGAGGCCGCCACCATCCGCGTCGCCGGCAACGGCACCGTGGCGTCCTACATGGGCGACGACGAGCGCTTCGACTACCTGTACAAGTTCGTGTCATCGCGCACGATGCGCACCGGCCGCCAGAAACTGGCCCACAACCTGGGCATCCTGACCGAGGGCACGCTCTACGTCGCCCGGTTCACCGGTAACTCACCCGGGGAGATCGACGGTTCCGGGAAGCTGCCGTCCGACGGCGAGTTCGACGGCACCGGGCAATGGATCCCGCTGGCCCGGTCGAACGTCGACGGCACCGGGGAGTCGTTCGTGGCGGGCATGTCCGTGCCGGACGTCCTGGTGCACACCCGGCTGGCCGGCGACGCGGTGGGCGCCACCAAGATGGACCGACCCGAGGACGTCGAGCCGCACCCACGCACCGGCAAGGTGTACGCCTCGCTGACCAACAACAACCGGCGCGGGGTCGATGGCGCCCCGGCCGACGAGCCCAACCCGCGCAACGCCAACCGGCACGGGCACGTCCTGGAACTGACCGAGGACGGTGACGACCCAGCGGCGACCACCTTCACCTGGAAGTTGCTGTTGGTCTGCGGTGACCCGAACGACGCCGCCACTTACTTCGCCGGGTTCCCGAAGGACCAGGTCAGCCCGATCTCCTGCCCGGACAACCTCGCCTTCGATCCCTCGGGCAACCTGTGGATCGCCACCGACGGCAACGCGCTCGGCTCCAACGACGGGCTGTTCGCGGTGCCGCTGGACGGCCCCTCTCGCGGGCAGGTCAAGCAGTTCCTCACCGTGCCCCGCGGCGCCGAGACGTGCGGACCGGTGATCGAGGATCGGCTGGCGCTGGTCTCCGTGCAGCATCCCGGCCAGCTCGACGGAGCATCCGCCGAGCAGCCCGCGTCCCGCTGGCCGGACGGCCCGGACAGTCAACCGCGCCCCTCGGTAATCTCGGTCTGGAAGATCGGACCCAACCAGCCCGGCCTGATCGGCATGTGAGTCGACGCAGCGCCAGCCGATCACAATCGGGCTGGGTCGAGCGTCAGCGTCGTTGCTCCGGCCGAGCAGGAGCAACGATCGTTGCGTACGGACTACTCGGGCCCAAGCCCTGTTGTCCGAGGACTTGGCACTTGGCTGGCCCATGTCGCACCCACAGCGCCGCTGTCCAGGCACACAGCAAGGCATCGATGAGGTCTTCCCGGTGCTTGTACAACCGCTCGTCGCCGATCGGTGACGGCTCATCGACCAGTTTCTGCGTGATCGGGTGAGAGCCCAGCCGAAGGGGCGGGTCAGCCTTTTCGAGCCGGACCAATCGGCGGATGAGTTCGTCGCAGTTTGCAGCCCGCATCGGCCGCCACTGCACCGTGGGCAGCGATCGAGGCTTCCGCTTGTACCGTGGCCGTTCGACGTCGTAGCCCAATTCGACCGCACCCACGAGCGTCGTGTACGGGTAGCACTCCGAGATCACCTGCCCATCGGTTAGTGGGCCGGCGAATCCGTCGGAGTACCGCCATCCTGCATCTTCCAGTCGCCTTCGCAGAGCCATCCCCGCGAGCCGAGGGGAACGGGTGTTGGTCGTGTTTGCGCTGACCTTCCATCGCCAGTAGCGCTGGCCGACCTGTGTCTCACAAAGTCGTTGCCCGGTCCCGTTGCTGACAACAAGGGGTGCGTCGACGAAGAGCAGGGCGGATTCCGTGCCAGCTCGTGACTCGATCCACTCGGCGGTCTTCTCTATGCCGCGAGTCCATCCCGCATCGAGCACCCGACCGGCTAGGTCGAGCACGGCAACCCCGCTTTCGTTCGGCGACCGACCGTCTCGTCCTTCGCTCCATGCCAGGTCGGCACCGAAGAACCGGGAAACCGCCATGGCACATTGTGCCGCAGGCTGCAGGACGCCGCAGCGAGTTACTGGGCAAGCGCGGAGGGGACCTGGCGGCGGACTATCTGGCGGGCGCCGGTCTCGTGGTGGTGGTGACGTGCCGCAGCAGGATCGTACCGACCCGCCGGCGACACGCGCTCCGGATCCGAGCAGACAGCACACCAGCTGAGACAAGATCGACAGTAGCAGCATTCGATGAGATCCGTGCCGGGCAGCACATGAGGAGCGCAGGTCAAGGCCGCTGCGTCGAGTTCTCGAACCCGTGACGCCTGGAGCTGCCACGGCCCTGGACGATCAGGCCGGTACGCTGCTCGGCGTGGCCTCACCGGAGATCCAGCGCAAGGTCGGCCAGCTCCGCCACGACGTTGACGACATCTACGAACTAGTGGATGGCACGAATGAGCTGGTCACCAAGATAGCTGGCACCCAGCAACGGCACGGCACCCGGCTGGAAGAGATCCAGCAGGCGCTCGATCTCACCGTTAGCCAGCTCGATCTCACTGTTGGCCAGCTCGATCTCACTGTTGGCCGGCTCGATCTCACTGTTGGCCGGATGGACCGAATCGAGGACACTCAGCGGCGGCAGTACGAGACGCTGAACGCAAAGCTGAACGACATCGTGGCGCTGCTACGCGGCAACCAACCGACCGGCTAAGGGTTCCTCGCGGGGCGAGCCATAGCCTGGCGGAGGCGGGACGCGTCGGCCTTGGTTAGCGTTTCAGGAACGTCTTCGCCGGATCGTCGAGCAACAGGACACCGGGGTCGCCGAGCAGCGCGCCGGCGATCCCGAGCCGCTGCCGCATGCCGAGGGAGAAGCCCTCGATCCGCTTCCCGGCTAAACCAGACTACCTGAGGCTCCGTGTGATCCTCAGCACAGGATAACGTAGACGCGGGCGAAGAATGTCCCGATTTCTGCGCGATGGAGGTGACCGGCGACTGCTTGATCGCCTTCTATGGCCATGACGGCATGGATGTGAACCGTGCCGTTCGTGATCTCCCCAGTACCCGTCATCTCGGCCGGTAGGGTGTAATCGGTGATGACGTCCTTGGTTGCGTCGTGTTTGGGCATGGTGGAGATCGTGAAGCTGTCCACGGCACCGATCAAGCTGACGATTGCCCCGTTGGTGATATCGAGACGCTTAGCTTCCTTGGCCACGGCATCCATCAGCTCAGCGTTGCGGACCTCGATGACAACCACGGCTACCGTCCAATCATCGGACTGAGCGTTTGCAACATTGCAGCGGCACACCATCGCGCGCCAGCGTCGCGGTCGCTGACCGCCTCGCGGGCGAATCTCTTCGCCACTAGGAAAGGCTGCGGAAAGTCCACAGGGTTCTCAGCAAGCCGTGCGGCGACTGGCCAGTCCAGACCACAGACACGGGCGACTACGGCGGTCATGTAGCGGCAACGAACGTCGAGGTCTCGACGGAGGGCGGCAGTCACGTGGGATGCCTCACACTGTCCGGGGACCTTGGCGAGGATTCCGGCGGCATTGACCCGCAGGATGGGATTGTCGCCGTCATCCAGCCACCGCCGCAGATGCGCCACCGTGCCGCGATCAGCCAGAGCCGCTACCGCAAGATCGGTGCCATGCGTGGTCTGGACTGTGGCGAGCGTGCCGGAATCGTTGCCTGCGATGCTGGCCGCCAGCTCAGCAGCCACTTTGGCGTTTCCGGCGACAAGACCGGTCACTTTGAAGAA
>DASYIL010000076.1:0-7203 GCA_035997545.1 Pseudonocardiaceae bacterium
AGATTGGCGCTGCCCTAGGACGGGAACGCGCGTTGCGAGCGGTGCCCATCGGGATCCGGACCGGACGCAAGGATCCGAGCACGGTGCCGCGAGTGACGGTGCCGCGAGTGGCGGTGGTGACGGGCGCCGCGTCGGGCATCGGACTCGCGTTGGCCGTCGCCCTCGCGGCGCGCGGGGACATGGTGACGGTGGCCGACATCAACCAGCAAGGGGCGGAGAGCGTCGCCAAGGAGTTGGGATCTCGTTACCCGGGCCAAGCCGATGGGGCGGGCGTGGATGTGCAGGACGCGACCGCCGTGGCCGGACTGATCCAGTCGGTCAAGGACAAGCACGGTCGGATCGATCTGATGTTCAATAACGCCGGCATCAGCATCGGTGGGACGGCCGAGGAGCACACCCTCGACCACTGGAACAAGGCCATCGACATCAACCTGCGCGGCGTCGTCCACGGCGTGCAAGCCGCCTATCCGATCATGCTCGAACAAGGCTCCGGGCATATCATCAACACGGCATCGCTCGCCGGTCTGGTGCCCTCACCGCTCAAAATCGCCTACACCGCGACGAAGCACGCGGTCGTCGGGCTGAGTCTGGGGCTGCGCCCTGAGGCGGCGTACCACGGCGTGCAGGTCAGCGTCGTGTGCCCCGGATACGTCGACACACCACTGCTCGACAATGTCAACAGCGGGCTCCCGCAGACGGCGCACGGCCCCCATGCCCGGGAGCGGGCCATCCAACTGCAGGGCAAGCTGTACCTCCCGGACCAGCTCGCTCGCGACGTGCTGCGTGGCATCGACCGCAACCAGGCAGTGATCATCGGGCCGGCCTACGCCCGGGTCGCCTGGTGGATCGCCAGGTTCACACCCGCCCTGGCGCTGCGCAGCGCGGCCAAGAACTTCCGGGAGATGCGATCCGTCCCGGAGACCACCCAGGGCGCTGATCCTCGATGACCGTCGGACTGACAGCCCAGCCGCTGTTCGGCGACCGCGAGCGAGACCACCGCGACCCTGAGGTGCGCCTCTCTCAACTGTTGGACATGGGATCGCTGGTCAGTCTGCACGAACGCGACCGCGACGGGGTCTACGCCGTGCGCGGGCGCGTCGATGGTAAGCCTGTCATCGCCTACTGCACAGACGGCACGATCATGGCCGGCGCGATGGGCGTGAAGGGATGCGCCTCCATCGTGCAGGCGATTGACCTCGCGATACGTGAGCGGTGCCCCGTTCTCGGCGTATGGCACTCCGGCGGCGCGAAACTCGCCGAGGGCGTAGCGGCGCTGGACGGGGTCGGCCAGGTGTTCGCCGCCATGATCCGGGCTTCGGGTCGGGTGCCACAGATCTCCGTCGTCGTCGGTCCGGCCGCGGGCGGCGCGGCCTACGGTCCAGCGCTGACAGATTTGATCATCATGGCACCCGCCGGTCGGATATTCGTCACTGGTCCGGACGTAGTCAAGAGTGTCACCGGCGAGGACATCGACCAGGAGAGGCTTGGCGGCGCCCACGTGCACGGCACGAAGTCAGGTGTGGTGCACGTGATCGCGGCCGACGAGCAGGACGCCTACCAGCGAGCCCGGCAGTTGACCGGCCTGTTAGCCCGCCCAGGCCTGTTCGACCTTGGCGCAGTGCACAATGGGCGCGATCTTGGCGCGCTGTTACCAGACCGGCCGCAACGGGCGTACGACATGCGGCGGTTGGTGCGCGAGATCATCGACGTCGACCACAAAGGCGCCAGTGTATTCGAGGAGTTACAAGCCAATTGGGCGCCCAACATCGTAGTCGGTCTCGGCCGGCTGGGCGGACATACGGTCGGCGTGATCGCCAACAACCCCATGCGTAAGGGTGGCTGCCTCGACTCCTCGGCCGCGGAGAAGGCAGCCCGGTTCGTCCGGATGTGCGATTCATTGGGCGTACCGCTGCTGGTGATTGTGGACGTGCCCGGCTATCTGCCCGGTGTCGACCAGGAGTGGGACGGTGTGGTACGCCGAGGAGCGAAGCTTCTGCACGCCTTCGGCGAGTCAGTGGTTCCCAGGGTCACCCTGGTGATCCGGAAGTCCTACGGCGGTGCGTACATCGCGATGAACAGCCGTTGTCTGGGCGCGACGGCTGTGTTCGCCTGGCCGACCGCGGAGGTCGCGGTGATGGGCGCCAAGGCGGCGGTCGGCATTCTGCACCGCAGGGCACTTGCAGCCGTTCCCGAGGACGAGCGCGAAGCGCTGCTTGCCCGGCTGGTCGAGGAGCATGAGTTGATCGCCGGAGGAGTGAACCGCGCACTGACCATCGGAGCGGTCGACGAGGTGATCGAGCCCAGCCAAACCCGGCGCAGACTCGCCGAGGCGCTGGCTCGGGCGCCAGGCCGCCGCGGCCGCCACGGCAACATCCCACTGTAACGACCCCAGGGACGGCCCTGGCGGTACATCAACGGGAAGGTGTGAGCATGAAGGGCCCAGTGACGGCACCGCCTGCGCCAGCTGATAAGACGGCTGATAAGACGGTTGATAAGGTGCCCACCTACGACGCAGCGACCACTACACCGCAACGGCGCAAACTCAAACTCTCCACTCGCATCGCGCTAGCGGTTATTCTGGTCTTGGCGCTGGTTGTTGGCGGCGTTTTCGCCACGAGTTACTTTCTCAACACCCGTAACTTCGTCAGCACCGACAACGCTCAGGTCGATGGCAACAAGATCCCGATCAATGCCCCCACCAGCGGCACCCTCGTCGACTGGAGCGCCACCCAAGGCGCCGTTCTGCGCAAGGACCAGCGCGTCGGTCGCGTTGAGATCCGAGGCGGGTTCGTCCAGCCCAAGATGAGCATCCGCGCCCCAGCCGATGGCACCGTGGCAGTGGACAACGGCGTGCGCGGAGGATTCGTCGCCGCGGGCGCCCAACTCGCCATCGCCTACGACCTCGACAAGGTCTTCATCACCGCCCGCGTCGACGAGACCGACATCAAAGCGGTCCGTCCCGGCCAACAAGTCGACATGACCGTCGATGCTTTTCCCGATACGCCCCTCAGCGGCTACGTCCACGAGATCCAAGGCGGTGCCTCCGGGCAGTTCTCCGCGTTCCCGGAGGCCAACACCTCGGGCAACTTCCAGAAGGTCGCTCAGGTCATCCCCGTCAAGGTCGCGCTCGAGGACCGTCGTGGCCTCGCTCTCGTTCCCGGCATGAACGTCACTGTTCACATCCACAAGCGAGTCACATCCACAAGCGAGTCACATCCACAAGCGGAGCGCTGATGATCCGATCCGAACTCGGTATCGGTGGACCCGTGGCTGCCTCGCGATGACGATCCCTGCTGCGCCGATTGGGTGACGGAAGCGTTGGCGGTAGTCGGGGTTCTCGAAGCGGCCGGCGCAGCCTTCCGGGACACCAGCGGCACGAACTGGATGCGGATGGCCGTCGGGTTGGTGATCGCTGGCTCCGGACGAGCCTGGATGCACTATTGGGTTGGGCGTGCCCCGGGGATCCCAGACACGCCCAACCACGTTGGTCAGGTGGGCAGGCCGGCGAGGAAGGCCTGCAGACCTTCGTCGGTCCAGAACTGGCCGACGAAGGTCTGCTGGGCCAGGGCGACTGCCTCCAGCGCTGTCTTATTTGCGGCCTCGACCTGGGCGACCGTGGGCGCAGGCGTGCTTTGGACGAGGGTGGCGTAGGCGGCCAGGGCGCTCCTGAGCGTTGCCGCGGTGTTCACCAGCCGGGCCTTGCTCTCGAGCGCGGGCTGTACCACGGCAAAGGCGGAGCCGGGCCCGGTTGCGCCACCGGCTGCGGCGCCGGCCGGGTCAGCTGGGAACTTCGACAGGCTGCTCTTGAGCCCGCGAGCGACGGTGTTGAGCTGGGTGAGCAGGGTCCGGTCGGCGTCGGTGACGGCTGTCTTGTGCAAGTCGGAGGCCCGGGCGGCGGCGTTGAGCAGGTTGGTGCCGAAGCCGTAGCGGTTGAGCAGCGTGGCCACCAGCGGTGTGAGGTCGGCCGCGGTGGCGTTGGGGTCGGCGAACTTGGCCGAAGCGGCGGTCAGCGCGTTCTTCGTCTCCTGGAGGGCACTGGCTGAACGGATCGCGATGAGGTTCTCGACGCTAGGGAACCCCGACGCGAAGTTGTTGAAGAACCTCCGGGCCTTGGCCACGTCACCGGCGGTGAGCGCGTCCATTGAGATCAGGAGCTGGGCGCGCACCCCCCGCAGTGGCACCAGGTCATCGAACAGCGGGCTTAGCGACGGTTGGGACGATATGAACTTGATGGTGGTATCGAACTGCTGGCGCAGATGGTCGATGAGCTGGGCCAGCCTGGGCCAGTCAGGCCGGGGCTGACGCAGGCCGTCATCGATCACGAACTGGGTGTCGGGCTCGATGTCCATGTACAGCGGGAGCGACCGGTGGTTCACGTAGACCTCGATGGCCTGCCAGGCGGCCTCGTAGTCCTCACCGGCCTGGATCGCCCTGCCCACATCGTGGCGGAGGATGGCAGCCTGCCAGCGTTGGACGAACGGCGGGATGGTCTTCAGGTTCCTCACCTCCGTGGTGGTGGGCCTGGAGGGCGCGTGAAGGAACCCGATCCTCGACAGCAACCGGTCGATTAGCCCCTGGGCAGCATCGCTGGACACGTCAACTGGGACCTCTGTCGTCGCGCTCGCGCTCGAGCTGGGGGCGGTGGTGGTGGCGGAGGAGAGGCCGCCCGTGCCGAGGACTATGGCAAGGGCGAGGGCAAGTGGGGCGAAGCGTCTGACTGCAGTCATCAGTGAGAGGCTCCTCGTTCTTCTGAACCGATCGGCCCCCGGCGCCGGTGGCGCACCGATATCACCGGGTGTGACGTATGTCCGAATAATCCGATATACCCGATGGGACCAACTATCACACGACAGGTAAGGTTAGGCAAGCCTACTAACGGCCGCGAACCTGAATCTGGTAGAGGGAACCGGCTAGCCGCCCTCCTGCTACCTGGGTCCGAGTTCGCTCGTGGTTCTAGCGCCGGAGTGTTGGGAGTTGACCTGCGGATATGGGTGATCGCGCGCTGCAGGTTCCGGCATCTAGCTAGGCCGATCTGAAGACCGGGATGTCCAGGACGCCGATCCCTGCGCCCGGCGCAGGTGGCGCGAGCGCCTCCAGCGCGACGCGGCGATCCGACGGGACCGGACCGACGGAGGGGCGTTGTGGCGAGCGCTGTCGTGCGCGCCTAGTCGCGGCTGATCGAGCCGAGGGTTCAGCGGTGTCACTCTGCCGCCTGGTGTGCGGTGTCCGACATCCGGCCACTCCAGCCCACTGGGAAGTCTCCTGCGATGTTGCTCTCGAAGGGTAGTTTGTCTAATTTAGGCAATCCTGTCCTAATTTGGGAGCGGCTATGGAGCGGCATCGAGCGATCGCCTGGGCTGGTTCGATCGCGGTGACGGGATGCGCCGCCGTGCTCGCATTGGGTGCGCTTGACGGGGGATTCGGCCTCGGATCGTTGCCGGGGGAAACGCAGATGGCCAGCCCCGGGCCAGCACCGGGCGGTGGTGAACCTCGACCGGTACCGGAAGGTGGTGAACCTCGACCGGTACTGGAAGGTGGTGAACCTCGACCGGTACTGGAAGGTGGTGAACCTCGACCGGTACCGGAAGGTGGTGAACCTCGACCGGTACCGGAGGAGCCGCGCTTTCCGGCCGGCGGCATGAGGCTCCAGGCGGGTGTCACCACCGCGCCCTCCCTGGAGACCGGCGAGATGCCTTTGCCCGAAGCCAAGGTCCGGATCCGATACTTGCCGGAGCCGACCAGCAAGTCTTCTCCGCAGCGAGAGGCTGCCACGGTGGTCTTCGAGGTAGGTATCACCCGGCTGCCTTGCGATACCCGCGACCATGGTCACGGCCGGCGAAAGACCGCTGCGACGGTCCCGGAGGTCGGCCTCACCCGGCCGCCTCGCGATACCCGCGACCACGGTCACGGCCGGCGAAAGACCGCTGCGACGGTCCCGGAGGTCGGCACCACCCGGCCGCCTCGCGATACCCCCGATCACGGTGACGGCCAGCGAAAGATCGCCGCGACGGAGTCCGAGGTCGGCGTTCCTGGATTGTCGAGTGCGCAGGGCAAGGCATCAGTGCTGGGTCGGTTGCCAGGTGGTGGTGCAGAGACGGCGGCGGGGGACCCCGCCGTTGGCGGGGAGGGCGGCCACGGTGGCTGATTCGCCGGCTCGGCCGGCTGGTGCCTCGCGGATCTGGGTAGGGGGTCTCAGCGTCGCCGCCATGCTGGCGTTGGTCGCGCTGATGGCGCGGGTGCGCGGTCCTGCTGTCTCGCAGGCCCAGCTCGACCCGGCGGTGTGGTGGTACGTGGCCCGCGCGTCCGGTCTCCTCGCCTGGGTGTTGCTTGGCGCCTCGGTGGTGGGTGGCCTGCTGATGGCCACGCAGCTTGCCCATCGGGGTACCCGTACCTGGACGGAGGGCCTCCATGAGTTCGTTGGGGCGCTTGCGGTGGTCTTCACCGTGCTTCACCTGGCTTCGGCGCTCGTTGCCGACCAGCTGCGAATCGGTCTGCGGGAGCTGCTCGTCCCGTTCGTCAGGCCGGACAATCCGGTGGCTCAGGGCTGCGGGGTGCTCGCCTTCTATCTGCTCACCGCCGTGGTGTTGACCTCCTGGGCGCGGGCTTTGCTGTCCTGGCGGTGGTGGCGCCGTGTGCACCTGCTGACGTTCCCGCTCTGGGGCTTGGCCTGCGCGCACGCCGTGTTGACTGGCAGTGACACCTCCCACCCGATCTTTTACTGGGTCGGCTTGGCGGTGGGGGTCGTGATCCTGTTCCTGGGAGTCTTCCGGCTTCTTACCGTGCGACTGGCTGGAGCTGCGGCAGCGGCGCCTGCGGGTCTGGGGCAGGCCGGGACGCGGCCATCCCTCGTTCTGGAACGGCAGCCAGCCGACCCGGCCGCGGTGGCGGCAGGGATGCGGCTGCTTATTGGCCAGACGACGTGGGAGGCCGACAATGTGCTGTCGTTGCGCCTGGCCTCTCCCGACGGCGCACCATTACCGAGTTGGGAACCAGGAGCGCACATCGAGTTGGCGCTGCCCTCGGGCCGGGGCCGGCAGTACTCGCTGTGCAGTGACCCGGACGACACCCGTTCCTACCGGATCGCGGTTCTGCAGGTGCCCGCCGGGCGCGGTGGGTCGGTGGAGGTGCATACCGGTGCGCGAGTGGGCCAGCTGCTTACCGTGCATGGGCCGCGTAATCATTTCCCGTTGGTGCCCAGCCCGG
>DASYIL010000077.1:0-24355 GCA_035997545.1 Pseudonocardiaceae bacterium
TAGTACGAGAGGACCGGGACGGACGAACCTCTGGTGTGCCAGTTGTCCCGCCAGGGGCACGGCTGGTTAGCCACGTTCGGAAGGGATAACCGCTGAAAGCATCTAAGCGGGAAGCTCGTTCCAAGATGAGGTCTCCCACCCCCTCGTGGGGTTAAGGCCCCCAGCTAGACCACTGGGTTGATAGGCCGGAAGTGGAAGCACCGCAAGGTGTGCAGCTGACCGGTACTAATAGGCCGAGGACTTACCACAAACACACGCCACGCATCCACTGTGCAGCTCTTGGAGCACGGCCGGGCCAACATAACACCAACAACCCGACCCACAACTCCACACAAGTTACGGCGGCCACAGCGGAGGGGAAACGCCCGGACCCATTCCGAACCCGGAAGCTAAGCCCTCCAGCGCCGATGGTACTGCACCCGCCAGGGTGTGGGAGAGTAGGACACCGCCGAACACAACCCCCACAAAAAGGGGCCCCCAACCACAGCCGGGGGCCCCTTAGCTTTATGAACAACGAGAGTAAGCTTTGTGAACAACGAGAGGATCCACGACCGTGTCAGCCGGACCGAATCCAACTCCGAGTGCGGGTCGGGACGGTGGCGCGGCCCGCACCGCGGTCGGGCCCGGTCACGGTGCAGGGCAACGGCGGGCCAAGCCTGGTGTGGACAGTCGTGGTGCGGACGGCGGCCGAATGGCGGGTCGGGGCGGCCGACCTGAGGACGGCGGCCGTGCGTCGTCCGGGCGGCGGGGTGAACCGCCCAGGGACAACCAGGTGTCGCGTCCAGAGCTCCCCGCGGACTCCGATGCCAGCGAGTTGGACCGAGAAGTCCGCAAGGAATTGTTGACACTGCCAAAGGGTTTGGCCGACCTTGTCGGGAGCCATCTGGTGATGGCGGGTCGGGTGCTGGAGGACGACCCGCAGCTGGCCCTCACGCATGCCCGGTACGCTCGCAGCAAAGCGGGCCGGGTTGCTGCGGTTCGGGAGGCCGCGGGTCTTGCCGCGTACCACGCTGGGGAATGGTCGGAGGCGTTAGCGGAGCTGCGCGCCGCGCGCCGGCTGGGCGGTGGTCCCGGGCGTCTGGCGGTGCTGGCTGACTGTGAGCGTGCGCTGGGACGGCCCGAGCGTGCCCTGGAGATCGCGCGGAGCCCAGAGGCTGGGCAGCTCGGCACTGGCGAGGCGGTCGAGCTTCGGATCGTCGCGGCTGGGGCGCGGCGCGACCTCGGTCAGTTCGACGCTGCGGTGATCGCACTGCAGGGGCCGGACCTGGACGCGGCGGGAGAGGAGCCCTGGCGGGCGAGGCTGCGCTACGCATACGCGGACAACCTGCTCGCCGCCGGTCGAGAGCAGGACGCGATCCGCTGGTTCCTGGCCGCTGTCGAGGCCGACGCTGAGGAGGCCACGGACGCTGCGGAGCGGGCCGTGGAGCTCAGTGAGCGGCCAGAACCGGAGTGAGCGGGCCGCTGGACGGCTACGATGCGGTGCTGCTTGACCTCGACGGCACGGTGGTCCGGGGAACCGAGGCCGTGCCGGAGGCGCCGGACGTGGTCAACGAGTTGCGCCAGGCCGGACGGGCGGTGCAGTTCATCACCAACAACGCTTCGCGGGCGCCCGAAGAAGTCGCCGAGCATCTGACGGCGCTGGGTGTCCGAACCGCTCCGGAGGAGGTTCTCACCAGCGGTCAGGCCGCGGTGGCCTTGCTGGCAGCCCAGCTTCGAGCGGGCGCCGCCGTGCTGGTCGTCGGCTCCGAGGCCCTGGTCGCCGCGGTGCGGTCCGCGGGGCTCCGGCCGGTGGACACGGCGTCCGAGCAGCCGCTCGCAGTGGTGCAGGGCCACTCTCGGGATACCGGGTGGGCCCGGCTGGCCGAAGCGTGCCTGGCGATTCGCTGTGGCGCGATATGGATCGCCTGCAACGTCGACCGCACGCTACCCACCGAGCGGGGCTTGCTGCCCGGCAACGGTGCCATGGTAGCGGCGTTGCAGGCCGCCACCGACCGGGAGCCCACGGTGGCCGGCAAGCCAGCCCGCCCACTGCTCGACACGGCCGTGGACCGCACCGGTGCGCAGCGACCCCTGGTGGTCGGCGACCGGCTGGACACCGACATCGCCGGGGCCCGGGCCGCCGGGCTGGATTCACTGCTGGTGCTGTCCGGGGTCGCCGACGCCGTCGCGTTGCTCGCGGCGCCGCCGGAGCAGCGACCGGTTCACCTCGGCGCGGACCTGCGAGTGCTGCGCGGGTCGCTGGACGAGACCCGGATCCAGGCGCGGCCCGGGTGGCGTGTCGATGCGGCCGACGGCATCCTGCTGCTACACCGCGACGGGACCGCCGGCGAGCCCCTTGACGCGTTGCGGACGCTGTGCGCCACCTGGTGGGCCGGGCATTCCGGGCCGGTGGGAGTGCGCGCCGGCGATGACATTGCGGCCGCCGCACTAGACGCGATCGGTCTGCTGCCGAGCGGTCGGCCTGGCGAGGCATCGCCCCAGCGCGCTCGGTAGCGTGGCGGTGGATCCGAGCCGGCCGAGGAGACCAGCTACATGACGTCCCAGCTACCCCCATCGCCTCTCCCACCCGCTGCCGGCATCGCCGATGCGTTGGCAGGTCTGCAGAACCTCGACGAGCTTCCGACTGCGGACCACGTGGCCCGGTTCAACGCCGTACACGATTCGCTGTCAGCGGCGCTGTCCAGCATCGACGAGGTCTAGGTGGCCCGCCGGACCCGGCTCGACGCGGAGCTGGTGCGGCGCGGTCTGGCCCGATCCCGCGACCACGCCGCCGAGCTCGTCGCTCAGCGTCGGGTCCGGGTCCATGGAGTGACTGCCACCAAACCGGCCACCGGAGTCGACGCGAACACCCCGCTGCTGGTCCGAGCTAAAGACAACGAGCCCGAGTGGGTGTCGCGAGGCGCTCGAAAGCTTCTCGGCGCGCTGGACAGCCTGATCACCGGGGGCCCGGTCGTGGCGGGCCGGCGCTGTCTGGACGCTGGCGCTTCCACCGGCGGTTTCACCGAGGTGCTCGTGCACCGCGGAGCCCGTGAGGTGGTCGCGGTCGATGTCGGCTACGGGCAGCTCGCCTGGTCTTTGCGCACCGACCAGCGGGTCCGGGTGCATGACCGGACGAACGTGCGGACGCTGCAGCCCGAGAGCATCGGCGGTGCCGTTGAGCTGACCGTGGCCGACTTGTCGTTCATCTCGCTGCGCCTGGCGCTGCCCGCCCTGGTCGGATGTACCACGCTGGACGGTGACCTGCTGCCGATGGTGAAACCCCAGTTCGAGGTTGGCCGCGACTACCTGGGCGCCGGTGGTGTGGTCCGTGACCCGGCGCTGCGCGCGAAGGCCATGCTGGACGTGGTGGCGGCTGCGGTCGACCTTGGGCTCTATCTGGTCGACGCCGCCGCGAGCCCCCTGCCAGGACCGTCGGGCAACGTTGAGTACTTCCTGTGGTTGCGCCGCGGGCCGGCCGATCCGCGGCGCGCGGCCGAGGAATTGGTGCACGCCGCTGTACGGGAGGGCCCGCAATGAGTTTCAGACGTGAGGTTCTGCTCGTGTTGCACACCGGGCATCCAGAGAACCTGCGCACCGCTGAAAAGGTTGCGCAGCGGCTGGCCACAGCGGGGGTCGGGCTGCGGGTGCTTGCCGAGGAGGCCACGCACCTCGATCCCGCACTGCGCGATCACGAGGTGCCCACCGGGCCGGACGCCGCTGCGGGCGCGGATCTCGTGGTGGTGCTCGGCGGCGACGGCACCCTGTTGCGGGCCGCCGAGCTGGCCCGGCCGTGCGGCGTCCCGCTGCTGGGGGTGAACCTCGGCCGGGTCGGCTTCCTCGCCGAGGCCGATCTCGATTCCCTCGACGAGGCGGTGCACGCCATCGTCGACGGCGACTACCTCGTCGACGAGCGGATGACCGTCGACGTCACCGCCAGCCTCAACGGTTCCACGGTGGCCCGGACCTGGGCGCTCAACGAGGCCAGCGTCGAGAAGAACCGTCCGGAGCGGATCCTCGAGGTGGTACTCGAGGTGGATCGCAGGCCGGTGTCTGGGTTCGGCTGCGACGGGGTGCTCTGCGCTACCCCCACCGGGTCCACCGCTTACGCCTTCTCTGCTGGAGGGCCAGTGGTGTGGCCGGACGTCGACGCGCTCGTGGTGGTCCCCAGTAACGCGCATGCGCTGTTCGCCCGCCCGTTGGTGGTGTCACCGGACTCGGTGGTGGCCGTCGAGACCGATCGGCACGGGCATACCGCGGTGTTGTGCTGCGACGGGCGTCGAACCTTCGAGCTGCCGGCAGGCGTTCGGGTGGAGGTGATCCGGGGTGCCACTCCGATCCGGCTGGTGCGCCTGCACGACTGCCCCTTCACCGACCGGCTGGTGCGCAAGTTCGCGCTGCCGGTGCAGGGCTGGCGGGGACCCCGACCGGGCTAACGGTCGTGGCTGATGGGCCAGCCTGACGGCCGGGGCACCTGGCACGGCACGGGCGGCGCGCTAAGGTGCGGCCCGTGCTCACCGAGATGCGCATCGAGGGCCTCGGTGTGATCGACGAGGCCACCCTGGACCTGCACCCCGGCCTGACCGTGGTGACCGGTGAGACCGGGGCGGGCAAGACCATGGTGGTCACCGGCCTGCACCTGCTTGCCGGCGGGCGCGCCGACGCGTCTCGGGTACGCCGCGGCGCCGACCGCGCCATCGTGGAGGGTCGCTTCCGGCCACCCGAGGGCAGCCCGGCAGCGGATCTGGCGAATGAAGTGGGCGCCCGCACCGACGAGGATGGCAGCCTGATCGCCAGCCGCACCCTCACCGCGGACGGCCGCTCCCGGGCCCACCTGGGTGGTCGCTCGGTCCCGGCGGGGGTGCTGGCCGACCTGGCCGACGGCATGCTCGCCGTACACGGTCAGAACGACCAGCTGCGGCTGCTGCGTGCCGGCGAGCAGCGGGCCGTGTTGGACCGCTTCGCCGGCGACGTGGTGTCCGGGCCGCTGGATGTCTACCGATGCGTCCGGCAGGAATGGCTGCGCTGCTGCGCCGAGCTCACCACGCGGCGGGATCGTTCTCGGGAGCTGGCCAGGGAAGCCGACCTGCTCACTCACGGCCTCGCTGAGATCACCGCCCTTGACCCGCAACCCGGGGAGGACAGCGCCCTGGTGACTGAAGCTCGGCGGCTCGCTGACGCCGAGGCGCTGCGGGAGACTGCCGCCATCGCACAGTTCGCGGTGAGTGGCGCGCTGGATTCCGACCCCTGCCAGCCTGGCGCGATCGGCCTGGTGGCGCAGGCCCGGCGCCGGCTGCAGACGGTAGACGATCCTGCGCTGCAGGTGCTGGCGCAACGCCTGGGGGAGGCCGCGGCGGTGCTCGGTGATGTCGGCGCCGAGCTCGCTGGCTACCTCGAGGCCCTGGACGGCGACCCGACCCGGCTGGAGCAGGTGCTGGCCCGCCAGTCCGAGCTCAAGCGGCTCACCCGCAAGTACGCCGCCGACGTCGACGGTGTGCTGGCCTGGGCGTGCAATGCCCAGCAGCGCCTGGCCGGCCTAGACACCTCTGAGGAGGCTATCGCGACGCTGACGGCCCGACGCGACAAGCTGGCCGGCGAGCTGGCCCGGCACGCCGCCGCCCTCACCGCGGCGCGGGCTGCTGCCGCCCAGGACCTCGGGGACGCCGTCACCGTCGAGCTCGCGGGGTTGGCGATGGGCCAGGCACAGCTGTCCGTGGCGGTCGGTCCGGCTCTGGCCACCGACGGTGATGCGGCCGGACTCACCGTCGGCGGGTCCCGGATGCGGGCCGGGCCCGACGGCGTCGACGAGGTGGAGCTGCGCCTGGCACCGCATCCCGGCACGGGACCGTTGCCGGTGCGCAACGGTGCCTCGGGTGGAGAGCTGTCCCGGGTGATGCTGGCACTGGAGGTCGTGCTGGCCGACGCCGACCCGGTACCGACGATGGTCTTCGACGAGGTCGATGCCGGTGTTGGCGGGCGGGCGGCAGTGGAGATCGGACGGCGTTTGGCCCGGCTGGCCCGCAGCCACCAGGTCGTGGTCGTCACTCACTTGCCACAGGTCGCCGCCTATGCCGACCGGCACCTCGTGGTGGACAAGGCGACCTACGCCACCGGCCTGACCCGCAGCGGGGTCCGGGAGCTCGACGGCGTGGCTCGGGTCAGCGAGCTGGCCAGGATGCTAGCCGGACTGGACGACACCGATACCGGGCGGGCGCACGCCGAAGAGCTGCTAACCGCCGCCCAGGCGGACAAGGAGGGACTCGTGAGTGCGTAACAGCAGAGCGCAGCTCCGGCGCGCCTCCCGGATCAGGCACGCGGATTTTGCCACCATCACTGGCATGAAACTCTCCGGCCTGCTCAACCGATCCGGCCGTGAGCTACCCGGTATGACCGGGCTGGCCAGGGTGGACCGCCGTGCTGATGCGGTGGCGCGACGCGTCGGTCCCGGTGACATCGCGGTGTTCGATCAGGTCGATCTCGACCGCAGAACCGCCGACGCGCTGGTGGCCGCTGGCGTGGCCGGGGTCATCAATGCCGCACCGTCGATCTCAGGCCGGTTCCCGAACCTGGGTCCCGAGATTCTCGTTGCGGCGGGCATCGTCTTGCTCGACGGGGTCGGTGCGGAGGCGTTGCGGATCAAGGACGGCACCCGGCTACGGCTGCACGAGGGCGGGATATATGTCGGGGAAACTGAGTGTGGTCGCGGCGTCGAGCAGACTGGCGACTCGATCGCTGACCTGATGATCGAGGCCAAGTCCGGGCTGTCCAGCCAACTTGAGGCGTTCTCCGCGAACACCATCGAGTTCCTCCGGCACGAGCGTGCCCTGATCATCGACCGCGTCGGCATACCCGATGTCGAGGTGCCGATCGGGGACCGTCAGGTGCTGGTGGTGGCCGCCGGCTACAACCACACCGCCGACCTGGCGGCGCTCAAGCATTTTATCCGCGAGTACCAGCCGATCCTGATCGGCGTCGAGGCCGGTGCCAACGCACTGCACGTTGCTGGGCATCGGCCGCACTTGATCGTCGGCGACCCGTACCAGGTCGACACTGACACACTCAAATTGGCCGACGAGGTCGTGGTACCCGCCCAGCCCGACGGTTTCGCCCCGGGGCTGGAGCGGATCCAGGACCTGGGGATCGGCGCGGTGACCTTCCCCGCGATGAGTAACCCGGAGGATCTCGCGCTGCTGCTGGCCGAGGCGCACGGCGCCTCGCTCGTGATCACTGTCGGGTTCCAGGCCACCCTGCACGAGTTCCTCGACCGGGGTCGGTCGGGGTCCAATCCGTCCACCTTCCTCACCCGGTTGCGGCTGGGGGGCAAGCTTGTCGACGGTCATGCCGTCGCCACCTTGTACCGCAGCCGGGTGTCGTCGGGGGCGGTGCTGCTCATGGTGCTCGCTGCGCTGCTGGCCGTGGTCGCAGCGCTGCTGGTCTCCGACATCGGCGGCGCCTATGGCGTCCTCGTCAGCGATACTTGGCACGACGTC
Organism: Pseudonocardiaceae bacterium; assembly: GCA_035997545.1. Taxonomy (GTDB): domain Bacteria; phylum Actinomycetota; class Actinomycetes; order Mycobacteriales; family Pseudonocardiaceae. The sequence goes on from DASYIL010000077.1 coordinate 7,467, forward strand.
GTTTCCTGGGTCAAGGGGGTGGGATAGACCGTGATCTCGCTGCGTTACCACGTGATCTCCATCGCCGCCGTCTTCCTCGCGCTGGCCGTCGGGGTCGTCCTCGGGTCCACGGCGATCAGCGGTCGGCTGCTGTCTGGACTCAACTCCAACCGCGATGAACTGGGTCGGCAGGTGAGCGATCTGCAGGCGCACGGCAACACGCTGCGCGCGCGGTTGGCCGATGCGAACGTCTTCGACGCGGCGGTCGGTCCCCGCGCCGTGGCCGGTACTCTGCGTGGCCGCACCGTGGTGCTGGTCACCACTGCGGACGCCGATCCGGCCGACCGGGACGTCTTGACCGGGTTGATCAAGAACGCCGGTGCCACTGTCACCGGGGAGTTGCAGCTCACCGACGCGTTCACCGACCCGTCCCGCGCCGACCAACTCAGCGAGCTCACGACCCGCCTGTTGCCGGCCGGGCTGCGGTTGCCCACCGCACCGGACGCAGGGACGCTGGCCGGTGGACTGCTCGGCTCGCTGCTGCTGATCAACCCGCAGAATGGAACAGTGCAGGCCACCCCTGCTGAGACGACTGCCGTTATCGCCGGACTTGGTGACGGCGGTTTTGTCCGGGTTGGCCCACAGGTTCGGCCGGCGCAGCTCGCGGTGGTACTCACCGGGGGCGCGAGTCGCGGCGACGGCAGCGGTGATCGGTCCGGCATCCTGGCCCGCTTCGCCACCCAGCTGGACCGCTCTGGCGCGGGTGCGGTACTCGCCGGTAGGCCAGGGTCCGCTGACGGCAACGGCCCCATCGGCGTGGTGCGGGCGGACACCGCGGCGAGCTCGGTGCTGTCCACGGTCGACGACGTCAGCACTGCGGCCGGGCGGGTGGTGGCGGTCCTTGCCCTGGCCGAGCAGGCGGAGGGTCGGGCCGGGCGGTACGGTACCGGCGGCAACGCGCAGGCCGTGGTTCCCGCGATCCAGGGCTGATCGCGCCGTCCGGACCACGGGAGACGGTCTTGGTGAAGCATGTTCGCCCCACCAGGTACCTGTTCGTCACCGGGGGCGTCGCCTCCTCGCTGGGCAAGGGGCTCACCGCGTCCAGCCTTGGCCAGTTGTTGACCGCCCGCGGGCTGCGGGTGACCATGCAGAAGCTGGACCCCTATCTCAACGTCGATCCAGGGACGATGAATCCGTTCCAGCACGGTGAGGTGTTCGTCACCGAGGACGGCGCCGAGACCGACCTGGATATCGGGCACTACGAGCGGTTCCTGGACCGAAATCTCAGCTGCAACGCCAACGTCACCACTGGCCAGATCTATTCTGCGGTGATCGCTAAGGAGCGGCGGGGGGAGTACCTCGGCGACACCGTGCAGGTGATCCCGCACATCACCGACGAGATCAAGTCCCGGATCATGGCCATGTCGGAGCCGGGAGACGACGGCCGCCGGCCGGATGTGGTGATCACCGAGGTCGGTGGGACGGTCGGGGACATCGAGTCGCTGCCATTTCTCGAGGCGGCCCGCCAGGTGCGTCACGACGTCGGCCGGGACAACTGCTTTTTCCTGCACGTTTCCCTGGTGCCCTACCTTGCCCCGTCGGGCGAGCTGAAGACCAAGCCGACCCAGCACTCGGTGGCCACCTTGCGCAGCATCGGTATCCAGCCCGATGCGCTGGTCTGCCGCGCCGATCGGGAAGTCCCGGCCGGGCTGAAGCGCAAGATCGCTCTGATGTCCGATGTGGACATCGATGGCGTGGTCGCTGCGCCGGACGCACCGTCGATCTACGACATCCCCAAGGTGCTGCACTCCGAGGGTCTCGATGCCTACGTGGTGCGCCGGCTCGGGTTGCCCTTCCGGGATGTGGACTGGACAGAGTGGGGAGACCTGCTGGACCGGGTGCACGCTCCGACGGAGGTGGTGCGGGTCGCCCTGGTGGGCAAGTACGTCGACCTGCCGGACGCCTATCTGTCGGTGACCGAGGCGCTGCGCGCCGGGGGGTTCGCGCACCGGGCCAAGGTCGAGATCCGCTGGGTGCCCTCAGACTCCTGCGAGACCCCAGCGGGCGCTGGGACCGCGCTGGCCGGGGTGGACGGGGTGCTGGTGCCTGGTGGGTTCGGGATACGTGGGATCGAGGGCAAGATCGGGGCCATCCACCATGCCCGCGTCCGCGGGATCCCGGTGCTGGGCCTGTGCCTGGGCTTGCAGTGCATGGTGATCGAGGCCGCCCGCAACCTGGCCGGGCTCGACGGCGCCGGCTCGACCGAGTTCGACGCGGCCAGCCCGCATGCGGTGATCACCACCATGCTCGACCAGGCTGACGTCGTAGCTGGTCAACGTGACATGGGTGGGACGATGCGGTTGGGCGCCTTCCCAGCGTGGCTGGTGCCGGGTTCGGTGGTGGCCACGGCGTACGGCGTCACCGAGGTCTCCGAGCGGCATCGGCACCGCTATGAGGTGAACAACGCCTACCGGGACAAGCTTGCCGGTGCGGGTCTGGTGATCAGCGGAACGTCCCCCGACGGCCAACTGGTCGAGTTCGTCGAGCTGCCCGCCGGTACCCACCCGTTCTTCGTCGGCACCCAGGCCCACCCCGAGCTCACCAGCCGGCCCACCCGCCCGCATCCGCTGTTCGCCGCGTTCGTCCAGGCGGCGCTGAACTATCGGGCCGCGGATCGGTTGGCGGTCGAGCTGCCGGCCGGGCCACGGTGAGTCCACCGCACGAGTTCGCGGTGTCGGGCACCGACACCCTGCATGTCGGCCGGGTCCTCGCGCTGCGGCGGGACCACGTGGTGATGCCCGGTGGCCGGACCGCCGGACGGGAGGTCGTCGAGCACCTCGGGGCGGTGGCAGTGCTGCCACTGCACGACGACGCCTCAGTGGTAATGATCGACCAGTACCGGCACCCGGTGGGCCGCCGACTCCGGGAGCTTCCCGCCGGGCTGCTCGACTCGCAGGGGGAAGACCCGGTGACGACCGCTCGCCGCGAGCTGGTGGAGGAGGTCGGCTACACCGCGCAGGACTGGTCGGTGCTCGTCGACGTAGTGGCTTCGCCCGGGTTCAGCGATGAGGCGGTGCGAGTGTTCCTGGCCCGCGGGCTGACTGAGGTCGGCCGGCCCGCAGGTGGTGACGACGAGGAGGCCGACCTGGCCGTGGTCCGGCTGCCGCTGGCCGAGGCGGTGCGCCAGGTGCTGGCCGGTGAGATCGTCAACGCGGCGACGGTCGCGGGGCTGCTCGCCGCGCACGCCGTGCTCGCCGCCCCAAGTTTGGATGGCCCAGCACCGCCGCGGCCGGTCGAGGCGCCGTGGCCGGACCGACCGACCCGGTTCGCCGACCGCCTCGCCGATCGCCACAGCTGAGGTCAACGCCCGGGCTGGCTACGCTGGCTGCAGGTCCGCTGAGCTGATCCGGTGGCGGGAGGTGGTGCTCGGTGAGCGACGACGACCGCTTCCCCCGTGACGGGACAGCTCCGCACCGCCTACCGCACTCTGCTGTTGGAAGACCACACCGCCCCGCAGGTGCGGCCCGCGTGGCCGTGGCCTCAAGATGATCAAACAACTCGCCGATACCGTCATCGGCGATGCCGACGACCATGGCATCATCCTCCGACTCCGCAAGAGGCTGCCGCGATGACCGCTCGGTTTCACACCACCACGTCGGCCGGCGGCGCGGTGACCGTCACCGCCATCGGCGAGATCGACCCGGCCACCGCCGGACAGTTCCGTGACACCCTCGCCCACGCCGGCGCCGACCGCGACCGGCTCACCATCGACCTCACCGCCGTCGATTACTTGGACAGCGCCGGTATCCGCGTGCTCGACGATTTCGCCGCCAGCCACGCCCTGGAAATCCTCGTGCAGCCAGGCGGCGTCGTCATCGTCACCCTCCAGGTCTCCGGCTTGGTCGACGTCGTCACCCTCCGACACCCGAGCACCGAAGTGGCTGAGCAGGGAGGCCCGCCACCGTGAAGATCGGTGTCCCGCGGGAGCTGAAGATCCACGAATACCGGGTAGCGATGACGCCTGCCGGGGTGCTCGAGCTGACCCGCCACGGGCATGAGGTGCTCGTGGAACGCGGCGCCGGTGTCGGCTGCGCATTTCGCGACGAGGCATACCTCGCCGCGGGGGCCCGTATCGTGCCCCGGGCCGACGACGTGTGGGCCGAGGCACAGATGGTGCTCAAGGTGAAGGAACCGGTGCTCCAGGAGTACCACCGGATGCGCAAGGGCCAGACCCTGTTCACCTACCTGCACCTGGCCGCGTCGGCGGAATGCACGGACGCGCTGATCGACGCCGGGATCGACGCGATCGCCTACGAGACCGTACAGTTTCCCGACGGCTCGCTCCCGCTGCTGGCCCCGATGAGCGAGGTCGCCGGGCGGATGGCCCCCCAGGTGGGGGCGCACTGTCTGGAACGCATGCAGGGTGGGCGCGGGGTGCTGCTCGGCGGGGTCTCCGGGGTGCCGGCTGGCAAGGTGGCGGTGCTCGGGGCCGGGGTGGCGGGCCGCAACGCCGCCACCCTCGCGCTGGGCATGCAGGCCGAGGTGGTGGTGCTGGATACCAACATCAACCGATTGCGGGAGATCGACTTTGTGTACCGGGGCCACCTGCAGACCATCGCGTCGAACGCCTATGAGGTGGAGAAGGCCTGCCTGTGGGCGGACTTGGTGATCGGGGCTGTGCTGGTACCCGGCGCCAAGGCGCCCACCCTGGTGAGTCATGACCTGGTCGGCCGGATGCGCCCGGGATCGGTGCTGGTGGACATCGCCATCGACCAGGGCGGCTGTTTCGCTGACTCCCGTCCCACCACGCACGCCGACCCCACCTACACCGTGCATGACTCGGTCTTCTACTGCGTGGCCAACATGCCCGGCGCGGTCCCGCACACCTCCACCTATGCGCTGACCAACGCCACGCTGCCCTATGTCCGCGCGCTGGCCGACAAGGGACTGCAGCAGGCGGTGCGCGACGACCCGGCGCTGGCCCGGGGGGTCAACGTGGTGGCGGGTTCCGTGGTGCTCGCTGAGGTTGCCAGCGCGCACGCCCGCGAGTACGTCCCCCTAGCCGAGGCCCTCGGATGAGTGCATCTCAGCCTCCGCCAAGGGGAACCTTGTGGCAGGTCCCCGTCCGGTCCGAGCCGCCAGAAGGTTCCCCTTGGCGGGGGCAGGAGGTGCCGGCGGGGCTGGCCGCGGTGATCTCCGGGTATCTGGACCACCTCGCGGTGGAGCGCGGCACGGCGGCCAACACACTGGAGTCCTACGCCCGCGACCTACGCCGCTATGGCGCTTACCTGGCGTCGAACGAGGTCGACGGGCTCGCCGCGGTGCGCGAGGAGCAGGTGACCGGGTTTCTCGCGGCGCTGCGTGACGGGACCGGTGGGCACCGGCCGCTGGCGCCGTCATCGGCGGCCAGGGCGCTGATCGCAGCCCGCGGGCTGCACCGGTTCGCCTTTCGGGAGGGCCTGGTGCTGGCCGACGTCGCGGCCGACGTGCACCCACCGAGCCCGCCGAAACGGCTGCCCAAGGCCCTCGGAGTGCATGATGTGCTGCAGCTGCTGGAGGCGTTCCCCGCTGACGGGGGGCCCCGCGCCCTGCGCGACCGGGCGCTGCTGGAAATGCTGTACTCCACCGGCGCGCGGATCTCCGAGGCGGTCGGGCTGGACCGGGACGACGTCGACGCCCCGGCTCGTACCGTGCTGCTGCGCGGCAAGGGCGGTAAACAGCGGCTGGTGCCGGTGGGTCGGCCGGCGCTGGCCGCGCTGGATGCCTACCTCGTTCGCGGCCGCCCGGAGTTCGCCGCGCGGGGGCGGGGCATTCCTGCGGTCTTCCTCAATTCCCGTGGTATGCGACTGTCCCGGCAGAGTGCCTGGGCGGTGCTGCGGGACGCTGCGGCTCGGACCGGAATCACGGCCACGGTGTCACCGCACACCTTGCGGCACTCCTTCGCCACCCACCTGCTGGAGGGCGGCGCGGACGTGCGGGTGGTGCAGGAACTTCTCGGGCATTCGTCGGTGACCACGACCCAGGTCTACACGCTGGTCACGGTGGACACCCTGCGTGAGATCTATGCGACCGCCCATCCGCGGGCTCGTGGCTGACGCCCCGTGAGTGGCGATGCGAATCATCACTCGCATCGCCACTCACGGGGGCGAAGCCCAGACGATTTCGCCGCGGAATAGGCTCCCCGGGGATCGGGCCGCGCTGGAGAGGGGATCGGGTTCCATGTCGACCTGGGCGTCCGCACAGCAGCCGCTGGCTGTGCCGACCCCGCCGAGCTCCTCCGACGACGGGGCAGTTGACAACGGGATCGATCCGGCCGGGCGCCGGCGTCGCGCGGTACCGCAGCCACCACCACTGGACCGGCATGGGCCAGCCCGGGTGGTGGCGATCTGCAACCAGAAGGGTGGCGTCGGCAAGACCACCTCGACGATCAACCTGGGGGCCGCGCTCACCGAGTACGGCCGCCGGGTGCTGCTGGTCGACTTCGATCCGCAGGGGGCGCTGTCAGTCGGTCTCGGGGTGGCCTCACACCAACTGGACCGCACCATCTACAACGTAATCATGGAGCAGGGTGTCCCGGTGGATGAGGTCGTCCGGCCGACGTCGGTGCCGGGCATGGACCTGCTGCCCAGCAACATCGACTTGTCCGCTGCCGAAGTGCAACTGGTCACCGAGGTCGGTCGGGAGCAGACGCTGGGCCGAACCTTGCAACCGCTGTTGGCGCACTATGACTTCATCCTGGTCGACTGCCAGCCATCGCTGGGCCTGCTCACCATCAATGCGCTGGCCTGTGCGGACGGGGTGGTGATCCCGCTGGAGTGCGAGTTCTTCAGCCTGCGAGGGGTGGCGCTGCTGATGGACACCATCGACAAGGTGCGCGAGCGGCTCAACCCCAAATTGGCGATCACCGGGATCCTCGCCACGATGTACGACCCGCGTACCCTGCATGCCCGCGAGGTGATGGCCCGTGTGGTAGAGGCGTTCGGCGACACCGTGTTCGACGCGGTGATCAACCGGACGGTCCGATTCCCGGAAACCACCGTCGCCGGTGAGCCGATCACCCGGTGGGCACCGAAATCCGCTGGGGCGATGGCCTACCGCGCACTGGCCCGCGAGGTGATCGCGCGATGACAGCCGTGCACGACCCGGTGGTACCGGCCGGTGCCGGTGCGCCTGGCCGCTTCACGGTGCGCCTGGATAACTTCGAGGGCCCGTTCGACCTGTTGCTGCAGCTCATCTCGCAGCAGCAGATGGATGTGACCGAGGTGGCCCTGCACCGGGTGACCGACGAGTTCATCGCCCACCTCCGGGTGTTGGGCGACTCTTTCGACTTGGACGAGACCACCGAGTTCCTGGTTGTCGCGGCGACCCTGCTGGACCTCAAGGCGGCCCGGTTGTTGCCGTCGGCCGACGTCGAGGACGAAGCGGACCTCGCCCTGCTGGAAGCGCGTGACCTGCTGTTCGCGCGGTTGCTGCAGTACCGGGCGTACAAGCAGGTCGCGGTGCTGTTCGCCGAGCTGGAATCCGGGGCGCTGCGCCGGTATCCGCGGTCGGTGGCGATCGAGGAGCGGTTTGCCGGTTTACTGCCCGAGGTTTTGCTCGGCGTCGACGCTGCCCGGTTCGCCGAGACCGCGGCCGCAGTGTTTCGGCCCAAGCCGCCGCCGACGGTGTCGCTGGAGCATCTGCACACCCCCCGGGTGTCGGTGCACGAGCACGCTGCCCTGCTGCGCAGTCGGCTGGCTCGCGACGGCCAGGCGAGTTTCCGTAGTCTGGTCGCCGACTGTGCGCACACCCGAGAGGTGGTCGCCCGCTTCCTGGCGTTGCTGGATCTGTACCGTGCCGCGGTGGTGATTTTCGACCAGGTTGACCCCCTGGGCGATCTGAGCGTCCGATGGACGGGCGGCTCCGATCAGGCAGCCGCGGCAGCACCGGATGCGGACGAGTACGAGGACTACCGGTGAGTGAACCTGCGACCGTGGAGACATCCACGGGGACTGAGGCGTTACCCAAGCTGGCTGCCGACGGTGAGTTCGATGCGGCCCTGGAAGCGCTGTTGTTGGTGGTGGACTCGCCGACCGGCGAGGACGTGCTGGCCAGTGCACTGGACCAGCCGGTACCGCGGGTGATCGAGGGGCTGCAACGATTGCGGGACAGCTACACGAACGCTGGACGCGGTATCGACCTGTGTCATGTGGCGCAGGGGTGGCGGTTGCACACCCGTGATGTGCACGCACCGTTCGTGGAGCGGCTGTTGCTGGACGGGCAGCGGGCCAGGCTCACCCGGGCCGCCCTGGAGACTCTGGCCGTGGTGGCCTACCGCCAGCCGGTCACCCGCTCTCGGGTCGCCGCGATCCGCGGGGTGAATGTCGACGGGGTGATGCGTACCCTGCTGGCCCGGGGTCTGGTCACAGAGGTCGGGACCGACCCAGAGACCCACGGTACGCTGCACTGCACGACGGAGCTGTTCCTGGAGCGGCTCGGACTATCCTCGTTGGAGGACTTACCCCCGATTGCCCCGCTGCTGCCAGACATCGACACTATCGATGATGTCCCAACCTGAGGCGATGTCCCAATTTGAGGTGGTCTCTGCGTTGCCCCGGCTGCACAAGGTGCTCGCCCAGGCTGGGGTGGCCTCTCGGCGCGCCGCCGAGGAGATGATCGCGCGTGGCCGGGTTGAGGTGGACGGGTCCGTGGTGCGCGAGATGGGGGTGCGGGTCGACCCCGAGCACGCGGTCATTCATGTCGATGGCATGCGCCTGGAGCTGCGCTCCAACGTGGAGCATCTCGCGTTGAATAAGCCCCGGGGCGTGCACTCAACGATGTCCGACGACCGCGGCAGGCCCTGTGTGGGTGACTACGTGGCCGACCGGGCGCAGCGTCTGTTCCACGTCGGGCGCCTCGACGCGGACACCGAGGGGATGCTGCTGCTCACCAACGACGGAGAGTTGGCGCACCGGCTGATGCACCCGTCCTACCGGGTCCTGAAGACCTACCTGGCGGAGGTGCCCGGTCCGGTATGTCGGGCAGTGGGCCGGATCTTGCAGGCCGGAGTGGAGTTCGACGACGGCCCGGTGGCGGTGGACGGATTCCGGGTCGTGCAGGCTCTGCCTGGCAAGGCGCTGGTCGAGGTGGTGCTGCACGAGGGGCGCAAGCACGTTGTGCGGCGGCTGCTCGCCGAGGTCGGACACCCTGTGCAGCGGCTGGTCCGTACTGCGATCGCCGATGTCCGGCTCGGGGAGCAGCGTCCCGGCACGGTTCGGGCGCTGTCCCGCCCTGAGGTGGGTGCCCTCAACCGCGCGGTCGGCCGGTAACGCAGCCCACCTCTACCGGCTGGCCACCCGGCGGTAGCGCGCCACCGTGAGCGGTGCGAACATCGCGATGATCACGATCGAGGATGTCACCGCGTAGAGCACCGGATGCTCTCCGGGCCAGCCTCCGGGCGGGGGGAACGTGGGCGGCATCGTGTTGGCGAACAGTTCGCGGCTCGCGTCGGCCACCGCAGTCACCGGGTTCCACTGGGCCGCTACTTTGAGCGCACCGGGCATGTTCCCGGTCGGCACGAACGCCGAGGAGACGAACGTGAACGGGAACAGCCAGATCAGCCCGGCGCTCTGGGCCACCTCCACGGTCTGGCACAGCAACCCGACCAGCGCGCCGATCCACGACATCGCGAAGGAGTACAGCAGCAGCACCGCGTAGCCGGCCGCCGCATCGAAGAACCCGCTGTGGATCCGCCAGCCGACCACCAGACCGGTCACGCTCATGACCACCAGAGTGATCGCACTGACCCCGAGGTCGGAGGTGGTTCTCCCCAAGATCACCGCGAGCCGCGACATCGGCAGTGAGCGGAACCGGTCGATGATGCCCTTGTGCAGGTCGTTGGCCAGCCCCATCGTCGTGAAGGCGGCGTTGAACGCCACAGTCTGGGCGAAGATACCGCCGATGAGGAACTCGCGGTAGGCGTCCCCACCCAGGCTGCCGGCGAACACATAGGCGAACAGCAGCACGAACATGATTGGTTGCACGGTGGCACTCAGCAGCGCGTCCGGGATCCGCCTGATGTTCAGCAGGTTGCGCCAGGTCATGATGCCGCTGTCGCGGAGCACCGAGGTCGTCACCGCTGTCATGGTGTGGCTTGTCACGGTGTGGTTCCGGTCTGTCCGTTTGCCCGGGTAGTAACTATTTCGGCGGCGTGCCCGGTCAGCGCCAGGAACACGTCGTCGAGCGTGGGTCTGCGCAGCCCGACGTCCTGCACCACGATGTTCTGCAGGTCCAGCCGCCGCAGCGCCTCGATCAGTGACTTCGCGCCCGCGTCGACGAGGACGCCGGCCCGGCGAGTGTGGGAGTCGATCGTCGGCTCTCCGCTGCCTATCTCGGCGAGCACCGCAGCCACCGCGGGGAGGTCCGCAGCGTCGTCGAGCACCATCTCCAGGCGCTCGCCACCGACCTGCGCCTTGAGTTGGTCGGAGGTCCCGCGGGCGATCACCCGACCACGGTCGATCACCGCAATGGTGTCCGCCAACTGGTCGGCCTCCTCGAGGTACTGCGTGGTGAGCAGCACACCGGTGCCGTCGGCGACCAGTTCGCCGATCACTTCCCAGGTGTCCAGCCGGCCGCGGGGATCCAGCCCGGTGGTGGGCTCGTCGAGCATGACCACATCTGGCCTGGCGACCAGCGCACCGGCCAGGTCAAGCCGCCTGCGCATCCCCCCGGAGTAGGTCTTCGCGTGTGCTGAGGATGCGAACGGCTGTCGTCTTGCCAGCGCCGTTGGGTCCTAGCAGGCTCAGGACGGTGCCCTGCGGGATCTGCAGGTCGACACCGTCGAGCGCGCGGGTGGACCCGAAGGTCTTCACCAGGCCCTCGGCCTCGATTGCCAGTGCAGACATACCGTCTCCTCGATGCGGAAAGCTCGTCGGGTCGGACGGTATCTGGGAGTACCGACAGAATGCGCGGGGTTTTTCGGCCGGGACCTCGGCCACGGCTGCGACCCGCGAGCTGCGGCGGGCAGAATGGACCCGTCATCGAACCGGGAGGGTTGGTCGGGTGCAGCAAGGCGACGGATTGCTGGGCGTGGTGGCGGTGGACGGGCCAGCCGGCACCGGGAAGTCCACCGTGGCCCGCCGGCTGGCGGCGTCGCTGGGTGCCGGGTATTTAGACACCGGTGCGATGTATCGGGCCGCTGCGCTGGCCGTCCTGCGAGCCGGTGCCAATCCCGATGAGCCGGATGCCGTGTGTCAGGCAGTGGCAGGGCGGAACATCGAGGTGGGGACTGACCCGGATACTCCCTGTGTGCTGCTGGACGGTGAGGACGTCGCCGGGGAAATCCGTGGCCCAGCGGTGACCACCGCGGTCAGCCCGGTCTCCGCAGTGCCCCAGGTGCGTGGCCTGCTCGTCGAGCAGCAGCGCCGGATCATCGATGCCGCGATCGCGGGCGGTGGCGGGATCGTGGTGGAAGGGCGCGATATCGGCACGGTGGTGGTGCCCGACGCTCCGCTGAAGATCTTTCTCACCGCGGCTGCGGCGCAACGGGCGGCACGGCGGGCAGCTCAGGACGGTGTCGAGGATGTGGCGGAGGTGCGCCGGGCCGTCGAGCGGCGCGACCTGCTTGACTCCAGCCGGGTGGCGTCGCCGCTGCGCGCCGCCGAGGATGCCGTCGAGCTGGACACGACCGCGCTGGACGTCGACGCCGTGCTGGGCAGGTTGCACGAGCTCGTGGTTCAGCGCGGGCTGCTGGCGATGGCCGCGTGGGGCCGGACGTGACCCCCAACGTGACCCCGGGGATACCCGACGGCACCTGGCTGTGGTTGCAGGGTTTCACGCGCTGGATCGGGACCTGGTGCTTCTTCGTCGGTTACCGGCTGCGCATCTGGCACTCCGACCGGATCCCGACCACCGGAGGTGTCGTGGTGGTGGCCAACCACAGCGCGATGGTGGACGGTCCGCTGTTGTACGGGCTGCTAGGACGGCGCAGTTCTTTCCTGATCAAGCAAGAGATGTTCCGCGGCCCGCTGGGCTGGATGTTGCTGCGGATCGGGCAGCTGGCGGTGCGCCGTGGCGAGGCCGATCGCACGCCGCTGCTCACCGCCGTCCGGCTGCTCCGTGACGGCGGGATGGTGGTGGTGTTCCCGGAAGGTACCCGCGGCGAAGGTGATGTGGCCAACGCGCACCAGGGCGCCGCGTGGCTGGCCCGCACCGGTGGGGCCAGGCTGTTACCGGTGGCGATCCGCGGGACCCGCCGGCCGCCTCGGAGCAACCGGCGATTCCGGCCGGACGTCGACGTGCTGGTCGGCGAGCCCTTCGCGGTGCCCCCGGGCCGGGGGCGGGCAGCACTGGTCGCCGCCACCAATGAGATGCGCGACCGGCTGGTCGCGCTGGTCGCCGAGCTGGACCGGATTCGCGGCCTCGGCCTGCGGCGCGCGGCGCGGCAAGAGAGAGTGTGATGAGCAGTTCTGTGCGCGGCGATGGGACCTGGTCCGACGAGGCCGAGTGGGTGGCCCCCGATGACGTCGACGGGGTTGACGCCGAGCCGGACGTGGCACTCGAGCAACCCGTGCTCGCCGTGGTGGGGCGCCCCAACGTGGGCAAATCGACGCTGGTCAACCGGATCCTGGGACGTCGCGAAGCGGTAGTGCAGGAGGTGCCGGGGGTGACCAGGGACCGGGTGGCCTACGACGCGCTATGGAATGGGCGCCGGTTCACTGTCGTGGACACCGGGGGGTGGGAACCCGACGCGCGCGGCCTGCAGGCTGCGGTGGCCGGGCAAGCCGAGCTCGCGATGCGGACGGCCGACGCGGTGCTGCTGGTGGTCGACGCCACGGTGGGGGCCACCGCGGCGGAGGAGGCGGTGGCCCGGGTGCTGCGCCGCTCGTCCACCCCTGTTGTGCTGGCCGCGACCAAGGTGGACGACGAGCGGACGGTCGCTGACACCGCGGCGCTGTGGTCGCTGGGGCTGGGTGAACCGCACCCGGTGAGCGGATTGCACGGTCGTGGCACCGGCGATCTGCTCGACGCCGTGCTGGCGGCGTTGCCGCCCTCGCCGCGGGACGTCGCGGGCCGCGCCGGGGGACCGCGCCGGGTCGCGCTGGTCGGCAAGCCCAATGTGGGCAAGTCGAGCCTGCTCAACCGGTTGGTGGGCGAGCAGCGGTCGGTGGTGCACGAGATCCCGGGCACCACGGTGGATCCGGTGGACTCGCTGGTGGAGCTCGACGGCGAGGTGTGGCGTTTCGTGGACACCGCCGGGCTGCGCAAGCACGTCAAGACCGCAAGCGGCACCGAGTACTTCGCCTCGCTGCGCACCCGGGCGGCGATCGAGGCCGCCGAGGTTGTGGTGGTGCTCATCGATGCCAGCGAGCCGATCACCGAGCAAGACCAGCGCGTGATCACCTCAGTGGGGGAATCGGGCCGAGCGCTGGTGCTGGCGTTCAACAAGTGGGACCTGGTCGACTCCGATCGGCGTCAGGAGCTGACCCGCGAGCTGGACCGTGATCTGGCCCGGGTGCACTGGGCGGAACGGGTGAACATTTCGGCGCGCACCGGGCGGTCGGTGAGCAAACTCGCGCCGTTCCTGCGCACCGCCCTGGAATCATGGGAACGGCGGGTGCCCACCGGGCAGCTCAACGCGTGGCTGTCGGAGTTGATCGCGGCGACGCCACCGCCGGTACGCGGCGGCCGGGCGCCCAAGGTGCTCTTCGCCACCCAGGCCGGCACCCGCCCGCCCACCTTCGTGCTGTTCACCACCGGGTTCCTTGAGGCCGGGTACCGGCGTTTCCTGGAGCGGCGGCTGCGGGAAACGTTCGGCTTCACCGGCAGCCCGGTGCGCATCTCCGTCCGGGTCCGGGAACGCAAGCCCCGATAGCGTGCTCTTGATAACAGAGATGTCGGTCACGACCCCGAGGCCGGGGAGCGGGACGAGGGGCATGGTGGAAGTGCCACAGCAACATGACTGAAAGGGACGGCGTGCCCACCACGATCGACGTGTTTTCCGATTTCGTCTGCCCGTTCTGCTACCTCGCTGAGCAACCGCTCGCGGACGCCGTCGAGGGTCGCGATGTGCAGATCGCCTGGCAACCCTTCGAGCTGAGGCCGGAACCCACGCCGACGCTACGACCCGAGGATGACTATCTGAAGTCGACCTGGGAGCGGGTGATCTACCCGATGGCCGAGCGCATGGGCGTGCCGATCGTGCTGCCCGGTGTGTCGCCGCAGCCCTACAGCCGGCTCGCCTTCGAGGGTTTCGCCTATGCCGGGGAGCACGGCATGGGGCAGCGGTACACCGAGCGGATGTTCCGGGCGTTCTTCGTCGAGCAGCGTGATATAGGGAGGCTGGAGGTCCTGGCAGACGTCGCCGCGGAGCTCGGGCTGGACGCCGACGATTTCCGCGTGGCGCTGCACTCCGGTCGCTACGTCGAGGCGCACCAGCGGGCGCTGTGCCGGGCCCGGGAGCTGCAGATCACCGTCGTGCCCACGTTCCTGTTTGATGGCCAGCGGTTAGAGGGCATACCCTCTGCCGAAAGCCTGCATCGGCTGCTCAACGGCGCGGTCGTCGTCCGGTAGCGGTTCGCGGCCGCTGATGGCGCTCCGCTAGGCTGAGCGTGCGCCTGCGAGGGCGTGGCCGGGACGTGGCGCAGCTTGGTAGCGCACTTGACTGGGGGTCAAGGGGTCGCAGGTTCGAATCCTGTCGTCCCGACAGGTCGCGGAAGCCCCGCTGGTGCTGGTGGTTATCTCAGTTCAGCGGGTCTTCTCATCTTGAGTGGTGGTCGCGGTGTTTGATTGAGTTTGATTGAGACTGCGTCGGCGTGGAGACCACCGGACATCTGAGTTCACCACGAGGGCACGACAGTCGGCGGTTTCCGGCTTGAGTTCACGTGCACTCACGCAGACATGCGCACGCTGGTCGGGGTCACGTCGATGTGGAACTCCAGACCGAGCCGCTGAGCGAGTCGCACCAACGTGGCCAGCGTGGGCGACTGATCACCGCTCTCCAACCGCGCAACGTACGGCTGCGAGACCCCAAGCTTGGCACCCAGCTCTGCCTGCGACAGCCCGTGCTCAACCCGATAGCGCACGACCCTGCTCGCAACTTCTCGTGCCACGGCCGTGCGGTCCCATTCCGCCCGTACCGCAGGGTTGCTGAGCGCCTCAGCCTTCACCTCATCAGCGCTGGTCAGGTCAGAGAGCTTCATGTCTGGTCCTCCTCGATCAAGTCGAGCCGAGCCTGCGCCGCGGCAACCGCTCGTCCAAAGCCGCGTTTGTCCGCCTGTGCCTCTGGTCCGATCGCCGCTATGACGAAGACCTCCCCCACCCGCCGGTAAAGCGCCCTCCAGGCGCTGCGTCCCGCACGCAGGCGCAGCTCGCGGAGACGATCGGCACCTTGAACTGCGCTGGAGTGCGGATATGGAAGCGCCGGTCCCTCCGCTGCGAGCTTGTCGAGTGCGTGGATCATGGCTGATTGCTCCCGTGCGGGAAGCTGGTTGAACTCCTGTCGGGCTTCGTCGGTGAAGACCACCTGCCAGTGCATCGTGATCTTATAACAGAATGGTTATAACAGCCAGGGGTCGGGTCCGGCGGGGTGGCGATGCTGGCCCGTGCACAGCAGGCTGGGGGGCTCTCAGATGGGTCACCGCCGACGAGGTCTACGGGCAGAACCGGACTTTCCGGGAGTGGCTGGCCACCCCAGGGTGTGCCGTTCGTGCTGGCCACCCGCAGCAACGACACCGTCCCGGCAGTCGGCGGGCGTCCACGGCTGACCCGATCGCTGACCACTTAGGTACCGGCCGGAGCGTGGGAGCGGGGCAGCGCCGGGCACGGAGCGCACGACCCCCGGCTGTTCGAGTGGTCCACGGTGGAACTTGACCCGGCCGGACTGCTTGACCAGTGGGGGGCACTGGCCGCTGATCCGCCGCCAGATCACCACCGACCGCATCACCGGTGGGCTGGCCTTCTACCGCTGTGCCGGACCGAGCCCCACCCCGGTGGCCAAGCTTGGTGCGCGTGGCCGGGACCCGCTGGGCGATGGAGGAATGTTTCCAGACCGCCAAGGACGAAGCAGCCCCGGCGCTCGCTTCACGTCTATGACCCGGCTCGACTCCACGGCTATCGGGTGAGTGAGCCTCGCGCCCGCCGACGTCGCGAGAGCAAGCATCATGCGGAGCTGCCGGCACCCGGCACGGGTCCCCCCGCGGTCGGTTGCCCTCGGCGATCGGCGAGTGAGTGTTGCCCGGCCACGAGGCTCGAATCCTTATCTTCCCTACCAGACAAAGCGGTTTTCCGTGTGGACCATCTGTGGACCAGGACACCAGCGTTGTCAGCGCCCACCTGCGACGTGAGCGCTCAGAGATGTTGCCGATTTCGCTGTTGTCGCAGCTCAGGGCGTTACCTCAGTTCTGGGGGTCAAGGGGTCGCAGGTTCGAATCCTGTCGTCCCGACCAACACGAGGCCCGCTGGCGCTGGACAAAACACCACGTCAGCGGGCCTGTGTTCTGTTCAGAGTTGGTCCTTCTGTGTCTGGGACCGAGCGCAGTTGGGGACCATCTGGGGACCTGAGTGACTAACTGCGTGACTACGGGTTCAACCTGCGGTGGAGAGGTCCGATTCGTCGCCGCGGCGCCCTCATCCACCCAGCGCTGACACGCCAGCTCCATCGTCCGGGCTGTGTCTCAAGTGTCACTTCGATACCACCCCATCACTGTCAACGGCCAAGTTACGGTCCCCGCTGGTGGCCAACTGAAAGTCCCCGATGATGCAGCCCCAGTTACGTCTCGGCAGGCAGCCCGCGGGGCGTACTCTACCGTGGCCGCATCGCTCCGAAGCACCACCTGTAGCGTGCGAGGCCTCGGAGGTGAGTCCAGTGCCGCGGAGTAACATTTTTGGCTCTATTGCCATGCATGTGGTATGGCAGTGGGCCAGTGGAGCAG
>DASYIL010000078.1:0-5991 GCA_035997545.1 Pseudonocardiaceae bacterium
AGGAGGCGAGTCATGACCCAGCACATGCCTGCAAGGCGACCGCGCCGGACCGTCGCGGTGTTTGACAATTATGCAGATGCCGAGCGCGCTGTGGACCGCTTGTCTGATCTGCGGTTTCCTGTGGAGCGGGTGGCGATTATCGGTCATGACCTGCGGATGGTTGAGCAGGTGACTGGCCGGTTGAATTATGGTGGCGCTGCGCTGAAGGGGGCTGTGTCCGGTGCGCTGCCCGGTGTGTTGATTGGCTGGTTTTTCGGGTTATTCGATTTGATCAATCCGTTGGTGGCTAGTGCTGTGCTGGCACTGTATGGGTTGGTCTTTGGTGCGGTCATCGGTGCGGTGTTGGGGTTGGTGATACATGCCCTGCAGCGCGGCCGCCGGGATTTTGACGCGGTCACGATGATGGTGCCCAGCCGTTTTGAGGTGGTGGTGGATGAGGAGGTTGCCGACGAGGCGGCGCGGCTGCTTTCTGAGGCTTCCGCCCCGCATACTCAGAACACCGCGCCCACTACCAGCTGACAGGAGCATCCCGATCATGGCGAAGGCTGTGGGTATTGATCTTGGTACGACGAACTCGGTGATCGCGGCGTGGGAGGGCGGCCAGGCAGACGTGATCCCCAACGCTGAGGGGGCGCGGACCACGCCGTCGGTGGTGGCGTTCACCGAGAGTGGTGAGCGGCTGGTGGGGCAGTTGGCGAAGCGCCAAGCGATCCTGAATCCGAAGGGGACGATCTATTCGGCGAAGCGTTTCATCGGGCGCCGGTTCGATGAGGTGGCCGAGGAGGCCAAGGCGGTCACGTTTGATGTGGTGCCCGGGCCCAATGGGGAGGCCCGGTTCAACGTCCGGGGCAAGCTGTATGCCCCGGAGGAGATCAGCGCGCTGGTGTTGCGCAAGCTGGCCGATGATGCGGGCAAGTACTTGGGTGAGCGGGTCACCGAGGCGGTGATCACGGTCCCGGCTTATTTCAACGATGCGCAACGTCAGGCCACCAAGGATGCCGGCAAGATCGCTGGGCTGGAGGTGCTGCGGATCATCAACGAGCCCACCGCGGCGGCGCTGGCCTACGGGTTGGACAAGCGCGGGCACGAGACGGTGCTGGTGTTCGACCTCGGTGGTGGCACCTTCGATGTCAGCATTCTGGATGTCGGTGACGGCGTGGTGGAAGTACGCTCCACTGCCGGTGACACCCATCTGGGTGGCGATGACTTCGACCGGCGGCTGGTCGATTATCTGGCCGAGGAGTTTCAGCGCGACAACGGCATCGACCTGCGCAAGGACCCGCAGGCGTTGCAGCGGCTGTTCGAGGCCGCCGAGAAGGCCAAGGTCGAGTTGAGTTCGGTGACCCAGACGCAGGTCAGCCTGCCGTTCGTGACCGCCGATGCCACCGGGCCCAAGCACCTGCAGGCCACCATCACCCGCTCGAAGTTCGAGCAGCTCAACGGCGATCTCATCGAGCGGACCATGGGCCCGGTCAAACAGGCCATGAGCGATGCCAAGGTCAGCGCCCACGACATCGACGAAGTCATCCTGGTCGGAGGCTCGACCCGGATCCCCGCGGTGCAAAACCTGGTCCGCCGGCTCACCGGCGGCAAGGACCCCAACATGAGCGTCAACCCCGACGAGGTCGTCGCCGTGGGCGCGGCGATCCAGGCCGGGGTGCTCAAGGGTGAAGTGTCCGATGTGCTGTTGCTGGATGTGACACCACTGTCGCTGGGGGTGGAAACCCGCGGCGGGGTCATGACGAAGATCATCGAACGGAACACCACCATCCCGGCGCGGCGCAGCGAAGTGTTCTCCACCGCCGAGGACAACCAATCCGCAGTCGACGTCGTGGTGTTACAAGGCGAACGGGAACGAGCCGCGGACAACCGGGCGCTGGGCCGGTTCCGGCTGGAAAACATCCGCCCCGCCGCGCGCGGCGAACCCCAAATCGAGGTCACCTACGACATCGACGCCAACGGCATCGTCAACGTCACCGCCCGCGACCGCGACACCGGCGCCGAACAAAGCATCACCATCAGCGAGAGCTCCAACCTCGACTCCGCCGAAATCAACCGCATGGTCACCGAAGCCGACCGCAACCGCGCCGCCGACCAACAACTACGCCAAGAAGTCGACGCCCGCAACGACCTCGACACCCTCGCCTACCAGGTCCAACGGCGCCTCGACGAACTAGGGGCGGACGCACCAGCACACGAAAAGGCACGCGCCGAACTGCTCGTCGGCGAGGCTCGGCAAGCAATCCAAGAGCAGGCACCACTACCACGGGTACGCGAGCTGACCAGCGAGCTCCAGCAAGTCCTGCAGGGACTAATGGCAGCCAGAGTCGGCGCCGGCGTCGGAGGCGGGGGCGGGGGCACGCAGCGCGGGCCATCCCCAGGCACCGGATCCGCTGCCGACGACGACGTCATCGACGCCGACTTCGACCGAAGCTGAGGGATGCAGCATGCATCCAGAATCACCGCGGGTGCACCAAGACCCGGAGCAGGCGGGGCCCGATCCGAACGCCCCTGACCTGAGCCCCGCGGGCGAAGACGAGGCGGCGGGTTCGGACGCCGCCTCGATTTCCGCCCTGGAGGACCGGCTGCGCCGGACGCTGGCCGACCTGGAGAACCTGCGCAAGCGGCATGCCCGGGAGCTGGAGAGCCAGCGGGTGGCCGAGGCGAACCGGCTGGCCGCCGCCTGGCTGCCGGTGGTGGACAACCTCGACCTGGCGCTCAGCTACGCCGACGCCGACCCGTCGGCGATCATCGACGGGGTTCAGAAGGTGCGTAACCAGGCTTTGGCGGTGCTGGCGAGCCTGGGGTTCTCGCGCCACGACGAAGTGGGAGTGCCGTTCGACCCGGCCCAGCATGAGGTCGTCAATGTGGTGGATGACTCGGAGGCCGAGCCTGGCACGGTGGTCCGGGTGCTGCGCCCGGGTTACGGCACCGCGGAGCGGCAGCTGCGGCCTGGTGCGGTGACCGTCGCCGGCCGCCGGGGTTGACGCCAATGGCGCGCGACTACTACGACGCGCTCGGGGTCTCCCGCACCGCGAGCACCGAGGAACTGCAGCGTGCCTACCGCAAACTGGCCCGGCAATACCACCCCGACGTGAACCACGACCCAGGAGCTGAGGAGCGCTTCAAGGAACTCAGCGAGGCCTACAGCGTGCTGTCCGACCCCGACACCCGGAAACGTTACGACCGGTTCGGGCCGGACTTCCGCCAGATCCCGGAGGGTTACGAGACCTATGCCGGCGCCGGCCGCGCGGGGACGCGGACCTCGCCAGGGGGATCGCCGTTCGGTGGTGGCCGGGTGTGGGTGGACTCCGAGGGCGGCGAGAGATTTGGCACCGGAGGTATCGACTTCGATGATCTGTTCAGCGACCTGTTCGGTTCCCGAGGTTTCGGTTCCCGAGGTGCCGCAGGGCCGATCCCGGGTGCTGATCAGGAAGCTGAACTGGAGCTGTCGGTCGAGGAGGCCTACAGCGGCGGCCGCCGTCGTATCACCCTGTCCGGAGCGGGCGAGCCCACCAGTTTCGAGGTGACCATTCCCTCAGGGGTGACCGACGGGCAGCGCATCCGCGTGGCCGGCGCGGGGGGGCAGGCTTCAGGCGGGAGCGCGGCCGGGGATCTGTATCTGGTGGTGCGGATCGCGCCGCACCCTCGCTACCGGGTCAACGGGCGGGACATTTCGGTGGATCTGCTCTTGGCGCCATGGGAGGGCGCGCTGGGGGCCACCGTCTCGGTGCTCACTCCTGGGGGGGAGGCCAAGGTGCGGGTGCCACCCGGCTCGTCGACGGGTCGCCGGTTGCGGTTGCGCGGGGAAGGAATGCCTAACCCGCGCGGAACACCGGGCGACCTGTACGCCGAAGTGAAGATCATGGTGCCACGGAAGTTGACGCCGCGGGAGCGGGAGCTGTTCGAGGCGCTACGCAGGGATTCGACCTTCGACCCGAGGAAGGGGACATGACCAGCTACTCGCTGATGCGCGTGTCCCGGCTCAGTCTGGACAGCTTCGCCGCACGGGCCGGGATGCACCCCGAACTGGTGCGCCGGTTAGTGGCGTTGGGTCTGTTGGAGCCGTATCGGGATGCCACCGACCGGCTGTGGTTCGCCGCGCCGCAGCTGCACGCGGTGGCCCGGATCCAACGGCTGCGGGCCGGTCTGTCGCTGAACTACGCCGCGCTCGGGCTGGTCATGGACCTACTCGACCGCATCGAGGTGCTCGAGGCCGCGCTGCGCACCACCGGTAGCCGCCTGCCCAGCAACACCGTCCGTTCGCCGTCGTCGGTAGCCCGGTGCGAGGAGTAATCCCTCATGGACATGAACCGCCTGACTCAGAGGTCGCAGGAAGCGATGCAGCAGGCCCAGGCCATCGCGTTGCGCTACGGGCATACCGAGGTGGACGGGGAACATCTGCTGCTGGCCCTGCTCGACCAGCCGGAGGGGCTGGTACCGCGGCTATTGCGGCAGTTCGACGTTGACGTCGACGCGCTACGGGCTGCCGTCGACAGTGACCTGCAGCGCAGACCGAAGGTGACCGGGCCCGGCGCCGCCCCTGGTCAGGTGTTTGTCACCCAGCGGCTGGGCCGCCTACTGGACGCCGCCGAGCGGGACGCCAAGCGACTCAAGGACGAATACGTATCCGTCGAACATCTGCTGATCGCGTTGGCAGACGAGGGCACATCCAGCGCCGCGGGGCGGCGTCTCAAGGAGTTCGGCGTAACCCGGGAGGCGTTCCTGGCCGCGCTGACCAAGATTCGGGGTAATCAACGAGTCACCTCCGCAACCCCGGAGGGGGCTTACGAGGCGCTGGTCAAGTACGGGCAGGACCTGGTCGAAGCGGCCCGCTCCGGCAAGCTCGACCCCGTCATCGGACGGGACGCCGAGATCCGCCGAGTGATCCAGATCTTGAGCCGCAAGTCCAAGAACAATCCGGTACTGATCGGCGACCCCGGGGTCGGCAAGACCGCCATCGTGGAGGGGTTGGCCCAGCGGATCGTGCGCGGCGACGTCCCTGAAGGGCTTCGCGACAAGACGATCTTCGCGTTGGACATGGGGTCGCTGGTCGCAGGGGCGAAATACCGCGGCGAATTCGAGGAGCGGCTCAAGGCGGTGCTGGCCGAGGTGAAGGCCGGGGAGGGCCGGATCCTGCTGTTCGTCGATGAACTGCACACCGTGGTAGGCGCCGGTGCCGCCGAAGGCGCCATGGACGCCGGCAACATGCTCAAACCGATGCTGGCCCGCGGTGAATTGCACATGATCGGCGCCACCACACTCACCGAGTACCGCAAATATATTGAGAAGGATGCCGCGCTGGAGCGCCGCTTCCAACCGGTCCTGGTCGACGAGCCCAGCGTCGAGGACACCATCTCTATCCTGCGCGGGCTGCGCGAACGTCTGGAGATCTTCCACGGGGTACGCATCCAGGACAGTGCGCTGGTCGCCGCCGCGACGCTGAGCCACCGGTACCTCACCGACCGGTTCCTACCGGATAAGGCGATCGACCTCGTCGACGAGGCGTGCGCCCGGTTACGCACCGAGATCGACTCGATGCCCGCCGAGCTGGATGAGATCACCCGGCGGGTGATGCGTCTGGAGATCGAGGATGCCGCGCTGGCTAAGGAGACGGACCCGGCCAGCCGGGCCCGGCTCGACCAGCTCCGTCGCGAGCTGGCCGATCTACGGGCCGAGGCCGACGCGATGCGCGCCCAGTGGGAGGCCGAGCGCCAGGCGATCCGGCGGGTTCAGGAGCTGCGCGCCGAGCTGGAACAGATGCGTCGGGAGATCGAGGAGGCCGAGCGGGCCTATGACCTCAACCGTGCCGCTGAGCTGCGCTACGGAAAGCTCACTGAGCTGGAGCGGCGACTGGCTGCTGAGGAGGAGCAGCTAGCCGCCAAGCAGGGCGAGCACCGGCTGCTGCGCGAGGTCGTCACCGAAGATGAGATCGCCGAGATCGTCTCGGCCTGGACCGGGATCCCGATCACCCGGCTGAAGGAGGGCGAG
>DASYIL010000079.1:0-19210 GCA_035997545.1 Pseudonocardiaceae bacterium
AGCCACCGTCAGCGACACTGGTCCCCCATCCATCAACTGTGCGCAGTCTGTGCGGTCACGCTCTACGCTGAGTTGAGCCCCGGCTCGACCGTTCACCCGGTTGTCCGAGAAGCTGGTGAACGCCGGATCATCCCGGCGAGCCTGGTATGCCGCGACGGTGTCCTTGTCCCGTTCCAGGCGCAGCCTGATGGGCTTGCCCACCCACTGGCAGCCGACCACGCCAAGCTCGTTCACCTGCTTGCGGGTGTCCAGCTTGATGCCCAGCCCTGTCAGCTCTGCTTCGGTCAGGACGGCGCACATGTCGACCCGGCTCGCGTCTGCCACTGCGAGCGATGCCGGTGCCTCCGACACCTGGGAACCGCAGCCGGCCGCGAGCAGCCCCACCGCGACCACCGCAACGAGACCACGCGTCATTCGGACCGGCCCCGGAACATCTGGTGGCCCGCCGCGTCGGCCTCGGCTACCGTGCGCCCGGCCGCCCGGTAGGTGGCCGCCATGTTCGCGAACACCCGCTGGGCATTCTTCATCGTGTCAATGAAGTCCTGTCCGGCCTGAGCGAACCGCTCCGCGGCTGCATGGCCGTCTTCGTTGTCGCCGAACTTGCGCCTCTGGGTAAGCCGGTCCGCGTCATTCAACCAGTCGTTGATCTCCTCGACGGCCTGGTCGCAGCGGGCGGCGGCGCGCTCGGCGACACCGGCTTCCATCCACAGCTCACCGGCGGCCACCGCGCGCTGCAGATCGGTCTGCTGCGCCGCCACACCTGCCAGCTGTGCACCGGCCTGCTCGAAGCTGCTTGCCATTGCGTACCCTCCTTCAACCCGGAGTGACCGTACTATCACCACCCGCGAGCCCGTCACCGCCTGAGGAGGGTCCCAATGTTCGGCACCGACCCTGACCAAGTCGAGCGGCAGCTCACGCGGTGGGCACAGGGGTTCGCGGACAAGGCCGAGCGGTTCAGCGCTATGCGAGCCCAAGTCGAGCAGATCCAGGTGACCGAGTCCTCCACCGACGGCGCGGTCCGGGTCACGATCGACTCCAGCGGGGCACCGATTGACCTGGCGCTTACCGACAAGATCGGCAGCATGCCCCCGCCGGAGGTCGCAGCGCTGGTGATGGCCTGCATGCGGCGCGCCCAGCAGCAGCTCACCGGGCGGGTACAGGAGGCCATGGCGGCCACTGTCGGCGGCGAGGAGCAGGTCATCGAGCACGTGGTGTCGGACTACCGGCAACGGTTTGGCGAAGATCAGCAGAACCGCCTAGGAACGGATCCCGGCCTCCTGGGATTGGGCGCGATCGAGGACGACGCCCCGCCGCAGCAGCAACCCATCCGGCGTCGTCCCCGCGCGGCGCCCGGTGGCGATGAGGAGGACTTCGGCGACCGCAACTACCTGCGCTAGGAGCACGGACATGTCCGACCAGTACGAGGTAGTCACCGAGGCGCTGCGGGAACACGCGAAGAACGTCAACGGTGTCGCCGACCGGGTGGCGCAGGCAGCCGACGCCGCACAGGTGAGCCTGCCCATGGATACCTACGGGGTGTGCTGCCAGGTCTTACCGGCGGTTCTCAACCCGTTGCAGGACTTCGGAGCGGCCGTGCTAGGCAGCTGCGCCAGGAGCTTGGCCACCACCGCAACCAAGGTCAAGGACACGGCCGAGGACTACGCGGCGGTCGATGACCGCAACGCGCTGGCCTTGCACCGGATGAAGGGGGTTCGGTAGATGTCGGCCAACCCACTGGTCGCTCAGGAGGAGCAGAACACCACCATCTACTCCGGGATCGGGATACTCGATTCGGCCACCCAGTGCGTCGAGTCCATCTCCAGCGGGGACTGGATCGACATCGGGATCGACACGGCCACGGCGAGCCTGGACACCCTCAGCCTCGTGACGGACCCGGCCGGTGCGCTGCTGTCCTACGGCATCGGGTGGCTGATCGAGCACGTCGACGCACTGTCCGAGCCGCTGAACTGGCTGGCCGGCAACCCCGGTGCGATCTCCACCCACGCTCAGACCTGGGGCAACGTCGCCCACGCCGTGTCCGCGGCGCGCCAGGACTACGCCCACGCGGTGTCCAGCGACGTCATGACGTGGCAAGGTGCGGCCGCCGATGCCTACCGGGCCCGGGTCACTGACTTCGGCTACCTGCTCGACGCCGCGGTCATCGCAGCCGAGGGCATCCGGGTCGCCGTCACGATGGCCGGGATGATCGTCGCCGCGGTCCGCGACAAGATCCGGGAGATCATCACCGATCTCGTCTCCCGGCTGATTACCTACGCCGCTGAGCTGGCCGCCACCGCTGGACTCGCGGCGCCAGTGGTGGCCGAGCAGGCCATCAGCCTGATCGCCAAGTGGGCCGCCAGGATCGCCGACCTGATCACCAAGTTGCTCCGCACCATCAAGGCCATCATGCCGCTGCTGCGCCACCTCGACGAGATCTTCAGCGCGATCAAGAAGGCCATGGCCGCCCTACCCGAGGACACGCCGCTGGCGCTCGCGGCGATCTCCTCCGCCAAGGACAGTCTCACGACGAACCCGTCCAGCAAACCTCATCAACCGGCCGCCCAATCCGCCATCTCACGCGCACTAGGTGGGTAGACACTCGAACCGACGGGGTCACGCCCGGGAGTGGCACGCGAGGCCGCCATGCCCAATGCGCCAGTCAATGGTATGCCGTCATCCGCGTGCACCTGGCCGACGCTGTGGGTCTACCTGATGGCCCAGCTCGTCGCCAGCGCCGCTGCCGGTTCGCTTTCCTCGCGCTCAACCCCGACGATAAGTAATCCGGCCGAGGGCGCCCGATCCAGCCGGACCCGCCGGCACGACAGCCGAGATGTCCTCGGCACGTCGCCGTGCCTCTCCCCAGGCGAGGAGGTCGGCCAGGTCGACGAGGCGCAGGTCATCTTCCGCGGGATCTGCCGCAACTGTCTCGGAGGTGCAAGGTGCGTACAGACAACACGGGCACGGCCAAACGCGACGCACGCCGGTCGGCCGCCCGGTTCCGCGAGATGCTGGCGTCCGAACGGCAGAGCGCCGCCCTCTACCGGGGCCTCGCGGCTAGCACAGAAGGTGAGCGGCGCCAGGTGTTCCTGCAGCTGGCCGACGTGGAGGACCGGCATGCCGCACACTGGGCGGACAAGCTGACCAAACTTGGTGAGCCCGTGCCCAAGCCCGGCGGCGTCGGGCTGCGCGGCCGGGCGTTGGCCTGGCTGGCCAAGCGGTTCTCTGTCGATGCGGTGCTCCCCCTCGTCGAACGAGCCGAGCACGCGGATGCCAGCCGGTACGACAACGATCCGGACGCCACCCCGGACATGGCCATCGGCGAGCGCTCGCACGCGCTGGTGCTGACTCGGCTGCGGGCCGGGGGGCGGGACGAGGAAGCTGAAAGCGGGCGCGGGATCGCCAGGCGGGAACGGTGGCACCGCAGCGACCGCTCGGGCAGCCTGCGGGCCGCGGTGTTCGGGGTGAACGACGGACTAGTGTCCAACACCTCGCTGGTGATGGGCTTCGCCGGATCAGGCGCGGCCAGCGCCACCGTGCTGTTCGCCGGCCTGGCCGGACTGCTCGCCGGTGCGTTCTCCATGGCGGCCGGCGAGTACATCTCGATGAGCAGCCAACGCGAGTCGTACCAGCACGAGATCGAGCTGGAGGCCGAGGAACTCCGCGACGATCCGGAGGCCGAGACCGAGGAACTGGCGCTGATTTACCGAGCGAAGGGGCTGGACGCCGAGGAGGCCGACCGGCTGGCCAAGACGATCATGAAGAACAAGGCCGCGGCCCTGGACACCATGGCCCGCGAGGAACTTGGCCTCGATCCGGACGAACTCGGCTCGCCGTGGTCCGCAGCGTTCTCCAGCCTGCTCGCCTTTGCCGTCGGCGCGGTTGTCGTTGTGCTGCCCTACCTCTTCGGTTCCGGCATGGCCGCGCTGATCACCGCGATCGTGCTGGCCGCGCTCGCCCTGTTCGGCGTCGGTGCCACCATCGGTCTGATCAACGGGCGGTCCGCACTGCGGGCTGGCGCGCGCCAGCTCATGGTGGGTGGGGCGGCCGCGCTGATCGTGTTCGGCATCGGCCACCTGATCGGCCACAGCGTCAGCTGATCAAGGCGGGTCAGCCCGACCCGAGCGCGGCTGCGGCGCTCTGGACTGGGCGGTCCGACACGCCCACCGCACACCAGAAGCCACCTGACTAGCCGCCGAGCGGTTCCGCCACAGCGGCCGTCGCTTCGAGGTCGACGGTGCCGACGAGGCCCGGCGCTTCCTGCAGGCTCACGGCGCGCCCGAGGACGGCATCCGCTCTCTCACCTGTTCGCGAGCCCATGGGCACCAGCATCGTCATCCCCCGTTTGCAGGGCGACCTTGCCCGTTGGGCGGGCGGCCGAGGAGCTGGGTGGGTTGCTCGCTGAAGTTGCCGGTCCATACTGCGCGGGAACCGGACTCGCCGATTCGGTAGATCTGCACGACGGAGCCGGCTCCTGCTGTGAGGGCGAGGACGGCAGTCAGGACTGTAATCATCACCCCGACGCGGGTGTGGGTCCGGGTGGCGCGACGGAGGCGCGTGAGTGCTGGGCTCGGGGCGGCTCTGGGTGCCTCCCTACTGACGCCCGGACGTAACGTCAGTCGAGGCGGGAGGAAGCGCTGGCCCCAGATGATGAGGGCTACGACGAACAGGGCGATCGCCCACGGCAGCATCATGTCGCCCAGCTGCGTGTGCAGTCGGACGAGGGGCGACGGCGGCACCCTTCTTTCGAGCCATTCCCCCGAGTTGGTCGCAAGTGGGACGCTGACCAACGTCACCAACGCCACCACCGGCACTCCGGCGCCCAAGCGGTGACGGGCAGCTGGCGAGCAGGCCGTGACAACCACTAGGACCGCGGTCAGCGGTACGAGGACCACTACTGCATGCACCAACAACACGTGGGCTGGGAGACCACTGATCTCCGTTAGTCCCATGCGAGGTTCCCTCCGCTGACCACATAAAACAAGGACAGGTTAGATTCGACCGACTCCGCTCGGCGCGGGTGATGTGCGCCGGGCACGCGTTCGTCCAGAACCTCCGCCGCGGCCACTATGAACTCGCCACCGACGTCCAGGGCACCATGCTGCTGGTCGACCTCCCTATCAAGGCCGGTAGCAGGCAATCCGGGATTCCAGCCACTCAGCAGGGCAAATGGCCGCTGACCGTGAAGACCCACCACCGCCGAAGCACCACCCTGGCACAGGGATGGCTCGCCCCGCTGCAGGAAGCCACGCCGGCGACCACCAGGAGCACAACATGACGCAACTGCCAGCAGACACAGTCACGCAGACCACGACCACCGGCACCACCATCCGCATGCCGCGAACATGACCGGCAACGTCGTCCGGCGCGGCGCTAAGCGGCTACCACCCGCACCGACGTGGCGAGGGCCCACTACTGCGACTCAACCGACGCCGCCGGCAACGCGCCCGAGGGGCTCGGCGCGGGCGTGAGGATTTGAACAGCGCCAGAACGGGTAATGTCGAGGCCGCGAGCCTGGCTTTGGGGGCGCTCGCTCGCCGGGGCCGGCGGCGCGTTGGCCAGCTCCAGGCGGAAGACGCTGTGCCGCAGGAGGGAGGGCGGTGGTGGCTGTTCGGAAGTGGCTGCAGGCCTGGCCGGTCTACCGGCAGTTGACTGGGGCTGATCCGTTGGGCTGTGGCAAGGCGGTGGAATCCGGGCGGTCCGCGACTCTGGTGCCGCGCACGGCGACTGCTGACCGGGTCGCGCGTTCGGTGTGCCCGTATTGCGCCGTCGGCTGCGCCCAGATGGTGTATGTCAAGGACGAACGGGTCATCCAGATCGAGGGTGACCCCGACAGCCCCATCTCGCGGGGTCGGCTCTGCCCCAAGGGCTCGGCGAGCAAGCAACTGGTCACCGGGGATCATCGCGCACAGAAGGTCTTGTACCGTCCGCCATACGGTACCGAATGGCAGGAACTCGACCTCGACAGGGCGATAGACATGGTCACTGACCGGGTGCTCGATGCCCGGCGCAAAGGCTGGCAGGACACTGACGAGCACGGTCACCGGCTGCGCCGGACGCTGGGTGTTGCGAGCCTGGGCGGGGCGACGCTGGACAACGAAGAGAACTACCTGATCAAGAAGCTGTTCACCGCTCTGGGAGCGTTGCAGATCGAGAACCAGGCGCGCATTTGACACTCGGCCACGGTTCCCGGTCTGGGAGCCTCCTTCGGCCGCGGTGGGGCCACGGACTACCAGCAGGACCTGTCGAACTCCGACTGCATCGTCATTATGGGTTCGAATATGGCCGAGGCCCATCCGGTGGGCTTCCAGTGGGTGATGGAGGGCAAAGCCTGCGGCGCCACCGTCATTCACATCGACCCGCGGTTCACTCGCACCAGTGCCCTGGCGGACATGCATGTGCTGCTGCGCGCAGGGACCGACAACGCATTCCTCGGCGGGGTGATCAACTACATCCTGTCCAACGAGCTGGACTTCCGGGAGTACGTCCTCGCCTACACCAACGCGTCGTTCATCGTGGACGAGCGCTACCAGGACACCGAGGACCTCGATGGCCTGTTCAGCGGCTACGACGGGCGCACCGCAAGCTACGACCCGAGCAGCTGGCACTACGAGGGCGCCAGCCTCGTGAACACGACCGGCACCGGGGACTACGCGGCTGCCAAGGAGCAGTCGGGGTCCAACCATTACGGCTCGGGTGGCCCCGTCTTCGAAGGGGCGATCGAGGGGATCGCCTCGGATTCCAGCCTGCAGCATCCCCGCTGCGTCTACCAGATCCTCAAGCGGCACTTCTCCCGCTACACGCCCGAGATGGTGGAGGCGACCTGCGGCACACCGAAGGAACTGTTCCTGCGCGTGTGCCAGGCCTGGACGTCGAACTCCGGGCGGGAGCGCACCGTGGGGCTGGTGTACAGCGTCGGGTGGACCCAGCACACCACGGGAGCGCAGTACATCCGCGCGGGCTCGATCATCCAGCTGCTGCTGGGCAACATCGGACGGCCCGGCGGCGGCGTGTTCGCGTTGCGCGGCCACGCCAGCATCCAGGGCTCCACCGACATCCCGACGCTGTTTAACCTGCTACCGGGCTACCTGCCCATGCCGACCCCGGCCCACAAGGACCTGTCCAGCTACATCACCAGCATCCGGGGCGACAAGCAGAAGGGGTTCTGGCGCAACGCGGACGCCTACATGGTGTCGCTCCTCAAGGAGTACTGGGGTATCGCGGCGACCCCGGAGAACGATTTCTGCTTCGACTACCTGCCGCGGATCACCGGCGACCATGGCACCTACCGCACCGCCATGGACATGGTCGACGGGAAGGTCTACGGCTACTTCCTGCTCGGCCAGAACCCGGCGGTCGGATCGGCCCACGGCAAGCTGCAGCGGCTGGGCATGGCCAATCTGGACTGGCTGGTCGTCCGGGACCTCACGATGATCGAGAGCGCCATGTTCTGGAAGGACTCGCCGGAGATCGAGACCGGCGAGATCCTCCCGGAGCAGTGCCGCACCGAGGTGTTCTTCTTCCCGGCCGCTTCGCACGTGGAGAAGGAGGGCACCTTCACCCAGACGCAGCGGATGCTGCAATGGCGGGAGAAGGCGGTCGAACCGAAGGGCGACCAGCGTTCGGAGCTGTGGTTCTTCTACCACCTGGGCCGCCGGCTCAAGCAGCGGGTGGCAGGCTCGACCGACGAGCGCGACCGGCCACTGCAGGACCTGGCCTGGGACTACGAAGTGCACGGCGGCCAACCGTCCGCTCAGGACGTGCTGCGCCACATCAACGGGCAAGACCTCACGACTGGCCGGGTGGTCAATAGCTACCTCGAGCTCAAGGCAGACGGCACCACATCCTGCGGCTGCTGGATCTACAGCGGCGTGTATGCCGACGGCGTCAACCAGGCGGCACGGCGGAAGTCGCGGTTGGACCAGGACCTGTACGCGCTGGAGTGGGGCTGGACCTGGCCACTGAACCGCCGGGTCCTCTACAACCGTGCCTCCGCCGATCCCCAGGGGCGGCCGTGGAGCGAGCGCAAGGCCCTGATCTGGTGGGACGAGGAACGCAGCGAGTGGACCGGCTACGACGTGCCGGACTTCGAGAGGGACAAGCCACCGACGTACGTACCCCCGCCAGGGGCGATCGGGCCGGAGGCTCTGCGCGGCGACGACCCGTTCATCATGCAGGCCGACGGCAAGGGCTGGCTGTTCGCACCGACCGGCCTCAAGGACGGGCCGCTGCCCACACACTACGAGCCCCACGAGTCGCCCATCCGAAACCTGCTCTACGGCCAGCAGGGCAACCCAACCCGCAAGGTCTACGGCCGCCCCGACAACCCATCCAACCCTTCGCCGCCCGAGCAGCACAGCGAGGTCTTCCCGTATGTGTTCACCGCCGCCCGGCTCACCGAGCATCACACGGCCGGTGGGATGAGCCGGCAGCTGCCCTACCTGTCGGAACTGCAACCGGAGCTGTTCATGGAGGTCTCACCGGAGCTGGCTCGGGAACGCGGGCTCCAGCACCTCGGCTGGGCGCACGTCATCACCAGCCGCACCGCCGTCGAGGCCCGCGTTATGGTGACCGACCGGATGAAGCCGCTTCGGATCCAGGACCGGGTGGTGCACCAGCTGTGGATGCCCTACCACTGGGGCTCGACGGGCAAGGTGGTCGGTGACGCGGTGAACGACCTGATCGGCGTGGTGCTGGACCCCAATGTCTTCCTCCAGGAGAGCAAGGTGCTCACCTGCGACGTCCAGCCGGGCCGTCGCCCCCGGGGACGGGAGCTCTTGGAGTACGTGGCCGACTACCGCAGGCGCGCGGGTATCACCCCGGCCACCGGCACCCGGGTGGCCACAGCTGGCTCACTGTCCGAGGTCCCGCACGCCGAGTCGGCGCGCCACCACGCCAATGCGCCAGAGAAGGGGAACGGACGATGAGCACCGACCACAGTCTGTTCGGGTCCATCGATGACGTAGCCGCCAACGCCGGCCACCTGGACCACCCCCCTCGCGTGGGCTTCTTTACCGACACCTCCGTCTGCATCGGCTGCAAGGCGTGCGAGGTGGCGTGCAAGGAATGGAACCTCGTCCCGGACGACGGGTACAACCTGCTGGGGATGTCGTTCGACAACACCGGCATGTTGGGCGCCAACTCCTGGCGGCACGTGGCCTTCATCGAGCAAGAGCGGCCGCTCGGGCGGCAGGAGGCGGGGATGTCCGAGCTGCCGACCGGTCGCTCCGCCACCGAAGAGACGGCCGACGTGCTGCGACAGGCCGAAGGCGGCGGCGAGCTGGGTACCACCCCGCTCCACGTCCGCACCCCACCGCAAGACCTCGGCATGCCGTCTTTCACGCTCCCCGGCGGCGGAACCGGGGCAGAGGGGCGCACCGACTTCCGTTGGCTGATGATGTCCGACGTCTGCAAGCACTGCACCCACGCCGGGTGCCTGGACGTTTGCCCGACGGGCGCGTTGTTCCGCACCGAGTTCGGCACCGTCGTGGTGCAACAGGACATCTGCAACGGCTGCGGCTACTGCGTGTCCGGCTGCCCCTACGGCGTCATCGACCGACGCCCCGGCGACGGCCGCGCGCAGAAGTGCACGCTGTGCTACGACCGCCTGCGCGGCGGGCTGGAACCGGCCTGCGCGAAGGCGTGCCCCACCGACTCCATCCAGTTCGGACCGCTCGACGAGCTGCGCGAGCGCGCCGCGCAGCGCCTCGAACAGCTCCACGAGCGCGGCGTAACCGAAGCGCGACTCTACGGTGCGGACCCGAACGACGGCGTCGGCGGGGACGGGGCATTCTTCCTGCTGCTCGACGAACCCGAGGTCTACGGCCTGCCGCCCGATCCTGTCGTGCCCACCCGTGATCTCCCTGCAATGTGGCGCTACGCCGCCATGGCAGCATCCGCCTTCCTCGCCGCCGGCATCTCGGTTTTCCTGCGCGGCGGCCGGCGATGAGCGACCAGCGTGACGACCCGCTGCTGCACGAGCCCCGCAGCGACGTTGGGGCGCGCGACCGCGGTGCCCGGACGTTCGATCGCGGGCGCCGCGGCGAGCGCGCCGCCGACGGCAGTCGTGAGCAGTCGATGGTGCCGCGGCCAGAGTTCCGGTCATACTACGGCCGGGCCGTGCTCAAGCCGCCAGTATGGGAATGGAAGGTGCCGGCGTACCTCTTCGCCGGTGGGCTCTCAGCCGGCTCCGCGGTGCTCGCGGCGGGTGCGGACCTCACCGGCCGGCCGGCGCTCCGGCGGGCCGGCCGCATCGGCGCCTTGGCGACGCTGGCGGCGAGTACCTACTTCCTGATCGCCGACCTTGGCCGCCCGGAGCGCTTCCACCACATGCTGAGAGTCGCGAAGCCAACCTCGCCGATGAGCGTGGGCACGTGGATACTCGCCGCCTACGGCCCCGGGGTCGGCGTGGCGGCCGCGAGCGAGCTCTTGCCGGGACCGCTGCGTCGAACCGTACTCGGCCGGCTGCTGCGGGGGATGGCCAGACCTGCGGGACTCTGCTCCGCAGTCATCGCCCCCGCGGTGGCCTCATACACCGCGGTCCTGCTGTCCCAGACGGCGGTCCCTGCCTGGCATGAAACGCACTCCCATCTGCCGTTCGTGTTCACCGGCTCGGCCGCTGCCAGCGCGGGGGGCCTCGGAATGGTGCTCACGCCAGTCCGGGAAGCGGGGCCCGCTCGGCGGTTCGCGGTGGTGGGCGCGGCCTCCGAGCTCGTCGCTTCCCGCCTGATGGTGGAGCAGCTCGGGCTGGTCCAAGAGGCATACACCACGGGAAAGGCGCACCGGCTGCGAAAGTGGGCCGAGTACCTCACGGCCGCCGGCCTGATCGGCGCGGTGGTCGCCGCGCGACGCAGCCAGGCCCTATCGGTGGCCTCCGGACTCGCCCTGCTCGCCGGGAGCCTCCTGCAGAGGCTCGGGGTATTCGAGGCCGGCGTCGCATCCACCAAGGATCCCCGCTACGTCGTACTCCCGCAGCGGCAACGCCTCAACGAGGCAAAGGTGGTATAGCCCGCAGGTATCCGCAGCCGTCGCACCGTCAGCCCAGCACGTTGACGGCGCGGGCCACGACGAGCACAACCACGGCCAGTGCGACAGCCGACTGCACCATCATGGTCACCTTCGCCCAGCGGGACAGCGGCAGCACGTCGGTCGGGCTGAACGCGGTGGCGTTGGTGAACGCCAGGTACAGGTAGTCGACGAACTGCGGCTCCCAGTCTGGGTCAGCCAGCTGGGGACTCTGCATCTGCGCGAACAGGAAGTCCGGATAGGCGTGCGTCGCGGCGGCTCGCGCGGCCGGGCCGCCACGGTCGAGCTCCCAGTAGGCCAGCGCGAAGGCCAGCACGTTGGTCAGCCAGATCGCGCCACCCGCGGTGAGCAGCTCGGCAGGGCTGCGCAGCCCACCGTCGACGAGGTCGAGCACGAGCAGCACCACAGACCAGCCGTTTGATAGCCCGACGAACGCGGTTAGCGTGAGCCCGGCTGTGCGCAGCAGGGCGGACTCGCGGTTGATCCGGAACGGGTTCGCTACGACCAGCGCAACTAGCAGCGCAATCTCCAGCGCCAGCAGCAGGTAGCGGACCTGCGGCACCATCCGGTCGGACGGCACCAGTTGCAGCCCGATGGCGACGGCGACGGCGAGCGCGGCGGGCCAGCGGTGCTCCCCGCGGGTAGGGCGCAGCCAGGCGGGGAGATGCGGATGGGCCGGCTCCGGAGCGTGCATGCCCCCTCCTCGCCGCCGGCCGTGGACCGGTCGGTCCGGTCCCGCCGTCAACCGGCGCTGTGCAGTGTGCCTCCAGCGTTGGGCGGCGCGTGCAACCGGCCAGCACCGCGCAGCGGGGCCCGGGCTCCTGATCCAGTCAAGGACGCTGGCCTTGCGCAGCATGACGAGCAGGACCCGAGGCCGCTGCCCACGCGGTGGTGGCGGTGAGGCAGATGGTCAGCCAGAGCCCGCCCAGGAGCCATCCGACGATGACGTCGCTGGCCCAGTGCACGCCGAGGTAGAGGCGGCTTAGCCCGACGGCGGTCACGGTCACGGCCGCTGCCACGGCGATGAGGGCCTTGTGCAGGGTGTGGCGCAACCGGCGGTTGGCCAGCACGGTCAGCACGCCGAGCACGGCGGCGGCACCCACGGCGTGTCCGGAGGGAAAGGACTGGTTGGTTTGGAGCACGAGCTGGTCGACCTGCGGAGGGCGGGCACGGCCGATCAGCGGTTTGATCACGTTTACGAGCACCGCGGAGCCGACCGCTACCGTGGCCACGAGCATGGCTTCTGGCCACCGGCGCAGCCACGCCAGCAGGCCGGTCACTAGCAATGCGGCGATGGCCATGGCCACCGTCCCGCCGACGTTGGTGACCACCATCATCAGGTGGGTCGTGGCGGGGCTGCGGTGACCCAGCATCCAGCGCAGCACCGGGCCGTCGACCCCGGTCACCCCACTGCCGTCGACCACGTTGTCGGACAACTCGCCGACGATCACGCCCAGAGCCGCTGCGAGCAGCGCTCCGGCCATCGCCGGCCGCCCTACGCGAAGTGTTGCTGCCCCGGCTCGACTTGCGGGTCCGGCGCCGGCTCCGACCGTGATGGCGGCCTCGGGCGAGGCTGCCGGGCCGGCGCGGCGGCTGGTACGCCACCGCCGGGCGGTGAACACCACGGCGACGATCAGGACTCCACCCAGAGCCACCGCGACGGTGGCGGTGCCCAGCTGGCGTTGCGCCGCTGGCCACGACGAGCCGGCGGCGTATCCCAGGCCGATGACGGTGCTTGCCCACAGCACACCGCCCACGGCGTTCCAGGTCATGAACCGGCCAGGTGGCATGCGCACCGCGCCGGCGGCCGCGGGGACGACCGCGCGTAGCAGCCCGATCCACCGCCCGATGAACACCGCTGGTCCACCGCGGCGCTCGACGAGGTCTTCGGCGCTGTGCCATCGTTGTGGTCCCACCCATCGGCCCAGCCGACCGCGCCGCAGCGCGGGTCCCGCGGCGCGCCCGATGCCGTAGCCAGCCAAGTCGCCGAGCACCGCGCCGGCGCTGCCCGCGATGGCCATGGCCGGTAGGTTGGCGTGCCCGGTCGCGGCGAGTACTCCGCCGAGCAGCATTGCGGTCTCGCCGGGGATCACCAGGCCGATGAAGGCAGCGGATTCCAGGAAGGCGAACAGCGCGACGGCGGCGTATGCCCAGCCGCCAGAGAGCCCGGTGAGCACGTTGTTGAGGCTGGTCCACATCACCGCCTCCCGCAGGGTTGGTGGACGTCCCGGTCGGTTGCGGGCTGGCTCCCTGCGGCGGCGTTGTTCACGGTATCCAGTGTCGGCATCGTCGATGAGGCGGTGATGAGAATCCGATGAGCGGCCCGTACCCGACGCGGCGGATGGGCCGGGGACCCGGTCGGCTCAGAGGTCGTGGAGCAGGGTGATGGCAGGTCGTCGGACGTAGCGGGTCACGGCGAGGGCACCCGAGGTGAGGGCCGCGAGGGTGACGGCGACGACGACGGCCAGGTAGGGCCAGGGCACGGTCAGTGCGGCGGGTGGGGGGTCGAACACTCCGGTGAGCACGGCGACGAGCATGTGCGACAGCGCCCAGCCGGTCGCGGCGCCGGCGAGCAGCCCGCCGAGGGACACCACCATGGCGTCACTGGTAACCAGGCTGCGGAGGTGACGTGGGCGGGCACCCAGAGCGGTGGCGATGGCGAAACTGCGGCGGCGTTCGGCAAGCCCAAGGGCGAGCACGAGTCCGCCAGCGGTAGCCGTGAGAACCAGGGCGAAGCCCAGTTCGACGCGCGTCAGACCGGCGAGGTCGACGGCGGTGAGGCTGGAGCCGATCTGGTGGCGGGTGGCGGCGACGTCGGTGACGGTGGCCGTGGGGCCGAGTTGGGTGTGGATGCGTGCGGCGACGTCGCTGCTGTGGTGCCCGCCGGTGTCGACGAGGAAGGCGCCCACGGCGTCGCTGCCGGTGCTCGCGGCGATGTAGGACGCGTTGGCGACCAGGAAGCTATCTTTGGGGGCGGTGGGGAACTCGGTGACGATCCCGACGTAGTGAAACGCCACGGTGGTCAGTTGGTGGGTGCGGGTGTCGGGCAGCCGCAGGTTGACCAAGTCGCCGGGCTGGAGCTGGAAGTCTTTGACGGTTTCGGCGCTGACCAGGATCGCATCGGGTTGGGCGGCGAGGCGGCCGAGCAGCTGTTGGGCGGTGCCGCCCTGGAAGTACTGGTCCTGCAGCGCGGTGGCGCGGGTGATGGTGGCCGGATTGACCCCGTAGAGGTCTTGCAGGTCGGCGCCGACGTAGGCGAAGCGGTGTTGGATGGGTTCGACCGCCCGCACCCCCGCCACCCTGGCCAGCGGGACCGCCGCTGCGGGACCGACGGCGGCGCCGGGGGTGACGGTGACGTCGGCGCCGTTGGTCAGCTGGGCGTCGACTTCGGCCTGGGCTCGGTAGGTGGCGTTGAACGTGGCGGTGGAGGCGGCGAAGGCCAGCGCGAGGCCGAGTAACACGATGGCGCGGGTCAATGGCCGGCGCTGGCGGGCCATCATGGCCGCTGCGGTGGGGGCGAGGTTCCCGGCGACGGGCCTTAGCCCGGCACCGATCAGGCGACGCCCGCGGCCCAGTAGCAGGTCGGTCAGTCGCCAGGCCAGCAGCCCGGCGCCGGCCCACAGCAATGCGGGGCCGGCGAAGGCCCAGTAGGACACGGAGATGCCGGGGACGCCTTCGGGGGCCAGGACCAGCTGGTAGCCGTTACGTCCGCTGAGCCAGAACACGATCCCCGCGGCGGCGAGCAGGGCCACGTCCAGGCCGTATCGGGTCCATGCCGGCGCGCCACTGCGCCCGATGGGGGTCCGGGCCGCGGCGACGGTGGAGCTGCGCAGGCCGCGGTAGGCGGGTCCGAGCACGGTGGTCACGGCGATGGTGAGACCGACGCCCGCGGCGGTGGCGGTCCAGCCCGCGGCGGTGGCGGTGGTGGTCCCGAACTGGGCCGACCCGAATGCGACCAGGCCGATCAGGGCTGCCGCGGCCAGCCCGGCTGCGCTGCCGAGTACCCCGACGGTGGCGGCTTCGATCCCGGCGAGGCGAACCAGTTGCCCGGTGTCGGCGCCGCGGGCTCGCAGCAGGGCCTGTTCCCGGTGGCGGCGGGGGGCGCCGGCGGCGGTGACAGCGGCGGTGAGCAGGCCGGCGAGCGCGGCGCCGGGCAGGCCCAGGAACAGGAACAGGACCTGGGCGTAGGCGGCGTCTGCGCGGGCCTTGTCCAGGGTGGCGGCGAGGTTGTCACCGACCACGGCGCCGCCGGCGGTGCGCGCCTCGAAATTGTGCGCCGCGGCGGTGACCGTGGTGTAGGCGATGGCCGGGTCGGCGGGTAGCTGGTGGGTGCGGGTGGCGTGGATCTGGGTGTAGAGCAGGTCGGGGTGGGCAGCGGCGAGCGGGTCGAACACGGTGTGCCATTGCTGCTGGGGCAGCAGCAGCACGTTGTCTGGCGGTGCTGTGGGTTGGGACCCGGCGGGGGCGCCGACCTTCTGGAACAGGGAGTCCGCCTGGGGCAGCGCGACGATCCCG
Organism: Pseudonocardiaceae bacterium; assembly: GCA_035997545.1. Taxonomy (GTDB): domain Bacteria; phylum Actinomycetota; class Actinomycetes; order Mycobacteriales; family Pseudonocardiaceae. The sequence continues at coordinate 15,538 of DASYIL010000079.1, forward strand.
TCGACCCGGACGGGCACAGCGGGCAACCCTGGTCGCCCAATCTGCACGGTGTCGCCGGGAGTGGCGTGCAGGGTGGCGGCGGTCTGCTGGGCCAGTAGCACCCCGGTGTCGGCGCCGGCCAGGGTGCGGATCGCCCCCGGGAACGTAGGTCCGTAGCCGGCGGGCAGGCCCAGGACTACGCCCGGTCCGGTGTTCTGGGTGCTAGCGCCGGTGGTAGTGGCCAGCCCGCTGGTGCGGGCGAACTCGACGGGCAGGCTGGCGCGGATCCCCGGTGTGGCGCGGGCCGCGGCGAGCACGGTGGCCGGGTCGGCGCCGGGTTGGACTTGCACCTGCCAGTCCACCGTGACACCTCGCACGGCACGGTCGGTCATTGTCGCCTTGGATGCGGCCAGGAATGCGCCGAGGCTGGCCAGCAGGGCCACCGCGACGGCCACCCCGGCGGCGGCCGCGACCAGGCGCAGGCCGCGGCGGCGTAGCAGGCCGGCCAGCCACGTTCGGTTCACTGTGAACTCCCGTTCCACAAGGAGTGCTCGGTCGGGTGCTGCTCGCCGACGACGAGCTGGCCGTCGCGCATCTGCCACTGCTCGTCGAGCCGGGCGGTGACCGTCGGGTCGTGGGTGGCCACGACCAGCGCGGCGTCAAGCTCACCGGCGGCAGCGAGCAGCACCGTGACGACCTGCTCGCCCGTCGCGTGGTCGAGCTGGCCAGTGGGTTCGTCAGCCAGGATCAACCGCGGTCGGCTGGCCAGCACCCGGGCCACGGCCACCCGTTGGGCTTGGCCCCCGGACAGTTCCTCGGGCAGCTTGGCGGCGAGCTCGTCGATGCCCAGGCGCTGCAACGCCTGCGTCGCAGCGCTCGCGGCGGCGGGCCCGGTGGCACCGTCGAAAAGCAGGGGTAGCGCGACGTTCTCGCTCACGTCCAGCGCGGGCAGCAGGCTGGGCCCCTGGAACACCACCCCGACCATGCCCGCGCGGCCGGTCGGGAGGCCGCCCAGCGCCGGCCAGCCGATCTGACCACCAGTGGGGGTGTCCAGACCGGCCATCAGGTGCAGCAGGGTGGACTTGCCCGACCCAGACGGGCCGGTCACCGCTACCCGCATCCCGGGCCGCACGGTGCAACTCACCTGGTGCAGCGCCAGCACCGCAGCTGGGCCGCGGCCGTAGCGGCGACTCACCCCCTGGCACTCCACCAGCGCCCGGACCGCCTCAGGCGACCAGCCACCCCCATCGCGATGGCTAGTCGAGACGGGGGTGGTCATGCGGTCACCCGCCCGTCGACCAGGCCGATGCACCGGTGCGCGGCAGCGGCCACGGCCGGGCTGTGACTGGCCACCAGCACCGCCATGCCCCGCTGGGTGGCGCGGCGCAGCAGTGCCAGGATCTCCGCCTCGGTCACGGTGTCCAACTCTCCGGTCGGTTCGTCGGCCAGCAGCAGCGGCGGGTCGTTGGCCACTGCGACGGCCAACCCGGCCCGGGCGGCTTCCCCGCCGGACAGCTCGCTGGGATAGGCGCCGGCCCGCCCACCCAGTCCCAGCGAATCCAGCAGCGTGGCGGGGTCAGCGCGCCGGGGCCGGCCGGCAAGGTGCTGTACCAGCGCGACGTTGCGGTCCACCGTGAGGTGCTCGATCAGGTTCGCCGATTGGAACAACAGCCCCACCTGGCGGGCGCGGGACCGGGCGCGAACGTGCTCGGGCTGGTGGCTGACCCGGCGCCCGGCCACCCAGACGGTGCCGCCGTCAGGTTCGTCCAGCCCGGCCAGGCAGCTCAGCAGGGTCGACTTACCCGACCCCGACGGTCCGACCACGGCCACCAGCTCGCCGGCCCGCACCGACAGCGACACCCCTTGCAGGGCCAGGGTCTCCTGCTCGCCGGTACGGAAGAACCGGTACAACGCCTGCGCCTGGACCATCACGTTCGTTGTGGGACCGGCGGGGGTGGTCATCACTGCCACCGCACCGAGTCGGTGATCCGGTGCCAGGGGTCGGCGTTGTCCGCGCCCTGTGGCCCGGACAGGGTCAGGATCAGTTCCTGCCCGGCTTTCCAGAACTCGTAGCGTTCCACCGCGTCCGTGGTCGTCTTGCCGGTCACCGGATCCGGCGGCGAGGGCGCACCGTAGGTGATCAGTACCGCCGGTCCGGCCGCGCGAGTCACCATGGTGACCTGGCCTGGCTGGTAGCCGGGCACCGACGCCTGCAAAGCCGGCAGTTCCTGGGCTCGCGCCGAGGCGACATCCGGCGCCGCTGGTTGCGGTCGGGTCTCGAGCGTGACGGTGTTGAGCTTGTCGGTGAACACCACCGCCGGGCCCCGAACGGCCCGCGACCACCCCTCGGGCACCGACACGGTGTACCACCCCTGCGGCGAGGTGTAAGGCACATACGCCTGGTTGTCCGGGATATCGCCGGCCGGATTGGACTCCGGGGCGGGCGACGAAGGTGGGGACAACCCGGCTGTCGGCGTCGGCCCGCCACCGCACCCGGTCACCACGCCCGCCAACAGCAGGGCAGCGCTGATGGCCGTGAGCATGCGCCGCAGGCGGGCGGTCCCCGCGCGGCCAGGGAGGATCCGGGTAGTCATGGTCTGCACTGTGCTCACCCCGGATGAACTCTCAATGAGAGAACGGTGAGAACCGGCACATCACACCCTGGTCCCGGGATCAAGGTCTGCCGGCGGCTGCGTGCGCAGGGACACTGGGTGCCGGTGCTGACGCCATCCAGAACAGCAACGTGGCCGAGACCTGGGTGAAGTAGTGGGCGGCGAGGATCAGTACCATTACCGCACCAATTACAAGAGCGCCTCCCGCGAAGCAAAGACCGGAATTGTCGGCACAGGAAGTCACCCAGAGAAGTACCGAGCGTGCTGGAGAACAGGATCACGGTCCAGTAGAGCAGCTCGTCTCTGAAGGTGCCGATCCGCTCAACAGAGAACGTCCTTCGGCAGGCGGATCCATCACCGCCGTCGATACCGCGGCAGGAGCAAAGTTCACGGTCACCCTTCCCCGCGTGTGAACCAGCAGACTCAACCGCGCTCCGTATCGCGACATTGATGCTTGTCGCTGTTGCAGCGGCGGTCGGCTAGGCAGGGGTGGAGGCCGGCCCGAGCACGCCCGTGACGAGGTTGGTGCACCAATTGAGCAGCTCGCGGTCGCGAAGCGGGGCAGCCCCGATGCGATCGGAGCCTTCCGTGGGGCGGGGCGCGGACAGGGTCGCCACGGTGGGCTTGTAGACCGCTTTCGGGTACAACCGGTTCAGCCGCACGACCTGCGAATCCCTCAGCTGCACCGGGGCGAAGCGCAGCGTGGCGCCTGGCGCGGTGACCTCCGCGACCCCATGCGCCCGGCACACTTGGCGGAACCGAGCGACGTCCAGCAGGGTCACCACCGCAGGCGGTGGGGCACCGTAGCGGTCGGTCAGCTCGTTAGTGACGGCGACCAGCCCGTCGGCGTCCACCGCCTCGGCGATCTTGCGGTAAGCCTCCAGCCGCAACCGCTCACCGGGGATGTAATCGTGCGGCAGGTGCGCGTCCACCGGCAGCTCGACCCGCACCGGCGCGGGCTCCACGACAGCACCGGAAGGCGCCGCACCGGCCGCACTGCGGAACGCCTCCACCGCCTCTCCGACCAACCGGATGTAGAGATCGAAACCGACCCCAGCGATGTGCCCGGACTGCTCGCCGCC
>DASYIL010000080.1:0-17972 GCA_035997545.1 Pseudonocardiaceae bacterium
CCGTCGACGATGAACGGGTCTACCAGGACCTGGTTGAGCACGAGAGCGTTGGTGGGATTGTTCGCCTGCGCAGTATTGTTGTTGTATGCGAAATCAGGTGCATCGTATGCGACGACGATCGCAGGTCCGGGCCCGACATGGGGAGCGCGATACGATCCGTCCCCAGTGTCGCCGCGCGCGTTGGCATTCGCCACACCGGCGCCGCCACTGTCGGGGCGATTAGCTCCGGTGGCTGCGACGCAACCGCTGGCAGCGAGGAGAAGGCAGACAATCCCTGCCAGAAGGCTTATCCGGCGCGGAATTCGCCTCGACTTCCTTATCACAGAGACCTCCTCCCTTACCGGTGAAGCTGCCAGCGGGCGGCGCCGTCGAAAGGACCTTCCAGCGGCGTACCCGGGGCGGTGTCGTGCAGCTGACTGGTGGTCACCAGCAGCGAAGCCGGCTGGTAGAGCGGAACCGCCACCACCCGCTCCCACAACGCCGCCTCAATGATCGACGCAACGGTGCCCGCCGGGTCGTCCTGGGTGAGCGCCCGCTCGATCAGCGGCTGCACGGCCAGGTCGCACAACCCCGCCGGGTTGGGGGGCGCTGGCGCCACCCTGGCCGGCACCACCAACGGGCAGCCGTACCAAGACGCCAACTGGGTGGCGGGGTGGCCGGCTGCGGGTTGCGGCAGCACCGCGATGTCGACGCCCTGGTTGGGCGCCTCGGCCGTCCCCCCGCGAAGTGACACCCCCCTGATCCCCGGGTTCGGGCCGAGCATGATGGCGAACAGCTCGTCGGGATCGACCTCGCGCAGCTGCGCCTCGATCCCGGCGGTCCGAAGCTGATCGACCACCCGCGCGGCGAGTGTCCCGTATGGTTCGCGGTCCGCCGGCGCCGCCACCACCAGCCGCAGTGGCTTGCCCGCGCGCTCCCAGCCCGCTGGACCGCGGGTGTACCCAGCATCGGTGAGCAACCGGCGCACCGTGTCCGGATCCGGCGCCACTGGGACCCCGGTGGCGCGCGCGGTGTTGCGGTAATCCGGCGCGGACGGGGCGAGCACCTCGGAGTCGGCCTGCACTGCGGGCCCGCTGGCGGCTCCGGTGGCGATCAGCGAGCGGCGGTCCAGAGCCGCGGCCACGGCGGTGCGCATCCGCTGATCGCCCAGCACGCGGCTGGCTGGGCGCAGCAGCACCGACACGAGCACCGGCTGCGGCACGACAGTTGAGGTCACCCGAAGGTTCGCGGCGCGCAGCAACGACTCGGTGATCGCATTGGGACGGCCGAACAGGGCGGCCTGCGCGCCGCCGGTGCGCAGGGCGTCCACCAGAGCCGCGTCACCGCCCCGGCGGAACAGGATCCGGCCCACCTGCGCCGGGATGTCCCAGTACCGGTCGTTGCGGGCCAGCACTATCTCGCCGCGGGACGGATCGAACGAGATCATCGTGAAGGGGCCACCGGAGACCGGGACGCCGGCATCAAGCGCCTTGCTCCAACCACCCGGCGCGTCCTTGAGCAGGTGCGCCGGCAGCAGGTGGCGGAACAGGGTGTGCCAGCCGGCGTAGGGCCGGTGAAAGATCACCTCGGCAGTCTTGCCGCCATCCCGGGACACGACCTGGTCGATCAGCTGGTAACCGGCCGAGTCCACCACGCCGGGCTGGGTACGCATCTGCTGGGCGAGGTAGCCGAAGTCCTCAGCGGCGATGGGAGTGATGTTCGACCACTGCGCGTTGCGCCTGATCCGGTAGGTGACAGTGAACGGTGCGGTGTTCGTGACCTCTGCGGAGTCCAGCAGCGTGTCGTCGAGCACCCATTGCCCCGCCGAGTTCTGGCGAAACGCCGAGGGCAGCACCAGGCCGGCGATCGCCTCCGAGACGGGGCTCAGGTCAGCCAGGGTGTGCGGGTTGAAGCCACTGATCAACCTGTCCACCCCGATCACCACCTCCCGCGCGGGGAGCGGTACCACCGGGGAGCTCAAAGCGGTCTGACCCGGCAGGACCAGCGGGAGCGACTGCGCGGAGCACATGGCGAGCGCGACACCGGCCATCAGCGCCGTCACCACCATGCACGCGCCACCGGGCCGTCTCACGAGGCGATATGGTGCCCCAGGGCGGTCGCCCGGGGTGTGCCCGGGGTATTTGTTTGGGGGGTCTGCCTCGGTTACCGGGCCACCCGCTCACGGGAACGTTGCCGGGCCCGCTGGGTGACGTCCAGCACGACCTTGCGCACCCGCACCACGTCCGGCGCCACCTCGACGCACTCGTCGGCGGCGCAGAACTCCAGCGCCTCCTCCAGCGCGAGTGCCCGCGGCCGGGCCAGCCGCTCGAGTTCGTCACCGGTGGAGGAGCGAATATTGGTGAGCTTTTTCTCCCGGCACACATTGAGGTCCATATCCTCGGCGCGGGGGTTCTCGCCGACCACCATCCCGGCGTACACGGCCGCGCCGGGCTGCACGAAGAAGGTGCCCCGATCGGCCAGCTGTGCCAGCGCGTAGCCGGTGACCGAACCGGACCGATCGGCGACCAGCGACCCGGAGTGACGGGTGCGCAGCTCGCCGACCCACGGGCGGTAGCCGTCGAAGACGTGGTGGGCGATGCCGGTACCCCGGGTGATGGTGAGGAACTCGGTGCGAAAACCGATCAGCCCGCGGGAGGGAACCCTGAACTCCAGGCGTACCCAGCCATCCCCGGACACTGCACCCAGCTGTTCCACTCGGCCCTTGCGGGCAGCCAGCAGTTGGGTCACGGCGCCGAGGTGCTCCTCGGGCACGTCCACGGTGAGGTGTTCGAACGGTTCCTGCAGGCAACCGTCCACGGTGCGGGTGACGACCTGTGGCTTACCGACGGTGAGCTCGAAACCCTCCCGGCGCATGGTCTCCACCAGGACGGCCAGGGCCAGCTCACCACGGCCCTGCACCTCCCAGGTATCCGGCGATCCGGTCGGCGACACCCGGATGCTCACATTGCCGACCAGCTCGGCGTCCAGCCGGCTGCGAACCAGCCGGGCGGTGAGCTTGCGGCCCCCGCCGCGGCCGGACAGCGGGCTGGTGTTGATTCCGATCGTCATCGCGATCACCGGCTCGTCCACAGTGATCCGGGGCAGTGGGCGCGGATCGTCGACGTCAGCGAGGGTGTCGCCGATGGTGATCTCTGCGATTCCCGCGATGGCGATCAGGTCACCGGCCTTCGCGCCGGCAGCTGGGACCCGGTCGAGCCCCTCGGTGCGCAGCAGTTCGGTAATCCGGACCGGCCGGATCGACCCGTCTTCCCGGCACCACGCCACGGTTTGGCCCTTGTGCAGGCGCCCGGCGCGGACCCGGCACAGCGCGATCCGGCCCAGGAAGGTCGAAGCGTCGAGGTTGGTGACGTGCGCCTGCAACGGTGCCTCCGCATCACCCGCGGGCGGCGGCACGTGCCTGAGGATGACGTCGAACAGCGGGGTGAGGTCCTCGGCGTCCGGCATCTCGCCATCACGCGGGCGGATCAGGCTGGCTCGCCCGGCCCGGGCGCTGGCGTAGAGCACCGGCAGGTCCAGCACCGCATCGGCGGCATCCGTTCCCAGGTCTGCGGCGAGATCCAGCAGCAGGTCGTGGGTCTCCTCGACCACTGCGGCGATCCGGGCGTCCGGCCGATCCACTTTGTTCACCACGAGCACCACCGGCAGCTGCGCGGCCAGCGCCTTGCGGAGCACGAAGCGGGTCTGCGGCAGCGGGCCCTCACTGGCGTCGACGAGCAGCAGCACACCGTCCACCATGGACAGCCCACGCTCCACCTCACCGCCGAAATCGGCGTGCCCCGGAGTGTCGACCACGTTGATGGTGACGGCACCGTCCGGTGTGGATCGGGTGACCGCCATGTTCTTGGCCAGGATCGTGATGCCCTTTTCGCGCTCCAGATCACCGGAATCCAGCACGCGGTCCACGTCGCTGCGCCCCGTCACAGCGCCGGACTGGCGAAGCATCGCGTCCACGAGCGTGGTCTTGCCATGATCGACATGCGCGACAATGGCGACGTTGCGCAGGTCGGTGCGCGCGCGGGTGGGGACAGCGGTGGGCACGGAGCTCCTCAATGGGTGCCGGGGTTTTCAACGTTACCGGGCCGCGCTGCGACAACTCGTCTCCCCTGGTGTGCCAGCGGCCACATGGATCCTTGTCGCACCTGTCGGATCCGCACCCACCGTCACATGGATTCTTGTCGCAGCGAGGTCCCCGTGAGGAACGCTTCGAGATAGGGCAGCAGGGCGCGGTCGGCGTCTAGCCAATCCAGGCCGGCCAGCTCGGTGACGTCCACCCATCTCAGTGCGGCGTGCTCAACGGGGACCGGCCGCGCGGTCGGGTCGGCCAGCCGCGCGGCGTGCACCCGCAGCACGTCACCGCCGGGTAGCGGCACATCCGGTCCGAGCTGCTCGCCCAGCACGACCTCGACAGCGAGTTCCTCGCGGCATTCCCGGACCAGCGCGTCCCGGACGCTCTCGGCACGCTCGACCCGGCCGCCCGGCAGCTCCCAGCGACCCGCGGTCGCGGGCGGGTGCGCCCGCTGCTGGGCGAGTACCCGGCCCTCGTGCAGCACGGCTGCCGCGACCACCAGCTGCTCAGCCGGGACTCGCTCAGCTACCGGGCGGCCCACAGGCCAGTGCACCTCGAAGCGGGCACCGCCGTCCGGGGTCTCCCCGACCCGGGCGGTGCCACCGTAGCGGTGCACCGTCTCGGCGACCAGCGCCAGACCGAGACCAGTCCCGCCGCTACCGCGGTCCCGGTCACCCTGTACCCGGTGAAACCGATCGAACACCCGCCCCCGGTGCTCGACGGGCACCCCGTCGCCGTCGTCGTCGACCAGCACGCGAACCTCCTCAACGCCCGGCAGGACCGCTATCCGCACGGTATGCCGGGCATGCCGCATGGCATTGGCCAGCAAGTTGTCCAGCACCCGGGCAACGTCGCTGGGCGCGGCGTGTAGCACGGCGGGCGCGGGGACGGTCACCCGGACTGCGGCCTTCCCCTGCCCGGCGCGGCGAGCCGCGTCCCGGGCCGCCTCGGCGAGGTCGACCGGCTCGGCGGGCAACCGCTCCCCCGCATCAGACCTGGCCAGCGCCAGCAAGTCATCGAGCAGCGCAGACAGCCGTTGCGCTTCAGCGGCGACGTCCTCCAGCGTCGCCCCAGCTAGGTCCGGATCCGGGTGGGTCACCGCAACCTCGGCCTGCACCCGGATCGCCGCCACTGGCGAGCGCAGTTCATGTGCGGCGTCCCCGGTGAACCGTCGAAGCCGCTCGGTCGCCGCATCCCGGCGTCCCAGCAGCTCGTTGAGCGCCTCGGTCAGCGCTCGCAGCTCATCCCGGGCCGCCGGCAGCGGCAACCGCTCCCCCACCGGCAGCTCCGTCGCCGCCACCCGCAGCCGGGCCACCGGGTGCAACGCGAACCGGGCGGCCATCCAGCCGGCCGCCCCCATCCCCAGCGCCGCCAGCACCGCGGCCACCACAAGCACCACGGTGGTTCGCCCGATTAGCGTCGCGTGGGCAACCGACTCGGCGCCGGCCACGACCAGCCGAGGCGTACCGTCCGGAGCGCTGACGACCTGCCCGGACCAGCGGGTCGGGTCGCTCGGTCGGCCAGGCTCGAACGTCCACGCGGCCTGTCCGGCTAACAGCCGGCGGATGTCCGGTGCGGACAGCGGTGTCGGCCCGGCACCGTCGACGGGTGTCCCAGCCCGATCCAGCACCCGGATCCGGACCTCGCCACCCAGCGGCTGCGGCGCCGGACGTCCGGCCGTCACGGCGGGCCCGGCGGCGGTCACCGCAGCCGCCAGCTCGCCGTCCAGGGCCTGGGTCAGCGTCCGCGCCACCACCGCAGTCGAGGCCTTCGCCAGCAGCAGGAACAGCACCAGACCCACCACTGTGACCACCACCGCGACCCTTAGTGGCAGCGGGCGGGCCACCCATATCCGGCTTAGCGCGTTCACGGCCCGTCCAGTGTGCCGACCGCATAGCCGTGCCCGCGCACTGTCTGCAGCACGGCACCGGCCCCGACCGCGTCCAACTTGCGACGCAGGTAGCCGACGTAGACCTCCACGGCGTTGCGGCTGGCGGCCCGCTCGTCGCCCCACACCGCACGCAGCAGCTCGTCCTTGGTCACCACACTGCCGGCTCGGCGGGCCAGCGCCACCAGCACCGCGAACTCTCGCGGTGACAGCTGCACCTGCTGCCCGGCCCAGCTCACTCGTCGCCGCGCCGGATCGATCGCCAGGTCTCCCAGGGTGAGTACCGTCTCCCGGCGCTGGTCGGCGTGCCGGCGCAGCACGGCGCGCAGCTGGGCTACCAGCACTACAAAGGAGAACGGCTTGACCAGGTAGCCATCAGCGCCGAGGTCCAGCCCGTCGGCCTGGTCGATCTCGCCGTCCTTGGCTGAGACGAGCAGCACGGGGGTGGCCACTCCGGCCGCCCGCAGCCGCTCCAGCACCCGGTATCCGGACAGGCCCGGCAGCATGATGTCCAGCAGCACCGCGTCGAAACTGCCGGTCAACGCCGCGCGCAGCCCGCTGGGCCCATCGGTTGCGGTGACGACCTGCATCCCCTCACCGCGCAGCCCCCGCTCCAGCGCGCGCCGAACCCCCGGCTCGTCATCAACAACCAGCACCCGCGGACTCACACCACCCAGCATGCCCTCACCTGCCGCGAGCTCACTGAGGCCAACGCCGTGGGTGGCACGGCGGTCACCACGGTCGACTACCCTGCGCGGATGGCCGCCGAGAATGACCTGCTCACCGACGTCGAGACCGTCGCAGCAATGCTCACCGGCCAGCGGCCGCCGGATGGGGATCAAACCCGGTTCCTGCTCGATGCGCTGGCCTCGGCCACCGACAACGCACTGGACTCGCTGTCCGGCCGGATCGAGTGCCACACGACACGGGGCGGTGTGATCGAGCCGCAGCTTGCGGCGCTGCGGTCACATGCTCGAAGCAGGGAGGCGAAGGCCGCGGTCGCGCTGCTGGCCGCCCGCGCTGCCGAAGGCGCCGGGGACTCCGCCACCGCCAGCGAGCTGATCGACGAGGCACTGACGCTGCGCCCCGGCTTGGAGCCGGCTTTGCACGACGCCGCCCAGTACGCCGCCGCGCGCGGCGACTACGTCACAGCTGACCGGTACGTGCGGCGCGCCAAACGTCCCAGCCCCCTGCGGCCGGGGCTGGGCGATGCCATAGCCGCGACCTCGATGGCTAGCGATGTTGGGCGCAACAGCCCCTGCCCGTGCGGGTCGGGCCGTAAGTTCAAGCATTGCTGCCGCCGCGACGCACTACCTGCCCTGGCTGCGCGGGCCCCGCTCGTCTACGCGCTGTTGGGCACCTACGCCGAGCGGGCTCCCAGCCTCGAGATGATCGCCCCACTGATCGACCGCACCGAGGACGCACAGCGGTGTGCGATGTTCTTCCTGGATCTTGCGATGTTCCAGGGTGGCCTGGTGGACAGGTTCCTCACCACCCGAGGTCACTGGCTGCGCCCGGATGAACGTGATCTCATCGAAGCCTGGCGGCGGATCCCGGTCACGCTCTACGAGACACTCGACGTTGCGCCGGGCACCAGCGTCACGCTGCGCGCCCTGCCGGATGGCGACTCGATCCACCTGGCCGACAAGCTGTTCTCGCAATGCGCCCAGCGGCTGGAGCTGTTCTGCGGCCGGCTGCTGCACGACGACACCGAGCCTCGCCTGCTCGCGCTGCCCATCCACGTCGCCCGCCACCGCCGCCGCCACCTGCTTGGCCTGCTCGCATCAGGCCCCTCAATCGACCAGATCGCGGACTTCTTCGCCCCCGAGCCGCCCATCCAGCTCCGCAACAGCGACGGCGACGACCTGCATGACTGCAGCGTCACTTACCAGGCGCCCCGCGCGCAGCAGACCTTCGACCGCCTCATCCAGCGGCTAACCCAGACCGGCGACGACCTGATCGACTGGCACCGGCATTTGCCCGACGGTCGGGTGCTGGGCCTCGGGCAGATCCAGCGCGCCGGCGAAGACTTCACCGTCACCGCGAACTCACCGGCGCGGCTGGCCGAACTTGAGGCCCACCTGCGCGACGTCGCCCCGGACGCTGTCGAACGTGACCGGCGCACCGAGCGCCTCTGCCAGGACCCCGGCGGCCGCGAAGCCCGAACTATGATCGCGGAGAGCTACTGTCTCGACGTAAGCTCCGCGAGCGAGCCCGCTGACCGCATGAGCCGCGACGCCGAAGCAGGCTGGCTCGACACTCCTGGCGTGATCAGTGATCTGAGCCCGCGCGAAGCCGCCGCCTCCAGCGATCGCGCCATCCTCACCGAACTGCGCAGCACGGTCGACGACATCGAAGCCACCTTCCTGCAAGCCCAGCGCGCCGGACGGCCAACGACAGTCCTGATGAACCCACACCGGCTCCGCGACGCGCTGGCGCTGGGAAACCACGCCCAGTAGACGTGGCAGGGAGAAGGAGCTGATCGAGGAATGCGGTCTGTCCAGCATCCTCGGGAATGACGTACGCATTCGGCCCGTCCCGTCAGCCCTGGAGACAGCTGTGCGGCGCGATCCGCCACCGCGGTAGAGCTTGTCCTCCGTAAGATCCGGTGACGACTCGCGTGATGCGCGCGTGACCAGCTCGGAGGGGCAAGACCACGCTCGAGACAACACGCTCAGGAGCACGGCTGTGAGCTGCGGCTGGTGCTGCGGGTGCGCCCGCCGGAGCTGGCTCGGCTGCCGTGGGAGTTCTTGTTTTGATCCGGGCCGGCAAGACTATCTGGGCTTGACCGTGCCCTTGGTGCGCTACCTGCAAGTGCTCGCCCCCCGCACGCCGCTGCGGGTCGCGGCGCCGCTACGGGATCCTGGGCATGGTCGTTCGCCGGGGTGACCAGCATGCTCTGGATGCAAGGCAGGAGCAGCAGCGGCTCAGGCCGCGCTGGCAGATCTGCAGTGTGACGGGCTGGTGGAGCTGAGGTGGGTGGCCGGGCAAACCTCCAGCGAACTAGAAGACGCCCTGGACGAGGGCCCGTGGCATGTGTTCCATTTCATCGGCCACGGCGGGTACGACCGGGCTGCTAACGAGGGCACCCTCGCCTTGGCCGACGAGACCGGCCGCACCCACCCGTTACCCACGCTGAAGGCGACAGCGACATCGCCAAACCCGCTGCGGAAATCCCCACCCCGCCAGCACCACCACCCGCCAAGCCTGGGGTGTTCGGTCTCTCGCTGACCCTGCAGCACCGTGCGAACATCAATGATATGGCGTTCAGCCCGGACGGGCGCCGGTACTTCGATGTTCCGGTCGGCCGAACGAACCGGTTCAGCTCATAGCGGAATTCCTCGAGGCTGACTTGGCGCTCGTCGCGTGGGTGGCCCCGGTTTTTGTCGGTGTGGGTTTGTAGCGTGATGCTCATGAGCGTTCGACAGCTGATTCCGGAGGACCTGGCGGATATTGCGCCGGGTCCGGAGTTGGCGCGGGTGCAGGCGGGTCTGGAGCTGTCGCGATTGTCGGGTTTTGATTGTGTGGAGGTTCTCAAGGCTACCGACGGCGACGGCGACGACGGCGAGGACAACGGCGACGGCGACGGCGAGGACAACGGCGACAGCGGACCCTACACCGAAGGACCGGACAGCGGCGGATCCGACGATCGTGAGCCCGACGGCGGCGAGCAGGTCGCTGAGGGTGGCGGCAACGAGTCCGCCACCGACGAGCCTGCGGGCGTTGGGCCCGCGGACGGGACGCCCGAGGGTGACAGTGCCGGCTGCACAGCGGGGGCCGGGTTGGAGTTGCGGGTGCGATTGTCCACCCTGCTGGGCCTCGACCCGTACCCGGCCGAGCTGGCTGGGTGGGGGTTCATACACGCTGAGCTGGCCCGCGACCTGGCCACCACCCTCGGTGGCGCCCAGTGGCGCTTCGCGGCCACCGATAAGGACGGGCAGCTGACCCACTGCGGGATCACCCGCGCCCGTCCCCTCGGCACCCTGACACGCTCCGCAGCCTGCCGGGCCATCATAGAACTACAGGTGACCTCAACCGCGCTGCGCGACCTGGCCGCCGACCCCACCACGCTGGGCGACTGGGCCGGGGTGGTCGCTGACCTGGCGCATCAGCTCGCCCACGACATCCCCGACGAGGGCCGGTATGACGCTGACGCCGACCGGCGCGCCCCCAGCGCCGCGCTGCGCCGCTACCTGGAGATCCGGGACCTGTACTGCACCATGATCGGCTGCCGCGCCCCAGCCCACACCGCGGACAAAGACCACACTCATGACCACGCCAAAGGCGGGGCCACTATCGGACCGAATCTGGGCGACGCGTGCCGACACGACCATCGATTGAAAGGCGAGGGGGCTGGGCGCTGCAACAGCCCGCGCCCGGCGTGTTCCGGTGGACGACAGTCAGAGTGTGACACACTCTAGGTCATGACTGAATCGTCTCCCCGCCGCGCTGCGATTTACTGCCGGATCTCGCAGGACAAGACCGGCGCCGGGCTCGGTGTCGAACGCCAAGAGCAGGACTGTCGTGAGCTCGCTGCGCACCTGGGCTGGTTGGTCGTCGAGGTGTTCTGCGACAACGACCTCAGTGCCTACTCGGGGAAGCGACGGCCGCGTTACCACGCGATGCTCGATGCGATCCGGGACGGCCGCGTGGACGCGGTACTGGCCTGGCACACCGACCGCCTACACCGGTCCCCGGTGGAGTTGGAGGAGTACATCAGCGTGTGTAACGAGGGCCGGGAGGTTCCCACTCACTGCGTGCGGGCCGGGACGCTGGACTTGTCGACCCCGTCCGGGCGGATGCTGGCCCGCACGCTGGGCACATTGGCCCGGTATGAAAGCGAACACCGCGGGGAGCGCGTCGCGGCAGCGGCGTTGCAGCGCGCCCAGGCCGGTAACCGCTCGGGCGGTCCGCGACCATTCGGTTATGAGGACGATGGGATCACCGTGCGGGAATCTGAGGCCGAGGCGGTGCGCGTCGCGGTGGAATCCGTCCTAGCCGGTGCCTCGTTGCGGTCGGTGGCGCGGAGCCTGAACGCCACCGGGTTCACCACCTCCATGAAGTGCCGGGCCTGGGACGCGCACTCGGTCCGCGCGGTACTGCTGCGCTCCCGCAACGCTGGGTTGCGGGATCACCAGGGGCAGGTGATTGGTCCCGCGAACTGGCCGGCGATCGTGCCGGAGGAGCAGTGGCGGGCGGTGGTGACGAAACTCAGCGACCCATCTCGGCGTACCAGCCCCTCTGATGCCCGTGTGAAATGGTTGGGTTCCGGGATCTACCGGTGCGCCGGGTGTGAGCGGCCGTCGCTGCGGGTGTCCACCGCTGGCCGGGGCATTCCGTGCTACCGGTGCCCCGGCCAGCGCGGCACCACCGGGCACGTGGTGCGCAAAGCCGGACCGCTGGACGCCTACATCGAGGCGGTCATCATGGAACGGCTGTCCCGGCCGGACGCCATCGAGTTGTTGCGACCTGCCGCGCCGGAGGTGAACCTGTCCGCGCTGCGCGCCACGGCCAGCGCCGCCCGCGTCCGGCTCGCTGAGATCGCCGAGATGCTGGGCGAGGGTGAGCTGACCCGCGCCGAAGCTCAGATCGCCCGCGCCCGGGCCGGCGCCCGGCTGGAACGGGCCGAAGCCGAGATTGCTGGGGCGACCGCCACCAGCCCGCTGGCCGGGATTGTGGACGCCCCGGACCCGGCCGCTGTGTGGGCGGGGCTCGATATTGGCCGTCGTCGGGCCGTGCTCGACAGCCTGATGGCGGTCACCGTGCTGCCCATCCCCCGGCCGGGACCAGGGTTCGATCCGGACACTGTGCGAATCGACCCGAAGTAGGCGTGGGCGAGAAAACCCACGATTGGCGGCCGGTCGCATTCTTGATCGCCAACGCATGCGCGAGTCGGCGCCGTCGGTTCCGGGAGGGTGATGGGTGTCCCGTCCCGAGTGTCGGCTGTCATTGAACAGGGCCTGTTCTGGGGGACCTGGACCGACTGGGACAGCTCTCGGTATGCCCGTCCCAGTCTTCTTTCGGCGGGATTTCCGCAGTTAGCGGTCTTGTGGAACCTGTCCCATCGCACCCGTCCCGCACCAGGTCTGGAGGGACGTGTGGGACGCCGCCAGCCTGAGATCATTTACCGTCCGGCAGTGCGGGTGCCGGTGCCGCGGACTACGTCCGTCGCGGCCTTCGCCGACGTGCAGAACAAGCAGCGGCACCCCAGCCCCACCCCTTAGCGCCGTTCGCCGCCCAGGCGTCATAACTTGCCCGGTGCCCGCGGGCGAAAACCATTCCGTTGATGCTGGAGGAACCACCCAGGCCACGGCCCCGCGGCCATTCGACCTCTTGCCCCAGCCCGGGCTGCACCACCTTGGTGTCTGCCCAGTCCGCCGAGCTTCCGCGCAGACTCACTCAGAGCGGCGGGATGGCCGACTCCGCAAGCGGCTCAGCGGCGCCGGCTTCCAGCAGCAGGACACGGACGTCCGGATTCTCCGACAGACGAGCTGCTACTGCGCTCCCGGCGGACCCGCCGCCCACAATGATGTAGTCATAAACAGTCATTGCAAAACTCCTGTGCTATCGAAGACGAACCGGTGCTGTCCTTTCCCTGGCATCGGGCGTCGCCGTAGCGAAGGTCGCGGTAGGTGGCGCGCAGGTCGTGGATCCACGCGTCGGGGTTTTCCCAGGGGCCGAAGTGGCCGCCTTTGTGGTGGACGTTGACGTTGCGCACGTCGGCGTAGAGCCGGCCGCCTCCGGCCTTGAAGATCGCGATGCGCTGCTCGGGCGTGTGTGCGCCGGGAGGCGAGGCGTCGCCGAGGAGGAAGGTGAACCCGGCCGGGGCCTCAATCGGTGGCTGGCGGTGGTGGGACGGTGTCCACGGGTAGAGGTTGGCGTTGCGGTAGGCGCGGATGGAGGTTCCGATCGCCTGGTTGACCCAGTAGATGGTGGCGTTGGTGAGGATGTGGTCGACCGGGTAGGCGTCTTCGAAGACGCCGTTTTGGTCGCTCCATTTCTTCCAGCGCTTGAGGATCCAGGCCAGCATGCCGGCCGGGGAGTCGTTGAGGCCGTGGGTGATCGTCTGGCCGTCGAGCATGTGCACCACGACGTGCGAGACGTAGGTGTTGTAGAAGTTGATGATGTCGGCGCGCATCTCGGGGGAGGCGCCTTGGGTGGTCATCCGGCCGCCGGTCAGGTCCCAGTAGCGGTCGCCTTGGAACATCGACGTCGGCATCTCGTTGCCGAGGTGGATGCCGTAGAGGGAGTGGGCGTATTTGTGGCCGAGTTGGGCGCCGACCAGTGCGCCGTAGTCTCCGGCGCCGACGGCGAACTTCTCGTAACCGAGTATGTCGGTCATCAGGGTGTGGAAGCGGTCCGCCATGCTGATGTAGTTCTCCTTGCCGTTGGTCAGCGGCGTGGAGAAGCCGAAACCGGGTAGGGACGGGACGATGACGTCGAAGGCATCGGCCCGATCGCCGCCGAAGGCGGCGGGGTCGGTCAGTGGCCGGATGACCTTGCTCCAGTCCCAGAATGTCCAGGGCCAGCCGTGCATGAGCAGCAGCGGGATCGGCGCCGGGCCGTTGCCGGGCTCGCGGATGAAGTGGACCGGGGTGCCGCCGACGTTGATGCGGTGGTGGGTGAAGCTGTTGAGCTGGTCCTCGGCCGCGCGCCAGTCGAAGCCGTCGGCCCAGTACTGGATCAGCGGCTTGAGGTATTTGGTGCTTAGTCCGTACACCTCGTCGTTGTTGTCGAGGTCGGGGGCGAAGCGGGTGGCTTTCAGCCGGGCCCGTAGGTCGTCCAGGATGTCCTGGTCGACATGGATTGTGAACCGTTCTAGCTGACGGTCAGTGTTCATAGGGTTCACAGCTGTGCTTCCTTAGGCGGGAGGGAGGTGCGGTTCGGTGGGAGTGGGCTATGTCAGTAGGTGAGGTCCACGCGCAGCCGGGTCAGCACCAGTTCAGCGATGTACCAGCGGCCGTTCGCCTTGGTGAACCGCGGCCGGTAGTGCCCATAGCCATGCATCGCGGTAAACCGGGCTTGGCCGCTGTCGTGGGTGCTGGCGGGGCGGGTGATGAGGTCCTCCATGGCGAAGACGGCGTGGGCGCGGGTCGGGGAGTCCACGTCGATCTCGTCGGAGAACAGGTGATGGATCAGCACGGCGCCGGGACCGATGCCCGCGGGGATGCTCGTGGCGATCTCCTCGCGCCCTGCCATGCGCCGCGCCACGGAGCCGTCCACGTTGTGCGGGGTGAACGTGGCATCCGCAGTGAACAGCGCGGCCAGGTCCGGCCAGCGTTGGTGGTCGGCGTTGTAGACGTAGCGCGCCATGAGCCGGCGCAGGTCCTCGATGATGGTGAGGCGTCCGGTGTCGTCCATGATGTTTCCTTCGTCTCCGGCGGCGCCGGTCGTTATCCGCGCAGGAGCTGCCCCGGCGTAGCCGGGATTGGTGTAGTCACGCCATGCGGTGATCAGGCCGTCACGGATCTCGTAGACGGCCATGTTCATGACGGGGAGAAGTGGCCCGCTGGGCAGGGCCAGGTCATGGATCTGCTCGGCAAGCACCACGTCGCCGTTGACGGCCTGGTGAACGGTCTTGAACTCCACCTGCGTGAAATTTTGGAACACGCACTCCCACACCTCCAGCAGGCGGTCGCGGCCATGCACTTCGTCCTCGCCGTCGTTGCAGAAGACGACATCGGCGTGGAGGAAGGGAGACAGCAGCGAGGCGTCCTTGCTGCCGAACGCCTGGACGAAGGCACGCACCAGGGCGTCGTTGTCGGAGGGGGGCGTCACATCCACTCCTAACCTGGACTGTGAGGTCCATTCCTTTGTATACGCCATGGAATGGACTGTCAAGTCCAGGACTCTACGGTCCATTTGGCGTACACTGGTGAGCATGCTGACCAGGAAGGGCGTGGCCACCAGGGCGCGCATCCTCGACGCCGCCGGCGAGCTGATTGCGCAGAACGGTGCGGCCGAGACCTCCCTGGACGACGTTCGCGTCGCCACCGGCACCAGCAAGAGCCAGCTGTTCCACTACTTCCCCGAGGGCAAGGCCCAGCTGCTGCTCGCAGCAGCCGAGGAGCAGGCCCGAAAGGTTCTGGACGACCAGCGTCCTCTGCTGGATCACCTGGACACCTGGGAAGCCTGGCACCAGTGGCAGCAGCTGATCCTCGACATGTACGCACCAAAGATCGAATACTGTCATCTGGCCGCTCTGACCAGCCAGTTCCCCAAGAATGATCCGCAGATCGGCGCGCTGATCTCCGGTCTGTTCGGGCAATGGCAGGAACGCCTGGCCCACGGTCTGGGCAACATGCAGGCCAGGGGACTGCTGGATCCCAACACGGACACCGAACGTCTGGCGGTAGCCGTTCTCGCGGCGATTCAAGGCGGAGTTGCCATCGGCCAGGCCACGAAATCACTGACTCCACTGGAGATCGCTCTTCAGGCCGCCCTGGACCACCTGCATACCCACGAGACCGTTCCCGCCTGACGGCTGCGAGAGCACGACCCGGGGACTACCGGCCTCCTTGGGCCATACCCGAGGTCGCACTCGGCACCACGGCACTGGGGGTGTCATCGCGGCGTCCGGCGCGCTCGGTGGCGAGCCCACGTTGATGTGCTGCCGCCGGCGACGCAGCTGGTGCAGCGCAGCACCGGAGGCGCAGAAATCCCGTCGACGTCGGTGGACGTGACGGCGCCAGACGCTGGCGTCCACGTCCACGACGGGGTGCTTGACAGCACCTGGGGAGCGCAGATGGGCGCTGGCCCCGACGACATGTGCGTGCTGCGAGGCGAATCTCGACGTATGGACGTCATCGCTCGCATAGAAGCTCCTCCAAAAGCCTCCCCGGTACCCACGGAGGTGGTCTCTCCCACCGCCGGCGGGAAGTACGCCGTCGAGCTTCGTCGGGACGTTCGTCCTCGTCTTCACGTTCGGCGTCATCGCTGGAGACATGTCGGTTTTCCGGCTCCGTTCACCAGCAACTTCCTGATATCCGGGCCAGCCTGCCGAGGTAGCTCTGCGTATTTAGTACGAGAAATGAGAAGAGGCGAGAGATGAGTTCTTTCGATTTCGTGGTGGTCGGTGGCGGCTCGGCCGGGTCGGTCGTGGCGTCACGCCTGTCCGAACATCCCGATGTCCGGGTGCTCCTGCTGGAAGCGGGTCCCGCCGGCGGCCCGGCGGCGATGTCGGTCCCGGCGGCCTGGCCGGCGCTGCTAGGCAGCGAGGTCGACTGGAGGTATGAGACCGTGCCGCAGCCCGGGCTGGGTGGCCGGGCCATCGCCTACCCGCGGGGCAAGGTGCTGGGCGGCTCCAGCAGCATCAACGCGATGGTGTACCTGCGGGGCCACCGCTCGGCCATCGATGCCTGGGAGGCGGCGGGAGCCAAGGGCTGGGGATATGACGAGCTGCTGCCGTATTACCGGCGCAGCGAGTACACCGAAGGCCGCAACCCGCACTACCGCGGTACGGACGGCCCGATGAGACCCAAGCCCGCAGCCATGACGCATCCCGCGTCAGCTGCCTTCATCGAGGCCGTCCGGGAATGCGGGTATCCGGTCGTAGCCGACCTCAACGGGGCTGAGTCCGAAGGCGTGACCCGGCCTGAGCTCACCGTGACCGGCGATGCTTGACGTTGCGGTCTCACCTGATGCTTGAGATCGGGCCTGATCAGCTTTTCCCTCGCTGTCCTGTGTGGACGGTGAGGGGGAGGCCGGGAATGGCTCTGGTGGAGATGTCTTTGTCGAGCAGCGCTACCGCGCCGTCCTTGCGGTCGGGCGCGGTGAACCCAAGATCGTGTAGCGGCCCAGTTCGGGAAATGGCCGATGTCATGGCAGCTTCCTTGATGACATCCCGAATCGTGAGAAGCTCGTGAGCTCGACCACGGCCGTGTTACCGTACTCGTCAATCAGACTCCGCAGTTTCTCGCGATGCTTTGCATCCGATCGTTGATCACGGTGCATGGTGCCCAGAACGGTGAGTCGGTGCACTGAACACTCAGTGTTTGTTCACCGGCGTTGTAGCTCCATGTAAAGGTAAAGCCATCCTGGCTCGCCGTCCCGTTGTCCGTGTTGATAGTGAACCCGTACTGATCGCGAACCTCGTCTTTCATACAGGCCCACCTCTCCGAATCCACTGCGCTGAAGCGCTGCGCTTCACAAGCCATCTCTAGTTCCTCCTCTGGAGGTCGTTGGGGGTTCATATTCGTCTGCTGAAGGCCACATGCTGTGCGGATAGGGACGGGTGTGCTGGAGTTGTTCCGACTGCAGCAGTCCGGCCTGAAGGGACAAGTCGATGTTCGCTCACCGGATCGTGGGAATTTACCGGCCCGGATGGTGTTCGGTGGACCGAAGCGGAGGAGCCGGCGGCTGAGGGCGGGGTGGTCATCGACGTCGTAGCTGCCGGTGTGTCGTACGCGGACCTGCTGCAGACCAACGGCGCGTACCAGATGAAGGTGCCCCTCCCATTCACCCCCGGCATGGACGCCGCCAGCGTAGTCAGGTCCGCCCCACCCGACGTTGGTCTGGTTGCGGGCCAACGCGTTGCAGTACTCGTGTCGTCTGGCTGCTGGCAGGAGGTCATCAGTGTGCCAGCCGAGCGGGTTGTGCTTTTGCCGGATGACATGAGATTCGAGGCGGGCGCGGCCGCTCCGCTCAACTACCTGACCGGCCTGTTCGCGCTGGTCCAGCGCGGAGGAGCCCACGCCGGGGAAACGCTGCTGGTGCATGGTGCGGCCGGCGGCGTCGGCACGGCCGCGATCCAACTAGGGCGAGCGCTGGGACTACGGACGATCGCGATCGTCGGCGACGAGGCCAAAAAGAAGTTCGCGCTGCAGTCCGGTGCGCACCATGCCGTCCTCAGCCGCGGCTGGCTCGGTGCGGTTGGCGACCTGCTGGGGGAACGGGCAGTTGACATCGTGGTCGACCCGGTCGGCGGTGATCGGATGACCGACAGCCTGCGGTCATTGGCCCCGGAGGGGCGCCTGCTCGTCCTAGGGTTCAGCGCCGGTGAGATTCCCACCGTCAAGG
>DASYIL010000081.1:0-25443 GCA_035997545.1 Pseudonocardiaceae bacterium
GTCTCAAAGACACCAGCCACTTTCGTCACGAATCGACCGCTAAGGTGCCCGACACGCGGCGACAAAGGCCGAAGGTGATTGATGAGAGATGGAGACAGAGGCGTTGGGATGCCGCGTCGCAGCGGAAACTGGGGGCCATCCCGCTGCGACGCGGCGCCGCCGGACCGAGGGGGGAGGTGCCCGGCGGGTTTCTCCGGGCTCGTGAGCCCGGAAGGAACTTGTACCCAATCAGGTGGCTGTCATCGGTATTTCCTACTTAAGGTAACTCTTATTGGGCCGCGTCGCACCAGGTATCACCTGAATGGCGCAAGCCCACCGCTGAGAAAGGGCTCCAATTGCACCGAGAGCTACCGCTCCGGCACTTGATGAACGCAACACTCCGGGGCCCAGCCGCACCGGCCGGCCTCCCGCGGCAGTCAGCGCGGCCAATTCGGCCTCAGTGATGCCACCCTCGGGGCCGACGACAAGCAACAACTCCCCCACAGTGGGCAACGGCAACGCGGGCAACGGGTCAGTGGCCGCCTCGTGCAGCACTAAACACCCCGCCGCAGCGGCGCAGCGTTGCGCGAGCTCTGGGGTGCTCACCGGTTCGGCCACCTCGGGGAACCATCCCCGACGAGCCTGTTTGGCCGCCTGACGCGCGGTCTCCCGCCATCGGGACAACGCCTTGGCCCCGCGCGGACCTTCATCCCAGCGAGCCACACAGCGGCTTGCCCGCCAGGGCAGTACCGCATCCACCCCGGCCTCGGTGGCCAGTTCCACCGCCAGTTCTCCACGTTCACCCTTGACTAGCGCCTGGGCCAGCGTCACCCGCAATGCCGGAGCCGGCTCGGTCTCGCAGCGCAGCACCCGCAGCCGCAGCCAATCCCGGCCGCACTTGAGCACCTCGCAGGCGGCCAGCCCACCACGGCCATCAGAGAGCACCAGGCGCTTACCGACTCGCAGCCGACGCACGGTCGCAGCGTGCCTGCCCTCCGGTCCGTCCAGCGTCGTCTCGGCACCCTCGGGCGGCAGCTCGCCGGCGAAGAACACCGGCAGGCTGCTCACCGCCGCCCCGTCAATCCCAGCGCCCGCCCAAGGAGTCCCGCAACCGCGAGAACAAGCCGCCGGCCCGACCGTTCGCCGTGAGCTCCGCCTGCTCCTCACCGCGTAACACAGCAAGCTCGCGCAGCAGTTCCATCTGCCGAGCATCCAGCCGAGTCGGGGTCACCACATCGAGGTGGACGAAAAGGTCACCCCGCCCCTCGGCGCGACCCGTGCTGCGCAGCCGGGGCATCCCCCGTCCCCGCAGGGAGAGCACGGTCGCACACTGGGTGCCCGGTTCGACCCGGACCTCCTCTATCCCGTCGAGGGTGTCCAGCGCGACGGTGGTGCCCAGCGCCGCGGCGGTCATCGGGACCCGCACAGTGCAGTGCAGGTCGGCGCCGTCCCGGGTGAATGTCTCGTGCGGCATCTCCTGCACCTCGACGTAGAGATCACCCGCCGGACCCCCACCAGGACCGACCTCGCCCTGACCGGCCAACCGCACCCGCATCCCGTCGCCCACCCCGGCCGGGACCTTGGCGGTGACGTTGCGGCGGGCGCGGATCCGTCCGTCCCCGCCGCACTGGCGGCAGGGATCCGGGATGACCTCGCCGACACCGTGGCACACCGGGCACGGCCGTGCGGTCACCACCTGACCGAGGAAGGAGCGCTGCACGTTCTGCACCTCGCCAGCGCCGCCACAGGTGTCGCAGGTCTGCGGCCCGGTTCCGGGCGCGCAGCCGGAGCCGTTGCATTCCCCGCAGAGCACCGCGGTGTCCACAGTGAGCTCGCGAGACGCACCGCTGGCGCATTCCTCGAGGGTGAGCTGAAGCCGGATCAGCGCGTCGGAGCCGCTCTGCACCCGGCTGCGCGGTCCCCGCCGTCCGCCGGGTCCGCCGGCAGCGCCGAAGAAGGCGTCCATGATGTCGCCGAAACCGAACCCGCTGAACGGGTCACCACCCGCCCCGCCGTGCCCAGGCTTCAGCGGGTCCCCGCCGAGGTCGACGATCTGGCGTTTCTGCGGGTCGGTCAGCACCTCGTAGGCGGCGGTGACGTCCTGGAATCGCTTCTTCGCTGCGGCGTCGGGGTTGACGTCGGGGTGCAACTCGCGCGCCAGCTTGCGGTACGCGCGTTTGATCTGCTCCGCGCTGGCTCCCCTGGGCACGCCCAGAATCGCGTAGTAGTCCTTGGCCACGCTGGCGTCCTCCTGCCGCGGCCCTCGCCACGGTACTCGTCGTGCATCCGGTCTGCGTCCTGGCCACCGGTCAGCGGGTGGTCAGGATCTCTCCCACATATCGGGCTACCGCACGCACCGCGGCGATGGTGCCCGGATAATCCATCCTGGTCGGTCCGACCACGCCCATACCCCCAAGCACCGTGCCGTGGGAGGCATAGCCGATCGAGACCAACGACGTACTGCGCATCTCCTCGGCCTCGTTCTCCTCACCGATCCGCACCGTGATGGTTCCCGGGTCACGGGCTGCGGCCAACAGCTTGAGCACCACGACCTGCTCCTCCAGCGCCTCCAGTACCTGGCGCAACGAACCGGGGAAGTCGGTCGCGTTTCGGGTGAGGTTCGCGGTGCCGCCGAGCAGCAGCCGCTCCTCGGGGTGCTCCACCAACGTCTCGATCAGCACTGTCGAGGCCCGAGTCATCGCGTCCCGGAGCTCGGCAGGAGTCTGCTCGGGCAGGTCGGCCACCGCCACGGAGGCCTCCGCCAACCGGCGCCCCGACAGCGCCTGGTTGAGCAGCGTTCGCAGCTGCGCCACCTGGTCTTCGGAGATGACGTCGCCCAGATCAAGCAGGCGCTGGTCCACCCGGCCCGCGTCGGTGATCAGCACCAGCATCAACCGGGCCGGGGTCACCGCGAGCACCTCGAGGTGACGCACCGTCGAGCGGCTCAGCGTGGGGTACTGGATCACCGCGACCTGCCGGGTGAGCTGGGCCAGTAGCCGCACGCTACGGCGTAGCACGTCATCGAGGTCGAGCGCGCCGCGCAGGAAGGTCTGCACCGCGCGGCGCTCGGCCGCCGACAGCGGCTTGACCTCGGAGAGCCGATCGACGAACAGCCGGTAACCCTTGTCGGTGGGCACCCTACCTGCGCTTTTGTGCGGCTGGGTGATGTAGCCGTCCTCCTCCAGCGCCACCATGTCGTTACGGATGGTCGCGCTGGACACCCCGAGGTTGTGCCGCTCCACCAGCGAGCGGGACGCGACCGGCTCGTGGGTCGCCACGTAGTCGGCAACGATCGCGCGCAGGACCTCGAACCGGCGGTCGTCTGCGTTCACGTCACCTCCCGAGTGCTCTGCTGCTGGTATCCGGCCCTATCCCACCCTGCCGCTGGTAGGGGCCTCTCTACTGAGTCTAGTGCGGGCCTGGCGCAGGTGTCGGAGGCCGCAAGCGAGCCGATACCCTCGGCCACCTCGCGCCGAGTCAGGGACGGGAGGTGAGCGCGGGCTGTGATCTTCAAAGACATCCGGCAGGGCCGTCCCTACCCTGAGCATGGGCTTTCCACGAAAGACTGGGCGCAGATCCCGCCGCAGCAGGTGAACCTGGCGGAGCTGGTCACCACCGCCACGGTGGTGGAGCTGGACCGGCTGCTGTCCGAGGATCCCACCTTGCCCGGCGATCTGTTCCCGCACGCGGTGCGGTGGTGCGGCGAGCTGTTCCTGGAGGATGGCTTGCACCGGGCGATGCGCGCCGCCCTTCACCAGCGCACCGTGCTGCCCGTACGAATACTCAACCTCGACCTGCTGCGCCACTAACCCCGTGCGCCGCACCCGGCACGTAGGCAGCCTCGATGCAGCGATGAGCCACTACCAGGCTAGTCCGAGTACCAGTACCCTATCGAAACTCCTGGATGGTACCGGCTGGACACCTCGCTGCCAGCGCCGGTCCCAGTTTGTTTAATGGCAGGCAACGTAGACCAGCCGTAGCGCTGGTTCAGCTCCTCTTCGCGGTGCCTTTCGCTTGGCCGGTAGTTCAACATAATTCTAGCCCGGAGCCTTTTTCTTTCGAACGCCACGAGGAAGGCCGCCGCCGCGCGCCTCACTTGGTAGAGGTGTATCGAGCCGTCGCGCATAGGAAGAATTACTTGATCTCCTTGCTCAACAACAATCGCGTGCGCGACCCAATCGACCTTAATACGCAGGAGCGCCTTGCCATCGGCGCCATCGGCACCATTCGAAACAACACCGTTTGTGTCGACAACTCCCGTGGAGAGGAGCTTCTGCCCGACGGCGAACGCGTCGTCGAGTGAGTACCTTAGCTCAGGCCGTAGCTGTTCCCGGGACGCCAGCACCATGTTCAAGACCTCACGAGGACCCCGGCCCGCCATTAGTTGTGCAGCAGGAACTCATCCAGGAGTGCATCACGCAGAGCTGCGAAAAATGACAACTGCTGCCCGCGGAACTTCTCGATCAAGGATGCAATGTCATGAGGAGTCGACTCATGAAAGACACGTTCGAGAACCAGTTGCACTTCATCGCGTTCGGGTACCCAGATGAAGAGGCGCGCGCGGCCGGGGCGCAGGAGGGGTTCGTGGAAGAGGTCCCGGCGGTTTCCAAGCATGAAAATCGGCGCAGCCAGAGCACCGCCTTGACTCTCGAGATTGACTGCACCGGCAATTCTCATCAGCTCTGCAGTGACTCGCTGCAGATTGTGAGTGTATTGAGTCAGGGCGAATCGCCCTAAGAGCAGATCTGCGTCATCGAGCACCAAGGCACTGGGCACATGCCGATCAAGGTTGCTCATCACCTCATCAACCCGTGCCCGAAGTGCTCGGATCGGTTCGTTCGCACTCGGACTCTCTATCTCGTTCGCGCCGAACACTACAGTAATCACGCCTGCTTGGTCCAACACATGCACGAGCCGCAGGGTCGCCAACAGGCTCAGGGCACCAGCAGGTCGCGTACCACAGCGTCGGCGAGCAGGCGGCCGCGGCGGGTGAGCACCAGTCGACCGGCCGGGGCGGCGGTGAGCAGACCATCGCTGACCGCGCGGTCCGCGGCCGCCTGACCGGGACGGTCGATCACCTCTACGGGCAGCCCGTCGGCCAGCCGTAGTCCGAGCATCACCTGCTCGGTGTATCGCTCTTCGGGGCTGAGAACCTCGCGGCCCGCCGCCGGAGAGCAACCCGAGGCGAGCGCGGCGGCGTAGCGGGCTGGGTGCTTGACGTTCCACCAGCGCACTCCGCCGACATGAGAGTGCGCCCCCGGCCCGGCACCCCACCAGTTCCCGCCGGCCCAGTAGCCGAGGTTGTGCCGGCACCGGGACTCGGGGCAAGCAGCCCAGTTGGACACCTCGTACCAGTGCAGCCCGGCCGCCGACAGCGCTGCGTCAAGCTGCTCGTAGCGCTCGGCGAGCACATCGTCATCCGGCGCGGGTAGCTCCCCGCGGGCCAGCCGGCGGGCCAGCGCCGTTCCTGGCTCGACGGCCAGGGCGTAGGCCGACACGTGGTCCACCCCGGCGGCGAGCACCGCCTCCAGCGAGGCGGCCAGGTCGGCGCGGGTCTCCCCGGGTGTGCCGTAGATCAGGTCCAGGCTGACCTGACCGATCCCGGCAGCACGAGCCTCGGCCGCCGCGGCCACCGGCCGGCCCGGAGTGTGTACCCGGTCCAGCACGGCCAGCACATGCGGCGCAGCGCTCTGCATTCCCAGCGAGACCCGGGTGTAGCCGGCCGCGGCGATACCGGCGAAGAAGTCCGGCGAGGTGGACTCGGGGTTGGCCTCGGTGGTCACCTCGGCACCGGGAGCCACGCCGAGCGACCCGCGGATGGCGTCGAGCACCGCGGCCAGCCCGCTGGCGCCGAGTAGCGACGGGGTGCCGCCGCCGACGAACACCGTGCCGGCCGGCATCGGCGTCTCGAGCACCGTGGACGCCAGGTCCAGCTCGCGGCGCAGCGCGTCCAGCCAGGTGGACGGCGCTAGCGAAAGCTCTCCCGGGGTGTAGGTGTTGAAGTCGCAGTAGCCGCAGCGGGTGGCGCAGAACGGTACATGCACATAAACGCCGAACGGCCGGTCATCCAGCCCGCGCAGAGCCGCAGGGTGCAACCTGCCGTCAGGCGGGGCAGAGTCGCCGAGGGGAAGGGCAGCCACGTGAGCATTGTCCCAACATCCGAATGCGGGTGGTCCGGACTGCGAGAAAGTGGCAACCTGATGGGGTGGCCGCGCCCGGACTTCTGCTGGTGGTTCGCCGCCATGTCGACTACGTCCGGGTCTCCAGCGCGCTCTGCCGCCCGATGAGCTGACGCCCGCCCGACTGCTGTCCCAGCCGGCGCCGGGTGCGCTCGGAACCGGGCTGCACAACTGACCTGGTCACGGCCTCCCCGGCATGCCGGTGCTCCCCCCGGAGGCACCCCGATGTCTGCACCAATCCGCCGAGCGCCCGCAGCGAAGGCCCGCCGAGGGGAGGGCCAGTGGGCCCTGGGTCATCTCGAACCGCTCAACCCCAACGAGCGGACCAAGAAGGACGACGACGGGCTCAACGTCCGGCGCCGGATCGAGACGATCTACGCTCTGCGTGGCTTCGACTCGATCGACCCCGCTGATCTGCGCGGGCGGTTCCGCTGGTGGGGCCTCTACACCCAGCGCCGGCCCGGCATCGACGGCGGCCGCACCGGCACCCTGGAGCCCGAGGAGCTCGACGACTCCTTCTTCATGATGCGGGTACGCATCGACGGCGGCGCGCTCACCACTCACCAGCTCCAGGTGCTTGGTGAGATCTCCCGGCTCTACGCGCGGGACACCGCCGACATCACCGACCGGCAGAACATCCAGTATCACTGGATCCGGATCGAGGACGTTCCCGCGATCTGGGAGCAGCTGGAGGCCGTCGGGCTTTCCACCACCGAGGCCTGCGGTGACACCCCGCGTGTTGTGCTCGGATCGCCCGTCGCAGGTATCGCTGAAGACGAGATCATCGACGGCACCCCGGCGATCGACGAGATCAAGCGGCGCTACATCGGCAGCCCCGAGTTCTCCAACCTGCCGCGCAAGTACAAGTCCGCGATCTCGGGCCTGCAGGACGTCGCGCACGAGGTCAACGACATCTCCTTCGTCGGCGTGGTGCACCCCGAGCACGGGCCGGGCTTCGATCTGTGGGTCGGCGGTGGGCTGTCCACCAATCCGAAGATCGCGCAGCGGCTGGGGGCCTGGGTGCCGCGCGACGAGGTGCCCGACGTCTGGGCCGGGGTGACGGCACTGTTCCGCGATTACGGCTACCGGCGGCTGCGCCACCGCGCCCGGATCAAGTTCCTCATCGCCGACTGGGGAGCTGAGCGCTTCCGCGAGGTGCTGGAGAGCGAGTACCTGCATCGCACGCTCGTCGACGGCCCGGCCCCGCAGCCGCCACCCGCCCCGATTGACCACATCGGCGTGCACCGCCAGCAGGACGGCAAGTGCTACATCGGCGTCGCCCCGGTGGCTGGGCGGGTCTCTGGTTCCACGCTGGTCGGCGTGGCCAAGGCCGTCGAGCGAGCCGGGTCGGCCCGGGTTCGGTTGACCCCCTACCAGAAACTCGTCGTGCTCGACGTCACCGAGCCCGAGGTGGACGGCCTGATCACCGAGCTGGGCAGGCTGGGGTTGCGCGCCGACCCGAGCCCGTGGCGGCGCTCGGTGATGGCCTGCACCGGCATCGAGTTCTGCAAGCTGGCCATCGTGGAGACCAAGAACCGTGCGGTGACGCTGGTCACTGAGCTGGAGGCGCACCTCGCCGACCTTCAATCCACCCTGGACACCCCGGTCTCGGTGCACCTCAACGGTTGCCCGAATTCCTGCGCCCGGATCCAGGTCGCTGACATCGGGCTCAAGGGCCAGTTGGTCACCGACGCCGCCGGCAATCAGGTCGAGGGCTTTCAGGTGCATCTGGGCGGCGGGCTCGGGCTGGACAGCGGGTTCGGCCGCAAGCTACGCGGGCACAAGGTGACCTCCGCCGAGCTGGCCGACTACGTGGAGCGGGTGGTCCGCGGTTATGCCGAGCAGCACGAGCCCGGCGAGCGGTTCGCGCAGTGGGTGGCCCGCGCCGACGAGGGGTCTTTGCGATGACGGAGGCTCGAGCGGTTCCGTTCTACTGCCCGTACTGCGGCGAGGAAGACCTGCGGCCGGAGGAAGAACCGCACGCAGCGTGGCGTTGCGCGGACTGTCAGCGGGTGTTCGTCGTCCGTCTGGTGGGACTGGTCGCCCCGGCCCGGGAGGTGGCCCAGTGAATTCGACCGGAGTGACGGTGATCGCCGATCTGGAGCAGCTAGCGCAGCGGGCCGGGCATGAGCTGGAATCCGCCCCGGCCGACGAGATCGTGCGGTGGGCGGTGCAGACCTTCAACACCCGGTTCGCGGTGGCCTCCTCCATGCAGGACGCGGTGCTGGTGCACCTGGTGTCGCAGGTCGCTCCGGGCGTCGACGTGCTGTTCCTGGACACTGGATACCACTTCGCCGAGACACTGGGCACCCGCGACGCTGTGGCGGCGACCTACGACGTGAACCTGATCACCCTGACGCCCCGGCAGACCGTCGCCGAGCAGGACGCCAAACACGGGCCCAAGCTGCACGATCGCAACCCCGACCGGTGCTGCGGGCTGCGCAAGGCGGCTCCGCTGGACCGCGCCCTGCAGCGCTACGACGCCTGGGCCACCGGGCTACGCCGGGTCGAGACACCGACTAGGGCCGGCACGCCGGTGGTGTCCTACGACGCCAAGTGGGGCAAGGTGAAGATCGCCCCGATAGCGGCCTGGAGCGATCAGGACGTCGAGGACTACATCGCCGAGCACGGCATCCTGATCAACCCACTGCTGAGCGTTGGCTACCCCTCGATCGGCTGCGCCCCATGCACCCGCGCGGTGGCCGTCGGCGAGCACCCTCGGGCCGGCCGTTGGGCGGGTTCGGTCAAGACCGAGTGCGGAATCCACCGATGAGCCGGGGCGCCACTGTCTGGCTGACCGGGCTGTCCGGGGCCGGCAAGACGACGATCGCCGACACTGTCGCCGGGCAGTTGCGCGCGGCCGGCCGGGAGGTCGAGGTGCTCGACGGCGACGAGTTGCGCCGCGGCCTGTCCGCCGGTCTGGGCTTCTCCCGTGCGGATCGCGACACTCACGTCCGACGGGTCGGATTCGTGGCCGAGCTGCTGGCCCGGCACGGTGTCGTGGCGCTGGTTCCGGTCATCGCCCCCTACGCGGAGACCCGCGACGAGGTGCGGACCCAGCACGACGCGCACGGCACCGGCTATCTCGAGGTGCACGTATCCACCCCGCTGGCCGAATGCCGCCGCCGCGACGTCAAGGGCCTCTACGCCCGGGCGGCGGCCGGTGAGCTGACCGGGATGACCGGCGTGGACGACCCGTACGAGGAGCCGGACAAGCCCGATCTGCGATTGGACACCATCGGCACCGACATCACCACCATCGCACGTCGCGTGATGGATTTGCTCACCGAGAGGGGCGTGCTGTGACGGCAATCCTGACGCGCGGAACGTCCACAGATCACTTGGGTGCGCTGGAATCTGAGGCCGTGCATATCGTTCGGGAGGTGGTGGCCGAGTTTGATCGGCCGGTGCTGCTGTTCTCCGGCGGTAAGGACTCCGCGGTGCTGCTGCACGTGGCGCTACGCGCCTTCCACCCGGCGCCGTTGCCGTTCCCGCTGCTGCATGTGGATACCGGGCACAACTTCCCCGAGGTGATCGCCTACCGGGACCGGCTGGTCGCCGAGCTGGGGCTGCGGCTGTACGTGGCGGCGGTGCAGGAGTGGATCGGCGACGGAAGGCTGACCGAGCGCCCGGATGGCACGCGCAACCCGCTGCAGACCGTCCCCCTGCTGGACACCATCACCGAGCATCGCTTCGACGCCGTCTTCGGCGGTGCCCGGCGCGACGAGGACCGGGCCCGAGCCAAGGAGCGCATCGTCAGCCTGCGTGACGCCTTCGGCGGCTGGGATCCTCGCCGGCAGCGCCCCGAGCTGTGGAGTCTTTACAACGGCCGGCACACCGCCGGTGAGCACGTCCGGGTCTTCCCGCTGTCCAACTGGACCGAGCTGGACGTCTGGCATTACATCGCGCGGCGCGACGTGCCGATCCCGGGCATTTACTACGCGCATGAGCGGGAGGTGTTCGCCCGCGACGGGATGTGGCTGACCGCCGGTGAGTGGGGCGGGCCGCGGCGCGGGGAGCGGTTGCTCACCAAGTCAGTGCGCTACCGCACCGTCGGGGATGCCTCCTGCACCGGCGCGGTGGAATCCACCGCCGCGACCATCGACGAGGTGCTCGCCGAGGTGGCAGCCAGCCGGATCACCGAGCGCGGCGCTACCCGGGCCGACGACCGGCTGTCGGAGGCTGCGATGGAGGACCGCAAACGCGAGGGCTACTTCTGATGGCTGCGCCGATGCCTCGACCCTGCGAGCAGGTCTCGCGTTTGCTGCGGCTGACCACCGCCGGCTCCGTCGACGACGGGAAGTCCACGCTAGTGGGGCGGTTGTTGCACGACACCCAGTCGATCCTGGCCGACCAGCTGGCCGCGGTGGATCGGGCGACTCGGGCTCGCGGGGGTGTCGAGCTGGATCTCGCGCTGCTCACCGATGGGTTGCGGGCCGAGCGGGAGCAGGGCATCACCATCGACGTCGCCTACCGCTATTTTGCCACGCCCACCCGCAAGTTCGTGCTGGCCGACTGCCCTGGGCATGTGCAGTACACCCGCAACACGGTCACCGGGGCCTCCACCGCCGAGCTCGCCGTGGTGCTGGTCGATGCGCGCAATGGCCTGGTGGAGCAGACCCGGCGGCACCTGGCCGTGGCCGCGTTCCTGCGGGTGCCGCATCTGGTGCTCGCGGTGAACAAGATGGACCTGGTGGATTTCGACGAGCCGACGTTCCGTCGTATCGAATCGGAGTTCGCGGTGGTGGCTCGTTCGCTGGGAGTCCGCGATGTGGTGTCCGTGCCGGTGTCGGCGCTGCATGGCGACAACGTCGCGGCTCGCAGCGGACGGTCGACGTGGTACCGGGGACCGACGCTGTTGGAGCATCTGGAGGCGGTGCCCACCGGTCGGGAGGCGGTGGCCGAGCCGATGCGCTTCCCGGTGCAGCTGGTGCTGCGCCCCCGCACTCCCGAATACCCCGACTATCGGGGCCTGGCAGGCCGAATCGCCTCGGGGGTACTCGAGGTCGGCGACGACGTCATCGCGCTGCCGTCGGGGGGGCGCTCCACCGTCACCGGCATCGACACCCCGGACGGGCCGGTGCTGCGGGCCACCGCCGGCCAGTCGGTCACCGTGCTGCTCGCCGACGAGATCGACGCCGGGCGCGGCGAAGTGCTGGCGCATCCCGCGCAAGCGCCGCGGGTAGTCACCGAGCTCAACGCGGACCTGTGCTGGCTCGCCGACCGGCCGCTGCGGGCCGGCGCGCGAGTGCTGGTCAAGCACGGCACTCGTACCGTTCGGGCGATCGTCACCGAGCTGACCGGGCGGCTGGACCTGCACACCCTGCTCCACACCGAGCCGCCGACCGCACTGGAGCTCAACGAGATCGGCGGCGCACGGATCCGCCTCGCCGAGCCATTGGCAGTCGACAGCTACGCCACCGACCGCCACACCGGCGGCTTCCTCGTCATCGACGCCACCGACGGCAACACCCTAGCCGCCGGCCTGGTCGGCCCCGACCCGGCGCGAAACACCGCATGATCCCACCCGTGCTGGTGGCGGTGGCGCACGGCAGCCGCGACCCGCGCTCGGCCGCCACGATCTCGGCGCTGGTCGATCGGGTGCGGTGGCTGCGGCCCGACCTCGATGTCCGGCTCGCCTTCCTGGATCTCTGCGCGCCCCGGCTGGACGACGTGCTCACCACGGTGCCCCGCGCGGTGGTGGTGCCACTGCTGTTGGGCCGCGCCTTCCACGCGACGGTCGACGTGCCCGGCGCGGTGGCACGCGCCGTAGCGGCCCGGCCCGGGCTGGACGTCACCGTGGCCGACGTGCTGGGCCCCGACCCACGACTGGAGGCCGCTGCGCTGCGCCGGCTGGCCGGGGTCGGCGTGTCGCCTGCTGACCCGGAGTTCGGTGTCGTGCTCGCCGCCGCCGGTTCCCAGCAGGCCCCGTCCAATGCCGCCGTCGCCGCCGTCACTACCGCCTGGACTCGGCGGACCCGCTGGCAGGTGGTCCCCGCCTTCGCCTGCGCCGCGCAGCCGACCGTGCCCGACGCCATCGCAACCCTGGAAGCGGCCGGTACCCGACGTATCGCCGTCGCCTCCTGGTTCCTCGCCCCCGGCCTCCTCCCCGACAAGATCACCCGACAGGCGCACGAAGTCCGGCGGGACGCAGTGCTGGCGGATCCGCTCGGGCCCGAGCCCGCCGTGGCCCAAATCATCGCGGACCGCTACGACGTCGCCCACCAGACGGGCCTAGCCCGATCAGCCTGACCACGAGCGCCTCGAAGTCATCGCGCTGGGTAGTAAATGCGGTTCGGTAGTCGGCGAGCAACGACTGCACCTGCGCGGGATGCATCCGGTGGGCGAAGAAGAAGCGCAGCAGAAACCCGCTACGTCTGTTCCACTCGGGTGGCGGTCACCCAGGTGCTAATGAGAGCTTGACGAGAACGTCGTGGGGTCGGGGGGTCCTGGCTGGGCTGTGTCGTGGTGGTGTCGGCCGGCGAGGGAAAGGCCGACTACCCGCCGCCGCTGGTCCAAGTGTCCTCGATCAGGAGGACGCGACGACCTCGCACGGGGCTGTTCGCGACCAGCGCGAAACGGTCGGCGCTGGTCACGCGCTGCTCCGGGTCCGCACGCTCGCCGGTCAGGAGCTCGATCTCGGGTAGCGCCACTCCCGCCCGTTTCGCCACCACATGCAGTGGATGCTCGCCGGTCCGGTCGGTCCGAACGGACGGCACGAACGCCCAGGCATCGACGTCGTGGCCGAGCCGCTGCTCAATGCACCCACCGTGGACGTCCAGAACAGCGAGCAGCAGCACGCTGAGCAGGGTCTGGTTGTGCCTGGCGGGTGCTTCGAGGTCCTTGTAGCTGTACATGAGGTACCCGGACATCGAGATCGGGGCGCAGCGCGGCAACGACGCCCAGCGCCTCGTCCACGCTGGACACGATGTGCACCCCCGGCCGGTGCTGCAGCGCTGCGGCCCACTCATTCGCCTGAACCACGCGGTCGCGCAGGATCACCGGCCGACCGTGCTCGACACCCACCCGCGCCTGAATTCGGGCGCCGCTGGTCTCCCCCGCCTCGACGACGATCGTGGCTCGACCGTAACCGCTCATCGTGGCGTTGCGTAGCGGGAATGACTTCTTAGTCGCAGCCGCATCGGGCCAGAACTGGGACACCACCAAGCTTTCGCATGCGATGCGCTCCTGCAGGTCACGGTTCACGGCCGGGTAGACGCGGTTGATGCCGGTGCCGAGCACGGCGACTGTCCGCCCTCCGGCGTCCAGCGCCGCGGTGTGAGCGGCGGTGTCGATGCCTGCCGCTAGGCCGGAGACGACCGTGATCCCAGCCGATACCAGCGCTGACGACACCTCCGATGCCCAGTCCACGCTCTGGTCGGAGGCCCGGCGGGACCCGACCACTGACACCGCCGGATCATCAGGGCAAAGGGTTCCCCGGCTGAAGAGCACGGGTGGCACCTGGTGGATCTCGCGCAACTGCGCCGGGTACGAGACGTCGCGGAAGGTGTGCACGCCCAGCCCGGCGGCCCGCCAGCCGGCGATCTGGCGAGCGGCTTCAGCGATCGGAGCAGGTGTGTCGGCGTCGAAGAGCGACTGCTCGTGGTACGCGTCCCACACGGACTGGGCGCTGCCCACTTCGATGATCTCGGCGACGACCTCTGGCCATGACGCGGCCTGCGGTCGCTCCTGCACCAGGGCGATCAATGTCGCCCGCTCCTGGTCGTCCCCCGGCAGCATCCGGCGCAGCCTAGAGGTACCGATAGTGGTCACAACCGCCTCCCACTCGTGATGACCCGGATTCAGCGTATCGAACGTATGTTCGACACGCTGGGCGGCCACGACACGGGGGCGAATATCAACGACAGCGTGCCGACGCCGCCTGCCCGGTGATGCGGCACAGACGAACAAGCCGGCGGTTACCGTCAGACCCATGACCGACGAGCTGGTGCACCTGGCCGTGCAGTCCGGGATAGCCACCATCACGCTGGACTCCCCCGCCAACCGCAATGCGCTGTCCATGCAGTTGCAAGCCGAGCTACGCGACGCGCTGGAGCGCAGCGCCACCGACGACGAGGTGCGGGTGGTGGTGCTCGACCACACCGGGCCGGTGTTCTGCGCCGGGATGGACCTCACCGAGCCCGGGGATGCGATCAACGAGTTCCCCCGCATCCTGGAGCGGATCTGGACACATCCGAAACCGATCGTCGCCAAGCTGGCCGGGCACGCCCGTGCGGGCGGGATCGGCTTGACAGCGGCTGCCGATATCGCCGTCGCCGCATACGACGCCACCTTCGCGTTCACCGAGGTGCGTCTCGGGGTGGTGCCCGCAGTGATCTCGGTGACCGTGCTGCCCCGCCTGCTGCCCCGCGCGGCGCACGAGCTGTTGCTCACCGGGGAGAACTTCGACGCCACCCGGGCGGTCGCCGTCGGCCTGCTCAACAGCGCGGTACCGGCCGAGCGACTGGACGCCGAGGTGGACCGCTACACCGGAATGCTCGCTAAGGGTGGACCCGAGGCGCTGGCCTTGACCAAGCAGTTGCTGCGCGCGCCGACGATGGCGCAGGACTTCGCGGCAATGCTCGACCTGTCGGCCGCGCGGTTCGCGTCAGCAGAAGGCCAGGAAGGAATCCGCGCCTTCACTGAGAAACGCCCGGCGGCCTGGGTGCCCACCAGCTGATCACTCGTCGGCGAGCACCACCGACAGCGGGCGCCCCGTGCCGGCCGCGGCCGCGTCATCGAGCACCGCGAGCACGGCACGGTAGCCCTCGGGGTCGGCGACCTCGAGCTGGCGATGGCCGGCCCAGATCAGCACGTGCTCACCGTCGGGCTGCCAGGACAGGTCGACGAGGCAGTCGTACAGCGCGTCGAGGTTGCGGCCGCACCAGGCCGGGAAGTTCAGAGCCGTGCCGATCGCGTCCAGCGCCGCGGCCTTACTGGTCACCGGGCCCACCAGGTGGGCCAGAGCCCCTCGTCCACGGGCTTCGGCGAGCGCAAGGGCGGCATCGGGGACATAGCGCAGCACACGCCTCACCGCCGAGGATCGACCACGACGAAGGACTCGTAATGGTCGCCGGTGTAGTACAGCTCCGCGGTGTCACTGGTGACTGGGCGGCCGGTGATCAGGCGGCGGGCGCCCCGGTCGGACTCACCCGGTGTCGGGACGGTGTACTCCCGGTAGAAGCCGGACTGCCGCTTGGGCAACCGCCCCTCCCGGTTGCCGAACACTGCCCCATCCTGCCGGTAAGGGAAGGGACCGCCGCGCTGGACCAGCTGCCACACCTCCGCGGCCTGCGGCGGTAGCTGCGACAGCGCCCGCACCTGCAGGCCGGCCGCCGAGGCAACCACCGCCGGCCGGTCAGCGCTGGGTGAGCCAGCGCCAGGTGGGTCCCTCAGCGCCTGCTGCCCGAACCAGCCGCCGGCCACCAGGACGAGCAGGCCGATCAGCGCGGCGCTGACCTGCCGGCGGGAGTTCATCGGGGCTCCTCTACATCCCCAGTAATGTCCTCAGTGTCGACGGCGTAGCGGTGGCCGAGCCAGTCAAAAGCCAGGCCGAACACCCGGTCGATAACCCGAGCCGCCCACCAGCAGACCGGCAGCAGCACTAGCATGAGCAGGGCCACCTGCAGGGCGAGCTGGAGCTGGGTGAGCCACAGCTCCACACTGTCCCACCAGCGGATCGCGGCTTCCCAGCCAGCCCACAGCACGAGCGCAGGGTAGCTCGCCTGGATGTGCCCGCCGGCGGGCGGCATTAGGTTGGACGCATGTTCGCCGTCTATGCCACCCAGCCGAATCACGAGGACCCGCTGGCCTCGCTGCGCATCGGAGACCGCCCCGACCCGGACGTGCCCGACGGCCACGTGGCGGTCACCGTGCGAGCAGCCAGCCTGAACATGCACGATCTGTGGACGCTGCGCGGAGTGGGCATCAAACCCGAGCAATTCCCGATGATCCTGGGTTGTGACGGCGCCGGCGTGCTGCCCGACGGGTCCGAGGTGGTACTGCACTCCGTCATCACCAGCCCGGGATGGATCGGTGACGAGACCCTCGACCCGCGCCGCACGCTGCTCACCGAGGAACTACAAGGCAGCTTCGCCGACACCGTTGTCGTGCCAGCGCGCAATGTGCTGCCCAAACCGGCGTCGCTGACCTTCCCCGAGACCGCCTGCCTGAGCACCACCTGGCTCACCGCCTACCGGATGCTGTTCGTGAAGTCCGGGCTGCGGCCCGGGCAGACCATGCTCGTACAGGGCGCCTCGGGTGGGGTGTCCACGGCCCTGGTGCAGCTCGGCCGCGCCGTCGGGATGCGAGTGTGGGTGACCGGGCGCACCGAGGACAAGCGCGAGCTGGCCCGCTCACTGGGGGCGCACGAGACGTTCGAACCCGGCGTTCGGCTGCCCGAACGAGTCGACGCGGTGTTCGAGACCGTCGGCAAGTCCACCTGGTCACATTCAGCGAAGTCGCTCAAACCGGGCGGGATCATCGTCTGCTCCGGCGCCACCACCGGAGACGCCGACCGCGCCGAGCTGCAGCGGCTCTTCTTCCTGCAGCTGCGGATGATCGGCTCCACCATGGGCACCCGCGACGAGCTGGGCGACCTGCTGTCCTTCCTGGACGTCACCGGGGTGCACCCGCACATCGGCGCAGTGCTGCCGATGTCCGACGCCGAGCAGGGCTTCAAGGCGATGCTCGACGGCGACACCGCCGGCAAGATTGTCTTCACCCGCTGATCCAGAACGCGACGTTACGGGCACAGGCCGTCTAGTAGTCGGGCCGGAATGATCGTGATCGGGAAGGGTCGCTCAGTGGTGAACTTCTCATCCCCGCAGGCTCTCGCCACCTCCCGGTAGCGATCCTGCGAGTCGAGCTCAAAGACGGTCAGCCCGCCGGGCGGCTCCGGATCGACCACCCAGTATGAAGCGGTTCCATCCGCTCGTACGCGGCCTGACGAGCTCGCTCCGGCTCGTCCGCAGTCTGGATGCAGACTGCAATGATGGAGGCCTCAATTACAGCAACCTGGGTCCAGACTGCTGTACAGCGGCAGGCTACGTGCGGTCGTTGGTGGAGAGGGCGGCTATGAAGGCTTCTTGGGGGACCTCGACGCGGCCGATCGTCTTCATTCGCTTCTTGCCCTCCTTCTGCTTCTCCAGCAGTTTGCGCTTGCGGGTGATGTCCCCGCCGTAGCACTTGGCCAGCACGTCCTTGCGGATGGCGCGGATCGTCTCTCGGGCGATGATCCGGGAGCCAATCGCGGCCTGGATCGGCACCTCGAACTGCTGGCGTGGGATGAGCTCACGCAGCTTGGTCGCCATCGACGTGCCG
Source organism: Pseudonocardiaceae bacterium (assembly GCA_035997545.1). Lineage (GTDB taxonomy): Bacteria > Actinomycetota > Actinomycetes > Mycobacteriales > Pseudonocardiaceae. The sequence goes on from DASYIL010000081.1 coordinate 17,481, forward strand.
TAGCCGTAGGCCGCCTCGCGGTGCACGATCGCGGAGAACGCGTCTACCGGCTCGCCCTGCAGCAGGATGTCCACTTTCACCAGGTCAGCGGCCTGCTCACCGGACTCCTCGTAGTCCATCGAGGCGTAGCCGCGGGTGCGGGACTTCAGCGCGTCGAAGAAGTCAAACATGATCTCGGCCATCGGCAGGGTGTAGCGCATCTCCACCCGCGACTTGGACAGGTAGTCCATTCCCAGCAGGGTGCCGCGGCGGCTCTGGCAGAGCTCCATGATCGTGCCGACGAACTCCGACGGTGCGATGACGGTGCAGCGAACCACCGGCTCGTGCACCTCGGCGACCTTGCCGTCGGGCCAGTCCGCGGGGTTGGTGACGATCTGCTCGGTGCCGTCGTCGCGCACCACCCGGTAGACCACGTTGGGTGCGGTGGAGATGAGGTCAAGGCCGAACTCGCGCTGCATCCGGTCCCGGGTGATCTCCAGGTGCAGCAGGCCGAGGAACCCGCAGCGAAAACCGAACCCCAGTGCGGCCGAGGTCTCCGGCTCGTAACTCAGCGCGGCATCGTTGAGCCGTAGTTTGTCCAAGGCTTCGCGCAGCTCCGGGTAGTCCGAGCCGTCCATCGGGTACAGCCCGGCGAACACCATCGGCTTGGGGGTGCGGTAGCCGGGCAGTGCCTCGGTGGCACCCTTGCGCTCGCTGGTGACCGTGTCCCCGACCCGGGACTGCCGGACGTCCTTCACCCCGGTCATGAGATAGCCGACCTCGCCGACGCCCAAGCCGTCACACGGCTTCTGGTCAGGCGAGATGATGCCGACCTCGAGCAATTCGTGGGTGGTGTTGGTGGCCATCATCCGGATCCGGTCCCGCGGGGTGATCCGTCCGTCCATCACTCGGACGTAGGTGACCACGCCCCGGTAGGAGTCGTAAACCGAGTCGAAGATCATCGCCCGGGTGGGCGCGGCAGCGTCACCGACGGGCGCCGGGACCACGCGGACCACCTCGTCGAGCAGTTCCCGCACGCCCTGCCCGGTCTTCGCGCTGACCCGAAGCACGTCCTCGGGCCGGCAGCCGATGATGTGCGCAAGCTCAGCGGCGTAGCGGTCCGGCTCGGCCGCCGGGAGGTCGATCTTGTTGAGTACCGGGATGATCCTGAGGTCCTTCTCCAGCGCCAGGTAGAGGTTGGCCAGCGTCTGCGCCTCGATCCCCTGCGCAGCGTCCACCAGCAGGACCGCACCCTCGCACGCCTCCAGCGCCCGGGACACCTCGTAGGTGAAGTCGACGTGCCCCGGGGTGTCGATCAGGTGCAGCACGTGGTCTACCCCGCCGACCTGCCAGGGCAGCCGGACATTCTGCGCCTTGATGGTGATGCCGCGCTCCCGCTCGATGTCCATCCGGTCCAGGTACTGCGCCCGGTAGTTGCGGGCGTCAAGGACGCCGGTGAGCTGCAGCATGCGGTCGGCCAAGGTGGACTTTCCGTGGTCGATGTGCGCGATGACACAGAAGTTGCGGATCAGCTCGGGAGGGGTGAACGTCTTGTCGGCGAACGTGGTCACTCAGCGTCCTCAATGGCATTAGGGGATCGCGTCATGGTCGCACGCCACGGTGATCGCACTCCGACATGGCCGTCAGGATGCCACTCTCGCGACCCACCCCATGACCGTGTGTTCGCTCTGGGCAGCATGACGCGGACCAAACCGGCCAGGATGATCGGAGGAAACCGCACCGGGAGGAGACCCACCGTGACCATCATTCCCCTGCCCACCTTAGGGCGCCGGGAAGCCGCCGCCGCGGCACTCGCCGCCAAGCACCGCCTCCAGGTGTCCTGGACGACCATCGCGAAGACCCTGGACCGGTCGCTGGTGTGGAGCACGTCGGCCGTCCTGGGCCAGCAGCCGCTGGACGCCGAACAGGCCCGCGCCGTGGGGCACCTGCTGCACCTGGACGACGATGTCGTCGTGGCCCTGCAGTTACCGCCGGTTCGCGGTGCGGGCGTGGTCGATGCCACCGAACCGGTGGTCTACCGGCTGCAGGAGATAGTGCAGGTCTACGGTAATACGCTGGCCGAACTGATCCGCGAGGAATTCGGTGACGGCATCATGAGCGCCATCGACTTCGAGCTGTCTTTCGAACGCCGCGAAGACCCCTCATGCGGCCGGGTGCGACTGGTACTGGATGGGAAGTTCCTGCCCTACCGGGTTTACTGAGGTCGCGCGAGATCGCGGGCAGCACCTCGACGTCAGCCTTGATTCGCGGTGCTGCTGCGATGCGGGCGTCGAGGGTGACCAGCAGAATCCCGAGCTGCTCGGCCAGCGCGACATATTCTGCGACATATTCTTAGGGCACGCACCGCTGATCAACGCGCAGCGGGTGATCGGCAGGCACCTCGACAATCACCAATCGCAGCCCGTCCGGGTCGGCGATCCACATTTCGTCGAGCCCCCACGGTTCCCGACGCGGCTCTCGGAGCACCTCGACTCCCCGCTGGCTGAGCTCAGCGGCCGTCGCGGCCAGGTCGCGGACCTGTAACCACACCGCGGTCGCCGCACTCGGCTCCGCAGCGGACCGCCCGGAGACCTCGAGGAAGCCGCCCCCGAGGACGAAGACCGTGCCGCCGGGGAACTCGCGGTGGACGGCGAGGCCGAGCACATCGCGGTAGAACGCCGTCGAACGCCCACGGTCCCGCGGGTGAAGCAGGATGCGGCTGCCCAGTACTTCCATCACCCTGTCCTACCGGCTTTCACGCCCGGTGGCACGCGGCTGTTACGCTCATCCACCGTGCCGCGCTACGGCACCCCCTCCTGAAGGCGAGATCGAAGGTAGACGCGTGGCCAACATCAAGTCGCAGCTGAAGCGGATCCGGACCAACGAGAAGGCGCGACTGCGCAACAAGTCCATCAAGTCGTCGCTCAAGACTGCGGTCCGCCGGTTTCGCGAGGCCGCGGCCGCCGGCGAGAAGGATCGGGCGCTGGGCGAGCTGCGGACCGCCAGCCGCCAGCTGGACAAAGCCGTGAGCAAGGGCGTCATCCACCGCAACCAGGCGGCGAACCGCAAGTCGGCGATGGCCGAGCAAGCCAACCAGCTGTAACGCCGGTCAGCGGCGCCGGGCGGCGCACAGCGCGAGCACCGCGCGTTCCAGGGCATACTCGGCGTCCGCGGCGACGCCCTTGACATCGGCATTGACCGCGGCGACCAGCTGGATCGCCTGGGCAAGCCCGTCGCGTTCCCAGCCGCGGGACTGCGCTATCGCCTTCTTGACCTTCCACGGTGGCATGCCCAGGGTGCTGGCCAGCCGGTACGGGTCGCCACGGCCAGCGGCGCTCACCCGGGCAACCGTGCGCACGGCGTCGGCGAGGGCGTCGGCCACCAGCACGTGTGGCACGCCCAGCTGCATCGCCCAGCGCAGCATCTCCAGTGCGCCGGCACGGTCCCCGGTCATCACCTTCTCCGCAACCGAGAAACCGGTGACCTCGGCGCGGCCCCGGTGGTAGCGGCGTACCGCGGCCTCGTCCACCGAGCCGCCGCTGTCGGTGGTCAGCTGGGCCGCCGCAGAGGCGAGTTCGCGCAGGTCGGAACCGACGGCGTCAAGCAGGGCGGTGACGGCGCCAGTACTGATCCGCCCATCGGCCCGGTGGACCTCGTCACGCACGAAACCGGCCCGATCCTCGAAGCGGGTGACCCGGGGGCATTCGCTGACCACGGCACCGGCCGCGCGCAGCCCGTCGGCCAGCGCCTTGCCGCGAGCGCCCCCCGCGTGCACGACGACGAGCACGATGCCGTCGGATGGGTTGCGCGCGTAGTCCAGGATCGCGTCTGCAATGTCCTTGCCCGCCTCGTGCGCAGCGAGCAGCACCACCACCCGCCCTTGTGCGAACAGCGACGGGCTGACCAGCTCGCGTAGCTCGCCCGCAACCAGGTCGGTGGTGCGCACCCGGCGCACTTCGATCTCCGGGTCGGCCCGCCGCGCGGCGTCCACCGAGGCCTGCGCTGCCCGCTCGACCAGCAGTTCTTCCTCGCCGAGGACCAGGTGCAGCGGCGCGGACGTCACCGTCGGGGTGTTCACGCCGCCCATCCTCGCATCGCAGCGCGAGCCGGATCCGAGCTCCCGCATGCTGGACCCGGCTGGGCGGTCGGTATCAACTGACGTACGGTGCAGAGTACAACCGAATACCGCTCATCCAGAGGGGCAGAGGGATCGGCCCGATGAAGCCCCGGCAACCGACGCTAGCTCGCGTGCATGTCTTCATTCCGCGAGGCCGCTGGCGCTCACGGTGCCAATTCCGACCCGCGATGCGGGAGAGATGAGGAGAGACCTCGCGATGACTAGCACGCTACAGACCGGGACCACTGCTGCCCTCGACCTAGGCCCGGCGCGCCAGCTGGTGTGCCGGGAATGCGGATCCAGCTCAGCGCTGGCTGCCGAGTTCGCCTGCATGGAGTGCTTCGGCCCGCTGGAGGTGGGCTACGACTTCGGCCACATCACCCGCACGGACATCGAATCCGGGCCACCATCGATCTGGCGTTACCGCAGGCTGCTGCCGGTGCCGGAGGACGTCGACGAATATCCGAACACCCAGCCCGGCATGACTCGGCTGATCCGCGCCGACCGGCTCGCCGACGCGCTGGGGCTCCGGCGGCTGTGGGTCAAGGACGACACCGGCAACCCGACGCACTCCTTCAAGGACCGGGTGGTGGCGGTCGCGCTGGCCGCCGCTCGGCAACTCGGCTTTCGCGTGCTGGCCTGCCCGTCAACGGGCAACCTCGCCAATGCGGTGGCCGCCGCGGCGGCCCGGGCGGGGTGGGAGTCGGTGGTACTCATCCCCTCCTCATTGGAGCGAGCTAAGGTGCTCACCACCGCGGTCTACGACGGCGCGCTGATCGCGGTGGACGGCACCTACGACGACGTCAACCGGTTGGCCACCGAGCTCGCGGCGGATCACGAGGATTGGGCATTCGTCAACGTCAACGTCCGGCCCTACTACGCCGAGGGCTCCAAGACACTGGGCTATGAGGTCGCCGAGCAACTCGGCTGGCGGCTTCCCGACCAGGTCGTGGTGCCGATCGCGTCCGGCTCGCAGCTGACCAAGGTGGACAAGGGTTTCCGCGAGTTCACCGAATTGGGCCTGGTGCAGCCTACGCCGTACCGGGTGTTCGGAGCCCAGGCCACCGGTTGTTCGCCGGTGTCGGCGGCCTTCAAGGCTGGTCACGACGTGGTCGCACCGGTCCGGCCGGACACCATCGCCCGTTCACTGGCGATCGGTGCGCCCGCCGACGGTCCCTACGTATTGGATGCCGTCCGCCGCACCGGCGGCGCGATCGAGGACGTCGCCGACGCCGAGATAGTCGAGGGCATCCGGTTGCTGGCGCGTACCGAAGGAATCTTCGCTGAAACCGCCGGGGGGGTAACGGTGGCCTGCGCGAAGAAGCTCGTAGAGGGCGGGCAGCTGGATCCCGACGCGGAAACCGTTCTGCTCATCACCGGCGACGGGCTCAAGACCTTGGATGCGGTGGAAGGCCACCTGGGACTGCGAGCCACCGTGCCGCCCAGCGCCAAGGCCGTCCGCGAGGCCCTCGGAGGTTAATCGCGTGGCGTTCCCCGAAGATACCTCCCACGGACGGTGACGCACGGTATGGTGTCGCCGGCATAGGGGTGATGGGCCTTCGAGGCCCGTTTGTGAGCCGTAAAAGGGAGCGTGCTTCGTCGATGGTCGCCGGTTTTTCGCCGCCTGTATCACCCAGTTCATGGAGGCCTACAGCGCGCACCCTCGGAGCGTTGTTCGCCGGGTCGGCCGTGATGTTTGCCTCCACCGCATTGAATGGAGGCTCGCTTCTGCTAGCCGGCGGCGAGGCGGGGCCGATCACCGAGCCGGTGACGAGCCCCACAAGTACTGGGCAGGGCGCGTTCGCGACGAATCCTTCAACTCCCGTCTCAGGTCCTGGCCAGGCCGCTCCTTGGACACCAGGCGCGGCCCCACAGTGGGGTTCGTCCCTGGGGGATCTTCCCGTGCGGCGGGCGCCGGTGCAGGCGTCTCCTCGGCACGGTCTCACGGAGGCAACCTCCGCGGAGGTCGCCTCCGTGAGACCGGCCGCCTCCAGAAGTTCCGCAGCAGGGCCCGCGGCACCGAGGCGGTCCGCCGGTAGTGCAAGCGCTGACAACGCTCGAGCCGACAAACCCGCCCCGCAGACCGCCAATCCACCACAGGCCAGGCCATTCAACGGCGTGCTAGGAGGCGTCTTCCACGTCGCAGGCGGGCTTTCGGACTGACCGCAACGCACTGGCACCTCCTCAGGGAGGGCCGCGCGTTACCACCTGGAGACTGGGACCACCTGCTATCGCGACGTCCCCGTTGAGGTCGGTGCGCATTACCCGGGAGCCGTGCTCAGCCAGTGCGTTGAGTACGTGCTGGCTTGGATGACCGTAACTGTTGTGCGCTCCGACGCTGACGATCGCCACTCGCGGTCGTACCGCAGCAAGGAACTCTTCGGCGTCGTAGCGCGAACCGTGATGCGGAACCTTGAGCACGTCGGCCCGTAGATCGGTCCCGGCGGCCAGCAGGTTCGCCTGCGCATCGAGCTCCACGTCTCCGGTGAGAAGTAGCCGCCCGGCCGAGGTGCTCGCCCTGAGCACGACCGACGTGTTGTTCACCGCGGTGCCGTCGACTTCGGCGTCATGGTCCTCAACCGACGCCGGGGTTCGCAGCGGGGCCAGCACGTCGAGCACCAGACCGGGCCAGGACAACCGCTGTCCCGCGGTCACCGCCACCACCGGCACGTGGGCCGTCGTCGTGACCCGTAACACCTCGGCGAACGCCCACGGGGGGCTTCGTCCGGGACCGAGCGCCACCGCGCTGACCGCTCGCCCGCGCAGCGCGCCGGCCAGCCCGCCGACGTGGTCGGCATGCAGGTGGCTGATCACAACCAGGGCGAGCCGCCGGATGCCGAGGCGGTCGAGGCAGGCCGACACCGGCCCCGGGTCGGGGCCGGTGTCGACGAGCACCGCCCGATCCGGTTCTGCGGTAGCCAGCACCACCGCGTCACCCTGGCCCACGTCGCAGGCCACCATCGCCCAACCGGTTGCCGGCCAGCCGGGCACCACGTATCGCGTGGGCACCAGCACCAGCAACGCGCCGACCAACCCGGCGGCCACGAGCACCCGCAGCCGGTGCGCCCGCATCGCGAGCAGCACCGCAACGACGACCAACGCCAGTAGCAGCGCACCCATGGCCCCGCCGGACCACGGCATCACCCCGTCGGGGACCGCCGCTCCGTGATGACCAACACTCACCAGCCAGCTCACCGCCGGGCCGGCCAGGTGCACCGCGACCACCGCGGCACCGGGGTGCACTGCCCCGAGTACCGTGGCGAGCACGCCGAGAACCGTCGCTGGCGCAACCGCCGGGGCGGCCAGCAGGTTGGTCAGCACCGCGACCAAGCTCACCTGGCCGGACAAGCCCGCCACCACCGGCACGGTGACCATGTGCGCGGCGGCGGGCACCGCCAACGCCTCGGCGATCCCCGGAGGCACCCCGTAGCCGCGTAACCCAGCTGCCCAGCCAGGCGCGAGTAGCACCAACCCACCAGTGGCCAGCACCGATAGCGCGAACCCCGGGTCATTTCCTAGCGCCGGATCGACCAGCAGCAACACGAGAACTGCAGCGCACAGCGCGGGCACCGCCGAACGGCGGCGGCCGAGCACCAGGGCCAGCAGCGTGACGGCGCCCATCGCGGCGGCGCGCAGCACACTCGGCGAGGGACGGCACACCACCACAAATCCGACCAGTACCAGCCCGGCCAGGATCGCCGCGGTCCGCGGTCCGGCCCGAGCGAACCTGGCCAGCCCCAGGACGGCCCCACACAAGATCGCCACATTGGCACCGGAGACCGCAGTCAAGTGGGTAAGACCGGCGGCACGGAATTCGTCCTCGACAGTGGGCACCATTGCTGACGTGTCCCCCACCACCAGCGCAGG
>DASYIL010000082.1:0-14083 GCA_035997545.1 Pseudonocardiaceae bacterium
TGCCGACCCTGGATAAAATGTATCGCGCCATGAGGCAGCACGTGTCGCACATCAAGCGCATCCTCGAACTAAATCCCACGCACCTACTTGTGAGCGCGCCGCAGAAAGCATACGACGAGCGCAAGGGCGACGCCGGAATGAATGGTGGAAGCAGCTGAGATTCTGTACTGGATGGCGTTTCTTGCAGAGGGCGGTGAATTGAGTGAACCGTCACAGTTCATACGCCTACTGGCCGGTCGACTGGCGCGGAGCTGTGAAGCAGAGAAGTAAGCCCGTCTAGGAGGTGTGTGACGCGCAACGTTGAAGTGAACGCCGACCGGGGTGGGTCTGCGGCCGACTCGGCCGTAGACCCACCCCGAAGGCTTCCCGTGCCAGGTACTGGCGATCCCCGGGCACTTGTGACTGAGGATGTGTGCGGCCAGCATCTCGCCGATCGGTGGGTCAGGAAACGGCTGAGCTGGCTCCGCTGGTATGAGAGCCACCGATCTCGATCCGGCGCGGCTTGCTCTCCTCGGCGACCGGAATACTGAGTGTCAACACACCCTGCTCGTAGCTGGCGTGGATCTTGTCGAGGTCGAGTCCGTCACTCAGGTGCAGCTCGCACGAGAAGGTGCCGTGCAGCCGCTCGGACACCAACCACTGCGAATCCTCGATCTGCGGCCTCGGCCGCCTCGCCTTCACCCTCAGAACGTTGTTCTCCACGTTCAGCTCGACCGAGTCGGGGTCGATGCCCGGGAGGTCGAAGTGTATGACCAGCTGGTCCCCGTCCCGGTAAGCGTCCATCGGCATGGTCCGCTTCCCAGCGGTGCCCGAGATGTTCTCAGTGGAGCGATCGGTCTGGCCCAAGGGCTCGATTGCGACGATCATCTTTGTTCGCCTCTCTTCGTCGAAGTCTCTGCCGGTGCAGCGCTAGTTGACAACACCGGTGTCTAGCGTCTTTCCCCCTCGATCCGTCCTCCCGCGAACTGTAGGCAGGGTCCGGATCCCCGGGGTTGCTTGCGGAACATCGGCCACTGGGACCCCTCACGCCGGCCAAGGGTCAGCGCACTAAGTCTCCCGCCAGTGGCCGGTCTAGCCGAGTGCATCAGTGATGGGAGCGTCGGTCGGCATCGTGGCGATCAGCTTCTTGTTGGCGAACTCCTGGATGCCGAGGTGCGACAATTCGCGCCCATAGCCGGAGCGCTTAATACCACCAAAGGGCAGGTTCGGTTCCGACGAGGTCGGGTGATTGATCCAGACCATCCCGCTTTCGAGCTGGTTGGCAACCGCGTAAGCGCGCTGAAGGTCGCTGCTGAACACTGCCCCACCGAGGCCGTAGGGTGATGCGTTCGCCAACGCTACCGCTTCAGCATCGTCCTCAATGCGGTAGACGACAGCGACCGGACCGAATAGTTCTTCGGTGTACGCACGCATATGTGGGGTCACGCCGGTGAGGACCGTCGGTTGCACGAAGGCGCCCGGGTGGTCGATTCGTCCTCCACCGACCACGGCAGTGGCGCCCTTGTCCAGGGCATCTCGAACCTGCTCCATGAGCTGCTCGGCGGCGCGCTCGGAGGACAGTGGCGCCAGCATGGTTGACTCGTCGGCGGGGTCCCCCGGCTTGAGAGCACTCATGCGTTCGGCGAGCGAGGACACGAAGCCCTTGAACACTGGTTCCACCACTATCATCCGTTTGGCGCTTACGCAGCTCTGCCCCATGTTGTGCATGCGGCCGATCATGGCGGCCTCGACGGTCCGCTCCAGGTTGTGATCGTCCAGCACGATGAACGGATCGCTCCCGCCAAGTTCGAGCACGCTCTTCTTCACATTGCGCCCGGCGATCTCGGCGACGTTGGCGCCGGCCTGGTCGCTTCCGGTCAACGAGACTCCCCGCACGAGTGGGTTGTCAATGATCCGACCGACCTCGCGCCCGGCGACGAACAAGTTCGTGTACACGCCTTCGGGCGCTCCCGCGTCAGCGAAGAGCTGTTCCAAGGCCAGCGCGGATTGCGGGGTGTTGCTGGCGTGCTTGAGCAGGATGGTGTTGCCCAGCACGAGGTTCGGAGCGGCGAAACGCACAACCTGGTAGACGGGAAAGTTCCAGGGTTGTACGCCGAGCAGCACGCCCAGCGGGGCATTGACGATTTTCGCTGACCCCTCATCTACGCTCAGCGACTCGTCCACGATCTGCCCCGGACCGTGGTGGGCGTAGTACTCCAGGATGCGGACGGCCAGGTGCATCTCGGCGCGACTGTGCCGGATTAGCTTGCCGATCTCCAGGGTCACCAGGCGGGCCAGCTCCTCGCTGCGTTCGCGCAGCAGCTGTGCGGCTCGTCCTACGAGTGCTGCCCGCTCCTGCACCGGCCTCAGGCGCCAGGACTGGAACGCCTGGTGCGCGGCTTCGACCGCGTGGTCGATGGCCTCTGGACTCATCGGCGGAAACTCGCGCACAACCTCGTTGGTGTACGGGTTCACCGTGGCGATCGAGCTACGGCCGGTCGATATGGACTGGGACATGATGGACTCCTCGGTGTTCAGCCGTGAACCCCTACCCGGTGAGCGGAGCCGGCGATCACGCCAGCCCCGCTCGTCACCTCGCTCGCAGCGATAGTGCGATGGATCGTGCTGCGGATACCTCGGCCTGCCAGCGCCATAACCGGGAGCCGAGTCCGCCCGACAGGACCGACTCGGCAGCAGGAGGGCGCGATCTGTCGCCGATCAGCATTTGACAGGACGGGCCGCGGAATCTGCGCTGCTCGACACGCCCGACAACTCGGTGACCGGCACGGTGAAGTAGAGGCACTGTCGGGACGGGGATCACATCGCCTCCGAGGCCGCAGAACGCGGCCGAGCCGGTGAGCTCTGGCAGAAGGCGCTTGAGATCTATGAAGACTCGACGTTCCATTCGCCGAGACCGTTCGCGCGGCGATGCGCCAGCTCGAATGTTGACCCGTCCGCCGCGTAAACGACGTGCGTTTCGCAGCTGGCGCCCTTACCTCACAGCGTCCGCCTGTGCCAAGTGCGGCCTTCGGCCGCTGCGCTCGCCGGCCGGTCCGATCCTCGCTACGCTGCGGTCGCTCGGCCCGGCGGCGGCGTACAGCAGAAGGCAAGGCGACCCCAGAACGAAAAGTTCTCACAGGTCGCCGGGCCTGCCGACTGCTCGGGCCGAGCTAGTGTGGTTAGCCCGCTGCCGCGTCCCTACGTGATCACGCTGCGCGTCAGCCTTGACCGGCGACGCTCACCCGGGACAACCGGCTACTGCGAGGAAGACCCTCGGAATGATCCTCTGGCTCGACGGGTGGGGTGATCAGCGCCAGATAGACTTGCTCGGTGGCGATCTCGTCCATGCATGCCGCGCCCAGCAGCGCATACGCCAGTTGATCTCACCGTTCAGCTTGGACAACCACGACGCCGCCGCATCCACCAGAGCCAGACGTTGCCGCGCCGAGAGCTGAGATTCCCGCTCGGCCAGCACCGCCACCGCATCCAGCCGCTGCCGACTCGGGGCATGTGTCTGGCAGACAGTGTCCGGGCCGAAATGCTGGAGCAGCACGTTGCCTTCCCCCGCAACAGGCCAACTCGCCAGCATGGCCTAGGTGGTCTTCGTCGTCACTGGCCCGGTTTTGCCGAGCGTAGTTCAGCGCGGCGGTCAGGTGCAGCATCCCGGCGGCCTGCGCCGGGCCGGTGTCCCTTACGGAGGGGTCGGGCGTGTCTCGGCGAGGGCATCGTCGAGGACGGCTGTGACCCGGTGCCGCGCGCCGATCCACCCCAAGCGCCGGTGGAACCCACGCTGTCCGTGTTCCAACATCCCCAGGTAGCTCTTGCTGATCCCGGCCAGGCCGACAACCACGTCCAGCCTCAGCCCGCGACGACGTCGGATCTTACGAGCCCGCGCACCGATCGCTGACGCGTCCTCAGCGTCCACCAGGAACCCTCTCTCACCGCCCCCTCAACGATCGCCCGAAGAGCTACCCCGGGGCGGAAACCTCGGTGAAGAGGTAATTCCAGGCTAGCGGTCACTCACCCCAGCCTGCCGGACGCGGGCGGGGATGATCACCGCGGCTAACTTGTTGGCCTGCAAGGGCAGTGAGGTGGTGGGGGTGCGGTGGTCATCGTCGGATGCCTTCGTGAGGTCACATCCTCTCGTACACATTGCAGACATTGCCGCTGTGATGCGACCTGGGGCTACGCTGCGTTGGCATGCCGCCTGGGTCGCTCAAAGTCGCGAAGTATGTCGCGAGGTTGGCCTGCCCACATTTTCGCTCCGGTATCGAGGGGGCTGGGGGATGATGCCGGGAGGGAGGACACGATGACCGAGAGCGCTTTTGCCGGCATCAATCGGGCGATCGCCGACGTGGCCGCCGGGCGCCCGGTGATCGTGGTGGACGACGAGGAGCGGGAGAACGAAGGTGACTTGATCTTCGCTGCGGCCCGGGCCACTCCCGAACTGTTGGCGTTCATGGTGAGATACACGTCGGGGTACGTCTGCGTGGCGCTGACTGGGGACGACTGCGACCGGCTGGACCTGCCGCCGATGTACCACACCAACCAGGACAAGCGTGGCACCGCCTACACCGTCACGGTGGATGCCCGTGAGGGCGTCACGACCGGGATCTCGGCGGCTGACCGGGCCCGCACCATTCGGCTGCTGGCTGATCCGGACGCCAAGTCGGTCGACTTCGTCCGCCCTGGTCATGTCGTGCCGCTGCGAGCCAAGGACGGTGGCGTGCTGCGCCGACCGGGGCACACCGAGGCCTCGGTGGACTTGGCCCGGCTGGCCGGCCTGCCCCCGGTCGGGGTGCTGTGCGAGATCGTCTCGGCCAAGGACGACGCCGAGATGGCCCGTCGCGACGAATTGGAGGTCTTCGCCGCCGAGCACGACCTGGCGCTGATCACCATCGCAGATCTGATCGCCTACCGGCGGCGGTTCGAAAAGCAGGTGGAACGGGTCGCGGAGGCCCGAATTCCGACGGTGCACGGGGAGTTCAGGGCGATCGGCTTCGATTCGGTGCTCGACGGGGTGGAGCACATCGCGCTCGTCACCGGGGAGATCGGGGATGGCACCGATGTGCTGGTGCGCGTGCACTCGGAATGCCTGACCGGCGACGTGCTCGGCTCGCTGCGTTGCGACTGTGGCCCGCAGCTGGACGCGGCACTGGCTGCCGTGGCCGCCGAGGGCCGCGGGGTGGTGCTCTACGTGCGTGGTCACGAGGGCCGCGGTATCGGGCTGATGCACAAGCTTCAGGCCTACCAACTGCAGGACGCCGGCGCCGACACCGTTGACGCCAACCTCGCCTTGGGCATGCCTGCTGACGCCCGTGATTACGGCACCGGGGCGCAGATCTTGGCAGATCTCGGAGTGCGCTCGATGCGGCTGCTCACCAACAACCCGGCCAAGCGGGCCGGACTGGAAGGTTACGGCCTGGCCATCATCGGGCGGGTCCCGCTTCCCATCCGGCCCAACCCGGAAAACCTGCGCTACCTGCGCACCAAGCGCGATCGGATGGGCCACGATCTGGACGGTCTAGACCCCACTGTTGCGTCTCCCATGGGGGCCGCCGCCATCAATCGAGTGCGGCCATGAGTGGAACCGGCCAGCCCACACTGGAGGTGCCGCGCTGCGCGGAGCTGCGACTGGGCATCGCCGTGACTCGCTGGCACCAGCGAATCACCACGGCGCTGCTGGACCGTGCCTGTGCCGCCGCTGCCGAGGCCGGGATCGTCGAGCCGACGGTGGTGCGGATGCCGGGCGCCGTCGAGCTGCCCGTGGTGTGCCAGGAACTGGCTCGGCACCACGACGCGGTCGTCGCGCTGGGAGTGGTGATCCGCGGTGACACTCCGCACTTCGAGTACGTCTGCGACGCGGTCACCGCCGGGCTCACTAGGGTCGCGCTGGACGCCGGGACCGTTGTGGGCAATGGGGTGCTCACTTGCGACACCGAGGAACAGGCCCTGGACCGCTGCGGGCTGCCCACCTCGTCAGAGGATAAGGGATTCCAGGCCTGCGTCGCCGCCCTGCAGACCGCACTGGTCCTACGTGGCCTGCGCCGGGCCTGGCAGGCCACGCCATGACCCTCGTCCTCCCCGGCGTGTCCGCTCTCTGTGCCCGGTGTGTCGGGCGTTTGTGCACAGCAGAGGCGGTGTGATGCCCGCCGCCGTGCTCTTCGAGGCCCGGCCGCGCAAAGCCCGCCGCGTCGCCACCGGCGCCGCCGTGGTGCTTGTCGTAGTGTTCGCGACTGTCGCAGTGCTGCTGCGGCAAACCCCTACCGGGGTGTATTTCCGGCTCTCCGACCAGGTGGCCATGGTGCTGCTGGGGTTGTTGCTCGCCGGCGCGGCCCTGCTATTCGCCCGGCCCCGGGTGCGCGCTGGCGCCGACGGCGTGGAGGTGCGCAACCTGCTCGGGTCCCGCACGCTGCCCTGGGAGCTGGTGCTCCGGGTGTCATTCCCTGACGGTGCACCGTGGGCTCGCCTTGAGATTCCCGACGACGAGTACATCGCGGTGATGGCGATCCAGGCCGCCGACGGTCGGCACGCGGTGCAGGCCATCCGCGCCCTACGGGCTGTGCACGCCGAGCACACTGCACCACGCGATACCCCACGCCGGGATCCGTAGCCGGGCCGAGATTGTTGGGCTTACGACCAGAACCGCTAGTTCCCAGCCGCGGTATGCGTTCCGCCAGGATCGCCTCTACCGGTCAACGGCGGGACCGGACCAGATGGGCCTGGCGTGCATGCGACGGCCGCGACGGGCGCCGTGATCTCGTACCCGTCCCTATGGCCCACCGTGACCTATGATCAACGTCACCACTGCCGAGGTTGGATGACGCCGGTTGCGACCGCCAAGGCGCAAGGAGGGCGCAGACTCGCACCAGCTCGTGTGTGGTGCGCTGCGACTGCGTTTCGATAGCCACGGTCAACGCCTGGTGCCTGGCGTCGGTGGCGTTGTCTGGCTCGGCGGCCTGGGCCAGCGCGCTCGCCATGAGCAAGGGCCCTCTTCAGGCTGACGGTCGGCCGGCGTCGGATCAGTTACGTTTGCCCGCCATCGCTGCCAGGACCGGAATCGCGGCGATCTGCTCCTCGCCGAGATTCGGCCACACCAACCCACGCGGACAGTAGGCAGGGCCGCAGGAAATGACTTCCTCGGGTGTCACGATGTAGTTAAGCGTGAAGTCGTGCTCGTCGTGCGGCAGCGGCTCATCGATGACTTGGAGCTGGTGCACCGTCGTGACGATGGTCGTCGTGGGCCCGATGAGCCCAGCCTGGGCGAGCAGCCATACTTCGATATCGGAGTAGCCGGCACCCTTGCCGATGCGCACACCCTGCCGGTTGACCGCCACTGTGCCGCAGACGATCAGGTCGACCGAGCGCATGTCGGCCACAGCCGTCTTCGGTGCACGCGACGCGGCCGCGCGGTGGGCGGCCAGCGCCTCGGCGTCGCCACCTAGCTCGGCCGGATCAAGCCGGAAGAACGGAATCGGGTCGGCCAGCTTTGGCACTGCCATGTAGACCAGCTTGCCCTCGCGGAGCGCGCGCTTCCTCACTGGCAGCTGGGGCTGGTCAGGATTGGCCTTGATAACCCGCGCCCGACCCCAGTCGGGAAGCTCAGCGAGCCGCGCGGCTGCCGCAGCAGCGCCAACAAAGTTCGGGATGCGGCCGCTCTTGCGCCAGCCGTGACCAGATCCGCTCGCGAATAGCCTGTTTTACATCGGACTCAGTTGGCACTGGGAAATGTCCTTCCACGCTCGGCTCACGCTCGCGCCACGAGGGCGAGCAAGCGGTCGTGAACATCCTGCACCGTTGGCTCGGCCCGCCAGGGGTAGAGTTCTCGCTCGGCACTGAACACCACCGTCAGGCCGCCACCGCCGCGACTGTTCTCGAGCAAGTCGATCGCCTCGTGCAAGGTGGCCGTTGCGGCGTCGAGCTTGCGCTGGCGGAGGTAGGCCAGCGCGAGGTTGCCAAGCACCAGCGAGCAGGTCTTGGGACGAGCGTGGAGGGCCTCGGCAGTCGACTTGAGAATGGGCTCCGCCCGCTCCGGATGCCCGAGGAACAGGTAGCACGCGGGCGGAGCCAGGGCTGTAGTGCCGCCTCGGCGCGCTCCCAACGCACGACGGTCGAGCGGTCGACTCGGAGCACTTCGGCTAGCCGCTCCTGGCTATAGCCCGCCATCTTGCGGCGCTGCGCCAGGCGTTCCCGCTTGGACTTCAACCTGACTTCGTCCTCCCATGGCGACGATCACTCGCACCGTACACGCACGTCACTGCCGTCGTTGCACCGCTTCTGCGCCAGAACCGCGCCAATTTGGCTCTGTCGGCGGTGATCTTACCCCATTTGGCTTCCCCCAGGCCCCGGCGCCGGGCTGTACGCCCGCCGGCGAATCCACGGACGCCCCCGAATGTCCGTCCCGGTCTCGCTGCCCGGCGCTGGGTGCCATCCACGTGAGATGAAGACGGAAGCAAGGCAGAAAGCGATGGCAGACGTACCAACGAACGCCGACAGCTTCCGTCACAGTGACGGCGCGGGCGCGTGCCAAGACCTCGAACTGCCACCCGGCACAGCATCCGGCCGGGTGCGCCTTGTCCGGAGACCGTGCTGGTAGCGGTCATGAGCGACGGTAGCTATCTGCTGGTGGGCTATCCGCAGGGTGAACCAGTGGCCTTCGCGGTGAGAGAGGATGTGGACCTTCTGCGACGGGGACTCGAAGGGGCCTTCGGAACCCCACAAATGAGGCTGTCAGGCGGAATGATAACAGCAACGGGACAGCGGTGCCTGGAAATGGAGTCAGGAACATTGACAAGGCGCAGCTGTGATCCGCGAAGACCGGGAGCTGCTGGCTGAGCTGGCACGGCTCAACACTGCTATGGCATCACTCGCCATGCGCATCATGGACGGCAGCGCCAGCGTGGTCGAACAGCAGAACTACGCGCATGGCTTGATTGCCGCAGGCGAGCGGTTGTGGCTGCGAGCGGCTGGGATGGGTGTAGCGATCGTTGAGGGGCGGCAGGTTGTCGTTGACGGATCACTTGATCGACCACTTTCTCTTCCGGCGTACTATGGAACCTGACTGGGAGCCGTGAGTCATGTGCAGGAGGTACAACATCGGTTGCTCTTTGAACAGCTTGAGCAATGGGTGGATAAACTCGATAGTGAGGAGCCAATGGATCGAGCTGTACTCGAAGAGCTGGTGATGGCTGCTGGCGGCAGTGGTTGTGTTGCTGCGGCAACATGGGGTGAACAAGCGAGGGCAATGTAGGTTTTGTGACTCGCCGACGTGGAGGTGGTGGGTCTGGTATCGGCGGTCACGATGTACGGTGTTTCGAAATGTCGATTTTGCCATCAGGCAAAGCTTGGACGTAGCGTGGTGGCAGTTGCTTGGGAGTGTGGGGCGAGAGGTGAGGTTGGAGGAGGGTGCGGGGAGTGGGTAGAGCAACGGAAGCAACTAGCGCGTGCGTTGGCCGGGCAGTGAAATGAGCTGACCGAGATCTTTCGGTAGTGCCGGGCGCGTCAGGCGCTGAAGCCGAAGGACGCCACGAAAGTGAAGTTGGCTGACTTGTTCAGCAGTCTGGTGACCACAAAGTCGTCGTATAAACCCGGCGGTACTGTGGTGTCCACGCGGACCCGGACGCTGACGAACACGGGGGTGGCGATGCCGGCGAGGTTGACGGGCACTTCCTTGCGGTTGTTGTCCGCGGTTTTGAGTCTCGCCGTAGCATCACCGTACACGCCCGGCTCGTCACCCAGATGAATTCAACCTTCCCAGACGAGTTCTGGTTGCACGCTCAGCATGTGACTCTCCCTCGTAGTTGCTGTGCCGGCGGTGGGATTCGAACCCACACTGACGGGTTCCTAGGACCCGGGCCTCTGCCATTGGGCTACGCCGGCTTTGCGGGATCTCCCGGGGGGCTGGGAGCGCGACAGGCACAGGGTACGCGCTCAGACTCCGAGGTCTTTGCGCAGCTTGGCGACGTGTCCGGTGGCGCGCACGTTGTACAGCGCCTTGTCGATGCGGCCCTGCGCGTCGATCACGAAGGTGGACCGGATCACGCCGGTGACCGTCTTGCCATACATCTGCTTCTCGCCGTAGGCGCCGTAGGCGGTGAGCGCCGAGCGGTCCACATCGGACAGCAGCGGGAAGTGCAGGCCCTGCGCGTCGCGGAACTTTGCCAGCTTCGCCGGGGGGTCCGGTGAGACGGCCAGCACCGCGAAACCGGCCGTGTCCAGCTCGGCGAGGTTGTCGCGGAAGTCACAGGCCTGCTTGGTGCAGCCGGGGGTGCCGGCGGCCGGGTAGAAGTAGACCACCACGGATCGGCCGCGGTAGTCCGACAGCGAGACAGGCTTGCCGTCGGCGTTGGGCAGGTTGAAATCCGGGGCGGGGTCGTCGGGGGACAGCCGGACGTTGTCGGTCACGAGGTCGGACGGTACCGCCCGGATGGGGTGGCTTCGGCACCCGGATACGGTGTGCCGCACCCCCGTCCGCGCGAGGAGGACTCATGACCCGGGACGCCGACACCATCGAACGAGACATCGAGCAGGCTCGTGACGCGTTGGCCGCGACGCTGGAGGAGCTCGGTACCCGGGCCGACCCCAGGCGCGCGATCGAGGCCGGCAAGGAGCAGGTGGCGGCCACCATGGCCGACCCGCGGGTGCGCTACTCGCTGATCGGCCTCGGCGCGCTCATCGTGCTGGTGCTGTTGCGCAAGCTTTTCCGCTGAGCCGCCCAGAGCCACAACGTCACAGAGCCACAACGTCACAGCGCCACCACAGCGAATGACTCGCCGCCCAACAACACGTTGTGCTGCGCTGCGGTGGCGTCTCCGAAGGCCAGCAGAACCTGGGTGGGTTGGCCGTCCAGCACGATGGTGACCGGCTGCGCGCTCAGGTTCACCGCCACCCGCAGCGCACCGCGGTGTAGCACCAGCGTGCGGGCGTTCACGTCCACGTCGATGGCCAGCCGGTCCAGCCTGGGGTCGGACAGCTCCGGGTGGCACTTGCGCAGCGCGATCAGCTCCCGGTAGATGTGCAGCAGGTTCGCGTGCGGCTCCCTACCGGGTTCGGACCAGTCCAGCCGGGAGCGCAGGAAGGTCTGCTCGTCGTTCGGGTCGGGCACGTCCGCGTCGTCCCACCCGTGCTCGGCGAACTCGGCGTAACGGCCGCGGCGGATAGCCTCGCGCAGCTCCTCGTCGGGCATGAACGAGAAGAACTGGAACGGGGTGGCCGCGCCCCACTCCTCACCCATGAAGATCATCGGCGTGTACGGGGAGCACAGCACCAGCGCCGCGCCGCAGGCCAGCAGGCCGGGCGACAGGGTGGCTGAGATCCGGTCGCCGATAGCGCGGTTGCCTACCTGGTCGTGGTTCTGCAGGTAGGCGAGGAATTTCCAGCCGGGCAGCCGTTCGGTGTCTACTGGGCGGCCGTGGCTGCGCTGCCGAAAGCGTGACCAGCGCCCGTCATGGAAGAACGCGCTACGAAGGGTGCGGGCTAGGTCGGGCAGCGCGCCGAAGTCGGCGTAGTAGCCCTGGCGCTCGCCGGTCAGCGTGGCGTGCAGGCAGTGGTGAATGTCGTCGTCCCACTGCGCGGCCAGCCCGTAGCCCCCAGCGGTACGCGGGGTGACCAGCCGCGGGTCGTTGAGGTCGGACTCGGCGATCAGCGACAGCGGCCGTCGCAGGTGGCTGGCCAGGGTGTCCACCTCGGCGACTATCTCTTCGAGCAGGTGGGTGGCCCGGTTGTCTCGCAGGGTGTGCACGGCGTCCAACCGCAGCCCGTCGAGGTGGTAGTCGCGCAGCCATTCCAGCGCGTTGTCGATGACATAGCGGCGCACCTCGTCGGAATGCGGTCCATCCAGGTTGAGCGACGGGCCCCAGATGTTGCTCCCGGCGAAGTACGGGCCGAAGCGGTCCAAGTAGGCGCCGGACGGGCCGAGATGGTTGTAGACCACGTCGAGGACCACGCCCAGCCCGCGGCCATGGCAGGCGTCCACGAAGCGCTTGAAGGCGTCGGGACCGCCGTAGTTCTCGGTGACGGCGTACCAGCCCACCCCGTCGTAGCCCCAGTTGCGGGGCCCGTCGACGGCGTTGACCGGCATCACCTCGACCAGATCGACGCCGAGCTCGACCAGATGATCGAGACGCTCGATTGCCGAGTCGAAGGTGCCGCCCGGGGTGAACGTCCCGATGTGCAACTCGTAGAGCACGCTGCCCGCCAGCGCTCGGCCGGTCCAGCCCCGATCGGTCCACTCGAAGCCGCCGTGGTTATAGACCCGGGACGCCGCGTGCACCCCGTTGGGCTGCCACCGCGATCGGGGATCGGGTAGCGGGGTCTCCTCCTTGTCCAGCCGGAACGCGTAGTCGACGCCTGGCCCGGCGCCGTCGACGTCCATGCTCCACCAACCGCCGGTCGTTCGGGTCAGCTCGTGCTCGACGCCGTCCACCACGATCCGCACCCGCTGCCGCTGCGGTGCCCACACCGTGAAGTCCATGAGACCCGATCTTGTCAGGGTCGGGCGCTATACGCCGCGTGCCCGCCGGAGTTGCACGTGGTGATCGTCTCGTTCGAGTGGCGCGGCAGCCGCCGGACCGCGCTGCAGCCCGATGTGCTAGTCACCCGTCCGCGGATCTCTCGCCGACCTGCGCCGTGAGTGGTGTCAGTGGGCTGCTGAGCGCGGCCCGGTTGGGGGATTCCTGGCGGGTCAGTCAGCGAGCAGCAGGGCGACGGGGTAGCGGGCGAGCAGATCGGCCAGCGGCACCGAACCCGACACCGAGAAACCGGTGAATGTGTCGGTCCAGGAGCCCTCGGGCAGGGTCAGCGCGGTCTCGCCCCAGCTGCCGCGGGCGGCCAGCCCGACCGGCAGCCGGGTCGCGACCGCGGCAACCCCGCGACGGGCGAACGCGACGGCGTGCGCCGCTGCCACACCGTCCGCGCGTAGCGGGGTGTAGCCGGTAAACCGCTCGGGATGGTCGCGGCGGGCGCGCAGGGCCCGGGACACCACGAGCAGCTTGGCCGCGCCCGACGAGTCCACGTCGGGCAGCCAGCTGTCGTCTATCCGCGCCAGCAGGTCGGCACGTGCGCCGAAGTCCACCGGGCGGCGGTTGTCCGGGTCCACCAGCGAGAGGTCCCACAGCTCGCAGCCCTGGTAGGTGTCCGGCACACCGGGCATCGCCAGTTGAAGCAGCACCGCCGACAGTGCGTTCGATCGGCCAGGCGGGGTGATCTGCTCCGCCACTCTGACCACGGCGGCGCGCAGCGCGGGGTCGTCCAGCGCAGCGTCGGCGACGGCGTGCATAGCGGCCTCGAACGCCTCGTCCGGGTCGGTCCAGCTGGTGCGGGTCCGCGCCTCCCGCATCGCTTTCTCCAGGTAGGCGTGCATCCGGTCCGGTGGCAGCGGCCACGCCCCAACCAGGGTCTGCCAGAGCAGGTGGCCCAGCGCCGCGTCGGGCACGGCTGCCCCGGCTGCCTCGGCCAGCCTGGTGAACTCCCGAACAGCGTCCGCCCACAGCGCCGGCAGCTCGGAGAGCACCGCCAGCCGGGCCCGTACGTCACCGGAACGTTTGGTGTCATGCGTGGACAGCGTGGTCATGCCGTGCGGGGCGAGCTCCTCGCGGCGTACCAAGGTGGCGTGGAAGTCGTCGACGTCGAGTCCGAAGCGGGCCGGATCCCCGCCCACCTCGTTGAGCGCGATGAACCGGGTCCAGCGGTAGTAGGCGGTGTCCTCCACCCCCTTGGCCATCACCGCGCCGGAAGTCTGCTGGAACCGGACCGCGAGCTCATCGTCCGGATCCCGCAGCCGGGGAGAGAGCGCCTCCAGCGTCGCGGCCAGGTCGGGACGCTGATCCCGAGCGGCCGCGAGCGCCTGATCGAGGTGCTCGACCCCGTCCGGCAGGTAGGACCGATAGACCGAAAAGCAGGCCAGTACCTCGGCCAGCGCGGCAGCGACATCGGAGACATTCGAGGTGGTGGGGGCCAGCGCGGCCAGGCGGCGCAGCTCGGAGCCGAGCATGCCGGTGGCCACGTCCAGCTTGCAGTCGTGCACCAGTTGCGTCCAGCTGGTCTGGACCCCGGTCAGCTCGGTGTCCAGCGCGGTGAACGCCGTTTCCCCGGCGGGGTCAACGAG
>DASYIL010000083.1:0-6296 GCA_035997545.1 Pseudonocardiaceae bacterium
CACAACGACGTCATCCGCTGGCTGACCTGCGAGCGGGAGCTCATTCCCGACACGGCAGCTATGCGAGTGGTACTGCAGGGCTGGACCGCTGAACAGCGCGATATGGCGTCGGGAACCGGACGGTGGGCTCTGATCCTGCTCGACGGTGGGGCACTGATCGGCGGGATCACCCTGCTGCCGATGCCGGTGCCCGAGGCGGACGTCGAGATCGGCTACCAGCTGGCGCCCCAGTACTGGGGCCGGGGTTACATCACCGAGGCCGCCCGGGCGATCGCGCGCTGGGCCTTTCAGCATTCGCTGGTCGAGTTGTTCGCCCTGGTAACCCCGAACAACGCACGTGCAGCGGCCACCGCGCGGCGGATCGGGATGGAGTGGGTCGGCGAGAGCGACAAGTACCATGGGACGCTCCTGGAGGTATACCGGCTGCGGCCCGACGATCTCGTCTGCCCGGCGATGCACGTCAGAAATAGACCTGGTTCGTAGGAGCAGCCCACGGGACGCTGCGGTGTATTGGCGAGCAGGCGAGCACAGGTGGCAACGTCACTGTGCTCGCCATCGGCGCGGGTGGAGTGGCAGCGCTGGTGAGATTCGTGTTCGTTGAGCGCCGCTCTCCGCACCCCTTGGTGCCGCTGGGACTGTTCGCCGACCGCAGCTTCAGCGTGGCCAACGCGGTCACGGTGGTGGTGTACGCCGGGCGCGCTGGCCGAGCGGATCGGCCCCCGGCTGCCGCTGACAGCGGGCCCGCTGCTGGCCACCACGGGCTTGTTGCTAACCGTGCGGATCGGGCGCAGGGCATCTTACCTGATCGACGTTCTGCCGGCGGTAGTAGTGCTGGGGCTGGGGCTCACACTCACGGTGGCGCCGCGCACCGCAACCGTGCTGGGATCGGCGAACTTCGGTTCCGCACCGCGATGCTGATCGGCGCCGCCCTGCTCGCGCTGGGCGCCCCGATGGCGGCGGTACTGCTCCGTGAGGACCACCCCGCGCCAGCAGCGACCGAGCGGGTCGAGCGAATCGCGCTGGAGCGGTACTCGCACTGTGGGGTGACCGGCCCCCAGCTGTACCGGTTGCACTCACAAGTCCCGACCGCGGCGACGGTCCAGTACCGCCATCACCACCAGCATCAGGGTGATCACCACCATGGGCACGAGGAACGGCACGGCCTCGATGATCGCGTGGTGGGCCAGCACCACCTCGCCCGTGACGGCCACCGTCACGGCGCTGCTGCCATCTGCGGCACCGACTCAGCGTCCGATCGGGCGGCCGGTGGCGACGCCCGGGACACTCGGGATACGCCCCAGCCCAAGGCGAGTACCAGCAGCACCCCACACACCAGCACCACCGCCGACGCGGTGGCCCACAGCCAGCCGGGGACGCCGTCCTTGAGCTCCCGCTGCATGATCTGCGTCTCGTTGACCGCGTCCCTGGTGAACTGCGGCGGCGCGGGGATCTCCGGCTTACCCAGCACCGCGTCCGCGGGCAGGTAGATGGGCACCGCCGTGAGGGTGCGGCCATCCTGCAGTCGCACGAGGGTCTTCCAGTTGCCCGACAGCGGTATCGGCTCGGTGGTCCGGTAGCTGCCGTCCCCGAGCGGCACCAGATGGTTGACGTACAGGCCGCCTCCCTGCCAGGAGGTGATCGTCAGCCAGGACGGCCGGTCGACGGCTGTGGCCGGGGTGATCCGGACGACGGCCTGCGCAGTGCGGAAGGGGTGCGGACTGGCCACCTCGGTGAGGGTGATCTCGCCACGTACACCGTCCGGAACGGTGGTCATCAGGCCATTGGCCATGGCCGCCCCGAGCACGACGAGGACCCCGACGAACAACGGCCGGGCGACGGAGGGACGGGGCAGCCGGCCCTGCAGGCCCAGCGCCAGCAGCGCCCCGGCGATCCCGCCGGCGACCCCGCCGGCCACCGCCATCAGCGTGCCCTCGATGAGGATGTCGGGGGTCCACGGCAGCCGGAAGGCCACCTGGGTCCAGGCGTACTCAGCGGCGAAGCCCGCGGTCCCGATCAGCAGGCCACTGACTGCGCCCAGTGCCAGCGGGCGGCGGGCTAGCAGCAGTGCGGCAAGCTCCACGCACAGCGCCTCTGCCAGGTACAACGGGATGCTGGGGAAAGGCTCCCCGAGAATCGGTCCGACGATCACCGCGACCCCGCCGCGGAGGACGACGTAGAAGCCGACGGCGAACAGCGTGCCGCCCCGGCCGATCCACAGCCGGGCGGCGACCAAGGCGCACGCGGCGGCCATGGTGATGAGCAACGGCTGGTGCACCATGCGGAACTGGGGGATCCCGAAGTCCCATTCGCCCTGGAACACCGACAGCCCGGCGAGCAGCCCGCCCATGATCATGCCACGTCGAACGAAGAGGCCGAGCGGAGTGACCCCGCCGCCGCCTCGGGCCAGCCGCCCTTCCCGCTCGAGCACCGCCAGGCCGACCAGCGACAGCCCGGCGCCGCCGATCATCATCAGGTGGGTGGGCCCCCACAGAGTCACATCTTGGCCGAACAGACGGTGCCAGACGTCGTCGAAGGGAAAGCCCAGCAGCGCGAAGAACCCCGCGCCTGCTATCAGCACCCCACCGACCGGCGCGTACCAGTCTCGGGTGATCCGCACCGCGGCCGGGCCGGGGCGCTCCCCCACCGGCAGCACCATGGCCAGCACGCCAGAGGCGAAGACGCCGAACAGCCCGAACATGATCGGATAGTGCGCGGGGTTGGCCAGCGGGCCGACGTCCCGGCCGTTGGCGATGTGCAGCGAGATGTCCCAGTACATCCCGAGCAGCGCGGTGATCAGTGAGAACAGCCCCAGCGTCGAGGGCAGCTCGACCCAGCCGGGCTGCCCCGCGCTGAACGGCCAGCGCTCGGTCACGGTGGACAGCCACCCCAGTATCGGGATCCGGCCGGTGCGGTGGCCGTAGCCGAGCAGCAGCAGACCCATAGTGAGCGCGGCGGCGGCCGTGCTGGCGATGATGATCTGGCCGAGCTGGGCGCCACCGGCGGGCCGCACCTCCTGGGCCACGGCCAACCCGGAGGCGGCGGCGGTGACCAGCCCCTGGATCGATGTCATGGTGTTATGGAACACCATCCGGCGCTACGTTGTCACGTATCCATGTAACATTGGGCGCCGTCATGCGTGCTCCTCTGGGTTAATGTCCGTTTACTCGGCCCCTTCGGCAAGCCTCTCGTACTCCTCCCGGACGAATGCCTCGATCGCCTCCGACATGGCCGAGCGGAAGGCCGCCAGCAGCGCCTGCGCCGCGACGGGCTGCAGTGCCTGGACGATCCGGGGGATCTCGGTCAGCTCAGCTTGCGGCATCCCGCGCGCCACATGGTCACGCCACACGGTGTCCCGGAACAGCCCGACGAACAGCTCCGAGATCGCCCCGGCGTGCTTCAACAGCTCGGGCCGCAGCGCCATCACCGCATCGACCGGCATGCCCAGGCGTACCGCTTGGGCGCCGGCCCGCAGCAGCGCGGGGTTGGTGACCCGCACCCGATCGGGCCCCAACGGCTCCAGGGTCCCCTCGGCATGCAGCCGGTCCAGCGTCCCGGGCCGCGGATCGACACCCAGCCATTCGGCGAGCTCGGCATAGGACATCTCCAGCGGGTCCTCAGGCTGCCATGGAGCGAGGACGCCCCGGTAAAAGGCGAGCGCCTGCTCGGCCGACCTCGCCGGGGTATGCTGCACCACCGCCTCGATCGCGGCCAGCGAGAAGCCCTGCTGCTGCAACCCGGCGATGAGCTGCAGCCGAGCGACGTGGTCGGCGCCGTAGT
Organism: Pseudonocardiaceae bacterium; assembly: GCA_035997545.1. Taxonomy (GTDB): domain Bacteria; phylum Actinomycetota; class Actinomycetes; order Mycobacteriales; family Pseudonocardiaceae. The sequence continues at coordinate 3,778 of DASYIL010000083.1, forward strand.
AGGCGGTCCGGCCGCGTAGCTGCGGCGGCGGCAGCAGCCCGCGACTGGCATGCGAGCGGACATTGCGCACCGTCATCCCGGTGCGCGCCGCGAGCTGATCGATGGTCAGGTCAGTGTCGGGAGCAGCCACGCGCCCGATATTACCGCTTCGAATGTAACATCAAATACCGTAAAGATCGCTCGCGGTGCTCGACGAGGCCGCCGCGAACGCTCGCCAGGCCGACGCTCAGGCTTTCGATTCGGTCGCGCTGGTCCGCGAGGGTCGTGACGAGCGGGCCGCCGATCTGACCACAGAGGTACCCGATCCGCACCGCCGATGAACTCGGACCTGGTGGTCGACGCCAACGTCCTCCTCGATGCCCTGACCGACGACGGCGATCACGGCACGGCGGCCCGTGCCGCGCTGCGCGACAGCACCATCGCCGGACCGGAGCACCTCCGGATCGAGACCTTCCACGTCTTGCACGCACTCGCGCGCCGAGGCACCTTCAGCGTGGACACCATGGGCCTCGCCGTCGACGCCGGTCGCATGCGAACTTCTTACCACTGCTTCTTTTCGGCGGACTGGCCTAACCTTCGCGCACTGTGATACACGAAATGTCATAGCACGGTCACCCGATCACATAATGTGGTCACCCGGTCACGAATAGTGGCCAGAAAACCGCGTAGCACTGGATAAAAAGTACATCTGCCGCTGTTGCGGCACCGGCTAGGGTTGCTAGCTTATTTCGAGTATCTGGCACCCGTCCTTACGGAAGGGGACAGCCATGACTCTCAGCGATGACATCCGACGCCTCCTGCGTCTACTACCAGCAACACCACCCGGTAGGCATCACCTGGACAGAGCACAGCGGGCAGTCCTCCCAGTCGGTCGGGTCGGGTGCCGCTTTCCTCAGCTACCCGGCCGCCACCGCAAACTCGCCGCTGATCACGAACCCATGCCCGCTAGCCAACACGCCGAAGACGCCCTGCCTGCAACGGGCACAGCGATGGGCTACAGGCATCCTCGCACAGGTCCAGCCTGACCCCAGCCAGGCAAATGCCGGCGGTCGGCGATCAATCCTCGGACCTGTCATTGGCCTACGCGGGAGGCCCGGTAGCGGAGTAGGACGACGTCCCCGATCTGCCGGGTCTCCGTGAGTGTCATCGGGTGTTCGGGGTTCTGGGGGAACCGACCGGGATACACGAAGCGGGGAGCACCGGCGTCACCGACGAAGAACGGCGCAATCACAAGGTGGATCTCGTCGACGAGTCCGGCGCTGAGGAACTGGGTATGGATGGTGCCGCCGCCCTCGACCATCAGGCGTTCGACCTTGCGCTCACTGAGGTCATCCAGCACGACGCCCAGGTCAATCGGCTCCCCGGCGGCCACCACGGTGGCAACATCCCCAAGCCTGTCGCGAAGAGCCGCGACCACTGGATCGCGCGTGTAGACCAGCTTCTCGCCCTCGCCGCAGGAGAAGAACCTCGCTGTGACGTCCAGATCGCCGCGACCGGTCAGCGTGACTTTCAGGGGATGTGGAGCCAGGTCACGTCTGATCCGCTCCGCCTGGAGCGCGCCGGAGCGGACGAGCAGCCGGGGGTTGTCACGGCGGATCGTGTTCGCCCCGATCAGGATGGCGTCGACGCTGGCGCGCACCTCGTCGACCCGGTCGAAGTCCTCCTCGTTGGACAGCATCAACCGGGCATCGTTGCGGTCGTCGAGGTAGCCGTCGATGGACGTCGCCACCGAGACAAGGACGTACGGCCGGGACGTCACGTGCCACCACTGTCCGGCACAGGCGGCTCTGGGCGACCAAGGTGGCCGGTCAGCGGGTGACGGTGATGGCAGACACGGGGCAGGCCACGGCGCCCCGCTCGGCCTGGGACTCCAGCTCGGGCGGGACCTCAGCGTCACGGATCAGGCAGTACCCGTCGTCGTCCAGGTCATAGACCTCCGGCGCGACTGCATTGCACTGACCGTGGCCCTCGCAGATGTTCGGGTCCACCTCGACGCGCATGGCGTCCTCCTCGGCTTCGATCTCAGCACCCCTGGGGGTGGCTGGGCGGGTGTAGTGGGAGCGTGCGGGTTACGAACTTCGGGGGGAGTTTAGGTCTGCGAGCGAAGTCCGGGAGAACTTCGGTAGAACAATGCTGTGAGGCGTGACGGCGTTTCGGCCGTGTCGTTAAGCATAAGGTGCGCCCTCGGGGTGGTCGGGGGGGCGACGAGGAGGTGGCAGGTGGACCGGGTGCTGCGTGCGGTGTTTCAGCGGTTGGCTGCGGTCGAGGAGATGGCCACCCGGGCAGGTGCGGCGCTGTCGGTGCCGGTGGCGCGCAAGCAGATCCAGACCATCACCGACGGGTGGCGGGAACTGCTCGTCCAACATCAGCCGGACCCCACAGGTCGTTGCCCGGTCTGCTCGGGTTGGCTGCGCCGCCGTCGCTGGCCGTGTGAGGTGTGGGTGACTGCGCACCGGCACCTCATCGGTGACGGCACGGAGCCGAGCGAGCGGCCCAGCAGGACGTCCAATCCCTTCCGT
>DASYIL010000084.1:0-22557 GCA_035997545.1 Pseudonocardiaceae bacterium
CCGCCAGGGCGTCGACCATGCCCGGCGCGTCGGTGTTGTCGGCGTGCCAGCCCGAGGCGCCACGGGTGAGGGTGTTGGCCGCACCGATCGCGGCCGCGACCGGGGACACCTCGTCGGCCACCGCGAGGGCGACCTCTTTGAGCGGCATCGTCAGCGACAGGCCGGCCCACTCCGGCCCGAGCCGCTCGACGAAGGCGGGCAGAGCCGCCTCGTCGCAGTCGAACGCCTCATAGCGCCACCCGGTCAGGCCCAGCGCCGCGTAAGCAGCGCTGTGCAGCACCGGCGACAGTGAGTGCCGGATCGGTGACCCCAGCACCGCAGCCCGCCGCAACGTCGAGTCGTGATCCACCGTTGACCGACCGTGTGCGGCGCATCCCTCGTTCGACACAGGGCCAGTATCAGACACAGGGCCAGTATCAGGAAAACAACGGGTAAACTGCCACGAGCGTCGGCCTTCGGCCTTGCACAGGGTGTTTTCAGTCTGTTATTGAGAGTGCGCGGGCAAGTCAGGGTCTGCGGTTTGCAGCTGTTCGGCATCCAACGTCGTCGTAGGAGGGTGACCGATGGACCGGCCGAGCTGGGTATCGGGCGACGTGGATCTTGAGCATCCCAGTGCAGCCCGAGTGTATGACTACTACCTCGGTGGCTCGCACAACTTCGCTGTGGACCGGCGGATGGCTCGTCGGGCGATCGAGCTGTGGCCGGAACTGCCCCTGATCATGCAGGCCAACCGGGCGTTCCTGCGTCGCTCGGTTCGTTACCTGGTCAGGCAGGGCATCACCCAATTCCTGGACATCGGCTCTGGCATCCCCACCGAGGGCAATGTGCACGAGGTCGCCCAGGCCGCCTCACCCGAGGTCCGAGTGGTCTACGTGGACATAGACCCGGTGGCCGTCGCCCACAGCCGGGCCATCCTGTCCGGCAATCAGCGCGCGGACATCGTCCGGGCCGACCTGCGCGACGTGGCGGCGGTCCTCGATGACCCGCGGACCAAGGAGTTGATCGACCCGACCCAGCCGATCGGCGTGCTCATGGTGGCGATGCTGCACTTTGTCCCGGATGAGGCGGACCCGGCGAACATCATCGCGCAGTACCGCACAATGATGGTGCCCGGAAGCTATCTCGTCGTCTCGCATGCCACTCACGAAGGCGAGCCCGATCAGGCCGGGCCGCACACCGAGCTCTATCGGCGCACCTCCACCCCGATGACCATGCGCTCGCGGCCGGAGATCGAGGCGTTGCTCGGCGGATTCGATCTGATTCCCCCCGGGATGGTGTTCCTGCCGTTGTGGCGTCCGGACTCGCCGGCCGACGTCGATGACCATCCTGAGCGGTTCAGCGGCTACGCGGCGGTAGGCCGGCGAGGATGAGCCACATGGACCGAGAAGCGTTCGCCCGGCGTTGGGCGGAGGCGATCGTCGGCACCAGCTATGTGTCGATGGGACGCGGCGGACTTGCCAAACACCTGCTCGGGCTCATCCACCAGTTGGTCGAGGCGGCGCTGTGCGCCGAGTTCGACCCGTCGGTCGGGCGCCGGGTCGGCGTCGAGATGGTCGAGGCACATTTCACGGGTACCGAGACGCTCAGCAGGACCCTGGCTCTGATTGCTGAGGGGTTGCCGGGTCTGCTGGGCGCGGCCCCGCCGGGCGTCGACGTCGCTGGGCGAGTTGGCCGGCTGACCGGCGCCATGGCCGCTGGCTATGCCGGTGCGCTGCGCGAGCGCAGCCTTGATGAACAGGACGCCATCTATCGCGCTGGGCTGCGCGCGCGCAGGCAAGCCGAACACGCGCTGGCGGCCAGCGAGACGAAGTTTCGCGCGATGTTCACCGTGGCCGGGATCGGGATCGGGATCGGTGATCTGGAGGGCAACATCACCGACGTCAATCCGGCGCTGCAGCGGATGTTCGGCTACGCTCTAGATGAATTCACCCAGCTCAACGTCAGTGCGATGGTCCACCCCCAGGACGCCGCCAGCGTGTGGGAGATCTACGGTGAGCTGGTCCGCGGTGAGCGGGATCACTTCCGCATGGAGAAGCGGTTCTACCGTTCCGATCGCAGTGAGATCTGCGTCGACCTGACGGTGTCGCTGGTGCGCGACGAGGCCGGAGCGCCCGCGTACCAAGTGGCGCTGCTGGAGGACGTGTCCGAACGGCATCGCCTGCAGGCCCGGTTGGAACACCAGGCCTACCACGACACGCTCACCGGGCTGGCAAACCGGGCGATGGTCACCGAACGTCTGGGGCAGATCTTCGGCGGACCGGCGAATCAGCGCCGGGTCGGGTTGTGCTTCCTGGACCTGGACGGGTTCAAAGTGATCAATGACAGCCTGGGCCACGATGTCGGCGATCAGTTGCTGAAAGCCGTCGCGTCCCGGTTGACCCGCTGCTGCAGTTCGGGGCAGCTGGTGGCCCGGATGGGCGGCGACGAGTTCGTGATCATCGTCGAAGATACCGCCGGAGAGCACGACATGGCCACACTGGCTGTTGAGATCCTGGCCGCCATGGCCGCGCCGATCCGAGTCGGCGATCACGAGCTGACCGTCACGACGAGTATCGGCGTCATCGAGCGGCCGGTCGCCGACACCCACCCGGCGGACCTCATGCAGGCCGCCGACATCACACTCTATCGGGCGAAAGCCGAGGGTAAGGCCCGCTACGCGATGTTCGACCGCCACCGCAACGACAGCGAGGTGGCCCGTTTCACGCTGTCCGCCACGCTGCTGGCCGCGATCGATCGTGGCGAGTTCTTCGTCGAATACCAGCCGCTGGTCTGGCTGAAGGACGGCGCACTGCGCGGGGTCGAGGTGCTGGTGCGCTGGCGTCACCCCACACTCGGCGTGCTCGCGCCGGAACGGTTCATCGGTCTGGCCGAGGAGACTGGGTCGATCGTGCAGCTCGGGCACTGGGTGCTGGCCCAAGCGTGCCAGCAGGCCCGGGTCTGGCGGGACGCTTTCGGTGACGCTGCGCCATTGGTCAGTGTCAACCTCGCGCCCCGGCAGCTCCACGAACCTGCCCTGGTGACCGAGATCGCGTCGATCCTGGCCGATAACGGGCTCGACCCGTCCAGCCTGCAACTCGAACTCACCGAGCAGTCCCTGATGGGCGACGAGGCGGGCCCGCTCAAGGTGCTGACGAAGCTGTACGACATGGGCGTGCGAATAGCCCTCGATGACTTCGGTACCGGCTACTGGAACCTTCCCGACCTGCGCCGGCTGCCGATGCAGGAGCTCAAGCTGGCAGGCTCGTTCGCGGTGGGTCTGCAATCTCACTCCGACCTCGTCGACCAGCGGATCGTGGCGGCCCTGGTGGATCTCGCGCATGCCCTGGAGCTGACCGTGACCGCGGAGAGCGTGCAGACCGTCGCCCAGTTCGAGCGGTTCCGGAGCTTGGGGTGCGACGCTGGCCAGGGATCATTGTTCGGCCTACCCGGCGCTGCTGCGCAGATCGATGCCCGGCTGCGGGCGGGCGCCCCGCTTTGCGTCGTCAGCGGGGACACGCTCTGACAAAGGTTGACACCGCAGTTGCGCTGCTGCGCATGGTCGTGGGGCTCATCTTGGTGCTGACGAAGCGGACCCGCGCGGGAAGCAACCGATCCGGGGCGCAGGCGTCTCGCTGATAGCTGCCGATCCTGACACGCCACACGGCTCAATGGCCACGCAGCGTTGACGGTTGTGCGCGCTACGTGTTCACTCACAGGGTGTCCCAGTGACGGACAGGGCAGTGCAGGGCGAAGGGGAGGGTTCATGACTCGACGGGGTTTGCTGACCGGTCTGCTCGTCACCGGTCTGCTCGCTGGAGGTTCGCTGGTCGCCATGCCGGCGACTGCGGAACCGACAGCTGTTCCGCTGTCGCCGTCGCTGGTAGGCCAGCTGCTCGCCACGACCTCCGGTCGGATACCGTTGATGGTGCACGGAGCGACGCTTGCAGACGCCGAGCGGGCGGTCGATGTCACCGGGATGCAGCGGGTCACCACCTTCCGCAAGATTGGCGTGGTGGCCGCCTGGGCGACCAGGCCGCAGGTGGAGGCGGCCCGCGCCCAACCGGGCGTGACCTACCTCGAGGGTAACCAGCCCATCTCGTTGTTCGCTGCCACCTCTCAGATAGCGACCCGCAGCCTGGAGGCCCGGCAAACCCTGGTCGGCGCAAACGGTGGATCACTGGACGGCACCGGTGTCAGCGTTGCGGTAATCGATTCCGGGATCGACCCCACGCACCCCGCCTTCGCCGGCGGCAAAGTCGTGCAAAGCCTCAAAAGCGTGTGTCTGGATGAGTCCAGCACCGACACCAGTTGCGTCGTGTCGGTGCCCACCACGGTAGACACCGACACGCTGTCTCTCGGCGGTCACGGCACGCACGTCTCCAGCATCGCTGCAGGCCGCAGCGTCACCCTCAGCGATGGCTCCACGGTGGCCGGAGCCGCACCCGAAGCCAAGATCGTCTCGTTGTCCACCGGTGCTGCCGTGGCGATCATCAGTGCGGACGCCTCGCTGAACTGGGTGTTGGAGCACCACGCCGCGCCCTGCGGAGCGGGAGTTTCTGCCGCGAAATGCCCGCCGATCAAGGTGGTCAACAACTCCTACGGCACGCCGGGTGGGGGCGAGTTCGACCCGAAGTCGGCTACTGTCAAGCTTCAGCGCCAGCTCGTGTCGGAGGGAGTGGTCACCGTCTGGGCCGCCGGTAATGACGGCGGCGACGGCTCGAAGAGCCTCACCAGCCCGGTCGCTCAGGACCCGACTGGTGGGATCATCTCAGTGGCCTCGTACAACGACAAGGGCACCGGCACCCGCAGCGGCCCGGTGTCCAAGTTCTCCGCACGGGGTGCGAAGTCCGACCCGTCGACCTGGCCGGATATATCGGCACCGGGCGAGAACATTCTCGGCGCCTGCCGTGCCTACCAGCCGATCTGCTCCACTGGGCTCAAGCCGCAGAACGGTCCCGGAATCCTCGACGTGGGCAGCTATAACACGATCAGTGGCACGTCGATGGCGGCTCCGCAGATCGCGGGGATCGTGGCGTTGCTCTTCCAGGCCAACCCGACAGCGACGCCGGCTGAGATCGAAGACGTGCTGAAGTCGACTACTTTCCGTTATTCTGATGGGGCGCCCTACGAGTACCGGCGTGGGTATTACACCTCGTTCGACAAGGGCACCGGGTTGGTCGACGTGGTGGCTGCGGCGAAAGCGCTGGGGGCCCATGTCCCCTGAGCCGCGGCGCGGTGGGTCGCTGGCGTATCAGCTCCCACAAGGGCACAATGTGTGACGGTGCCCAACAACGTGTGACAGTTTGATCACGAGGACGTAGGGGAAGACGCTTCTCGTCGATCAGCGGAGGTCACCAGATGAGCACCAGTGGGACGATCTACGTCCACTCGTCGCCGTCCGCGGTATGTCCGCACGTCGAGTGGGCGATTGCAGGCGCCCTGCAGACCAGGGTAGATCTGCAGTGGACTGCGCAGACGGCGGCACCTGGCCAGCTGCGTGCCGAAGGTAACTGGTCCGGGCAACCGGGTACGGCAGCGGCGGTGGTCAGCGCGCTGCGGGCGTGGCCGATGCTGCGCTTCGAGGTCACCGAGGAACCCAGCCTCGGGCTGGACGGAGAGCGGTTCTGCTTCGTCCCCGGGCTCGGCTTGTGGCGGGCCCGCACCAGCGCCAACGGTGACATCGTGGTCGGCGAGGACCAGTTGCGTGCTCTGGCCGCCACCGCGCATGGCCGGGACGCGTTCGCGCACCAGCTCGATCAGCTCCTCGGCGCGGCCTGGGACGACGCCCTGGAGCCCTTCCGCCGCGCCGCCGACGGCGCCCCGGTGACCTGGCTCCATCGCGTGGGCTGACGGGCGGCCGTAGGCTGCCCCGATGCTGCGTGTCCTCCTGGCGGTAACGGTCGTCGTGCTCGCCGCCGCGGTGGGTACCGGGGTGCTGGTGCGCAAGCTGCAACCGACCGCTGGGGCATCGGGCGCTGTCTCGATCGGCAACAACCCACCGCCGACCCTGCGCGAGCAGGGGCCGGCCACTATCGCGCTGGTCGAGGACGTCGCGGTGCATCCGGAGGCCAATCGGGTCCGGACGCTGCTGCAGAAGTATTTCGATGCGATCAACGCTGGCGATTACCCGCTGTGGCGCAGCACCGTCACTCCGCAACGGGCCCGGGACACCGGGGAAACTGTCTGGCGCGACCAGTACCGCTCCACCCTTGACGGCAGCATCGTGTTGCACCGGTTGGAGCCCCGAGCGGGCGGTGGGCTGGTCGCGCTGCTGTCATTCACCAGCGTGCAGGACCCCGCCGATGCGCCGGCCGAGCTGCCAGTGAGGTGCCTGCGATGGTGGGTGTCCTATCCGCTGATCGGCGAGGGGGACGAGCTACGGCTGAGCCCAGCCTCGCCAAGCGCGAACCTGCGGGTTCCCTGCTGACGGGTTGGTGGTCCTTGAAGAGCCACCAACTACAGTGGGATGTTGCCGTGTGCGCCGCGGAGTCCGGGTGCGGTGGCCAGTGCTTCGGCGAGGCGTCGCCGGGTCTGTGCCGGTTTGATCACCTCGTCCACGACTCCGATCGCTACTGCGCGATCGATTCCGCCGGCGATCTGTTCGTGGTGCTCGGCTAGCGTGGCGTGCAACGCCTCCCGCTCGTCTTCTGCTGCCGCAGCCAGCGTTTTGCGGTGCAGGATTCCGACGGCGGCCTTGGCGCCCATGACGGCGACTTGGGTGTCGGGCCAGGCGAAGACCTGGGTGGCGCCCAGTGATCTGGAGTTCATCGCGATGTAGGCGCCGCCGAATGCTTTGCGGGTGACCAGGGTGACTCGGGGGACGATGGCCTCGGCGAAGGCGTGCAGTAGTTTGGCGCCACGCCGCACCACGCCGTCCCATTCCTGGCCGACGCCGGGCAGGTAGCCGGGCACGTCGACCAAGACCAGCAGGGGCACTCCGAATGAGTCGCACATCCGGACGAAGCGTGATGCTTTCTCCGCCGATGTCGAGTCCAGGCAGCCTCCGAGTCGCAGCGGGTTGTTCGCGATCACTCCGACGGTTCGTCCGGCGAGTCGGCCCAGCCCTATCACGATGTTGGGTGCCCATTTGGGCTGTAACTCGGTGAATCCGCCATCCGGATCGGGTGCGGCGTCGGACTCGGGCTCGTCGAGTATGGCGCGGACCAGTGGGCGAATGTCGTAGGCTCGTTGCCGCTGGGCGGGCAGGTATTCCGAGAGGTCGATCTCGTCGGGTATCGAGTCAAGGTTGAAGTGCCCAGGCCGGGCGAACAGGCCGGCGAGATGGCGGGCGCGCAGCAGCGCGTCGGGCTCAGAGGCGGCGACCATGTGCACGACGCCGGATTTCTTGCCGTGCGCGCTGGGACCGCCCAGGGCCTCCATGTCGATCTGTTCGCCGGTGACGCTGCGGACCACGTCGGGACCGGTGACGAACACGCGCCCGTCCGGCGCCATGATCACGATGTCGGTGAGGGCCGGGCCGTAGGCGGCCCCACCCGCGGCGGCCCCGAGAACCACGGAGATCTGCGGTACCCGCCCGGAGGCGCGGACCATGGCGGCGAACACCTGGCCGACGGCGTCGAGAGCTTCGACACCCTCGGCCAGCCGCGCTCCGCCGGAGTGCCACAACCCGATCACGGGGCAACGCTCCTGGACCCCGGTATCGATGGCGTCCACGATGTGCTGGCAGCCTTGCGAGCCCATCGCACCGCCCATTGTGGTGGCGTCGGTGCAGTAGGCGATCACGGTGACCCCATCGATGCGGCCGCGGGCGGCAAACGCCCCACTGGTGTCCCTGGGCCGCAGCGCACCCAGCGTGTCAGGGTCGAACAGGCCGGCGAGACGGTGTTCCGGGTCCCGCGGATCAGGTGCTTGGCCGTTGCTGGACGGGGCCTGGGTGCGGTAGCGATCAGCCAGAGCTGCCATCGTGGTCTCCTCAGGTGGGGGAGCGAGTGCCTTACCTGCGGCCGGTCAGGCGCGGGTGAAGGCCAGCGCGACGTTGTGCCCGCCGAATCCGAATGAGTCGTTGATGGCGGCGTGCAACTCCACTTCGCGGGCGGATCCGACCACCACGTCAAGCTGCACGCCGGGGTCGGGGTCCTCCAAGTTCAACGTCGGAGGCACCACACCGTCACGCAGCGCCAGCACGCAGGCCATACCTTCGACCGCACCGGCGGCGCCGAGCAGGTGGCCCAATGCCCCCTTGGGTGCGGTGATCACCGGGTGGTTGCCGATGGCGTTCCGGATCGCAGCCGCCTCTGCGACGTCGCCGACCGGGGTGGCGGTGGCGTGCGCGTTGACGTGCCCGATGTCGGCCTTGTCCAACCCCGCGGTGCGCAGCGCAGCTGAGATCGCCCGGCCGGATCCGATCCCCTCCGGCTCGGGGGCGGTGATGTGGTGGCCGTCGGAGCTGGTGCCCACCCCGGCGAGCCGACCGTGCACGAACGCTCCGCGCGCTGCGGCGAACTCCGCCCGCTCGAGCACCATCACCCCGGCGCCCTCGCCGAGCACGAACCCGTCCCGCGCGATATCGAACGGGCGGGAGGCCCGTTCGGGCTCGTCATTGCGGGTACTCATGGCCCGCATCTGGGCGAACCCGGCCAACGTGATGGGGACGATGCACGCCTCGGCCCCACCGGCCACCACGACGTCGACCTCCCCGGCCCGAAGCATTCGCCAGGCGATGGCAAGCGCCTCTGCACCGGAGGCGCAGGCGGCGACCGGGGCATGCACGCCGCCACGAGCGCCGAGATCCAGACCGACATGCGCGGCCGGCCCGTTGGGCATGAGCATCGGAATGGTTAGTGGCGAGACCTTGCGCATCCCCGCGCTTTCCAACAGATCATCTTGCCTGAGCAGAGTGATCGCGCCGCCGATGCCGGTGCCGATCACCACGGCGAGCCGCTCCGGCTCAACGTTCGGCGCGCCGGCGTGTTGCCAGGCTTCCCGCGCGGCGATCACCGCGACCTGCTCGCAACGGTCCCAGCGGCGGGCCTCCACCCGCTTGAGTGAGTCGGCCGGATCGACCGCCAGCTTCGCGGCGATCCGCGCGGGTAGGTCGTAGCGATCGACCCACTCCTCGGTCAGCGCGACGACTCCGCTCTTGCCGGACCGTAGGCCGTCCCAGGTCGACGCGGTATCACCGCCGAGCGGCGTCGTCGCGCCGAGCCCGGTGACGACGACGTCAATCATCGGCGCCTCCACGGGGATGAGTACGTCGGCACGTCATGTGGCCTTGGCGACATAGTCCACCGCGTCACCGACGGTCTTGAGGTTGGCCAGGACATCGTCGGGCACTTTGACCCCGAAGCGGTCTTCCACCTGCACGGCGATCTCCACCATGGACAGCGAGTCGATGTCCAGCTCGTCCACGAAGGACTTTTCCAGGGTGATCTCGCTGGTCTCAACGCCCGCCACCTCGTTCACGATCTCGGCGAGCTCATCGAGTATTTCCTCGTTCGTCACTGGCATGATCCCTTCTGTCGGTCGTCGGCGATCGGGGCTGACGGCCCCGTACTCTGACGTGTTCGCTACGGGAGGCCGAAATTCACGGGGCCAAGGTTCACGGCAGGACCACGGCCTGCCCCGCATACGACAGCCCGGCACCGAATCCAACCAGTAACGCGAGATCCCCGGAGCGAACCCTCCCATCGGCGCGCATGTGGTCCAACGCGAGCGGTATCGACGCTGAGGACGTGTTGCCCGAGTGGATGATGTCATCGGCCACCACCATGTCCTCGCGGGCGCCGGCTACCCGCAGGCGCGTGGCGATGGCCTCGACGATGCGAAGGTTCGCCTGGTGCGGCACCAGCACGTCGACGTCGGCCGCAGCGAGCCCGGCCAGCTCCAGCGCCCGCAGCGCGACTGGCGCGATCTTTGTGATCGCCCAGCGGTACACCTCCTGGCCCTCCTGGCGGATGAAGGAGTTGCGGTCGGCTACCACGATGGTGTCCACCAAGTCCCCGGCGCTGCCGGCGGCGATCGGGCCGACTCCAGAACGCTCGTCCGATCCGGCCGGGCCGACCACTGCCGCGCCCGCGCCGTCGGCGAAGATGATGCAGGTGGAGCGGTCCATCGGGTCGACCCAGTCGGACAGCTTTTCCGCGCCGATCACCAGCACGTGCCGCGCGGAGCCGGCGCGGATCATGTCGGATGCGGTTCCCAGCCCGTAGCAGAAGCCGGCGCAGGCCGCGTTGATGTCGAAGGCGGGGGCGGCGCGCACCCCGATCCGGTCCGCCGTCTGCCCGGCCGCGTTGGGAATGTAGCTGGGCATCGTGCACGTCGCGACGAGCACCGCGTCGATCTCCGAAGGGGCCAGCCCGGCGTCGGCGAGCGCCTTGGCACCCGCATCGACCGCCATATCGACCACCGACTCGTCCTGGCGGGCGAAGCGCCGTTCCACGATGCCCACCCGGTCGCGGATCCACTCGTCGCTGGTCTCCACGCCACGGGCGGCGATGTCGGCGTTGGTCACGACCTGCTCGGGTTGCCTGCTGCCCAAGCCGAGGATGCGCGCGCCGCCCTCCGGGGCCAGCTGCCGCAGGCGTGACCTCATGCCGGGCTCGCGGAGTGGTCGGAGACCAGGCCGGCGACCTGGTCGAGGTCGTCGGGATCCTTCAGGACCAGCGTGAAGGTGCCCTTCAGGTCACGTCTGACCAGGCCGGATAGGGTGCCTGCGGGCGGCAGCTCAACGGTGGCGGTGACCCCGAGGGTGTGTAGCCGCGCCATGCAGGAGTCCCAGCGCACCGGCTTGACCACCTGTGCGACCAGCCGGCGCAGCATCTCGGCGCCCTCGCTCACCACCTCGCCTTCGGCGTTGGACAGCAAGGGGCGTACGGGATCCTTCGGGGTGAGTTGGGTGGCGTAGTCGGCCAGCGCCTGTTCGGCGGGGGCCATGAACCGGGTGTGGAATGCCCCGGCTACGCGCAGCGACGCCACCCGCGCCCGGTCAGGTTTGTCCTGTGCCAGCGCAGCCAGCGCGTCGATCGGGCCGGCGACGACGACCTGTCCGGCACCGTTGCGGTTGGCGGCGTCAAGTCCCCAACGGGCCAATACTGCAGTGACCTCATCGGGGTCACCCCCGAGTACCGCGGACATCCCAGTCGGCGCTAGCGCGCAGGCCGCAGCCATCTCGCGGCCGCGGGCGGCGGCAAGCGCGACTGCCTCGTCAGCGGTGAGCACCCCGGCGACCGCCGCCGCGGTGAGCTCCCCGACCGAGTGCCCGGCGACCGGAGCGTCGGCCGGTAGGTCAATCCTGCGGGCGAGCTCCTCGGCGGCGAGCAACGACAGCGCCACCACCAGCGGCTGGGTCACTGCGGTGTCCTTGATCTCCTCGGCGTCTGCTGTGGTGCCCAACCGCGCTAGATCGAGCCCGGTCGCTGCCGACCATGCCGCGACCCGGTCCCGGGCGCCCTCCAGCGCTAGCCAAGGCCCGAGCATGCCGGGGGACTGAGCACCTTGTCCCGGTGCGAGCAGCGCGATCACCTCGTCTACTGAACACCAGGCAAGGCAGCGGTGTGATGCTGATGCCCACGAAGTCCGGCCTGGCATTCTTGTGGATTATCTACAACGAGTTGGCTCGACCAGGCCCAATTCGCCTGTGCCGGGTTTTCATTGTTGTGAGTTGTGCGACATTGTGAGTTGTGTGACTGTCACCACAGGCCGCGGGAACGGGCCAGCCGACCGACCGCCAGGCCCACCCGCAGCACCAGCGCATCCCGCGGGTTGCCGGGCACCCGCCCGGTGATGTCGGCGATCCGACGCAATCGGTAGCGGACCGTGTTGGGGTGCACGAACAGCCGCCGGGCGCAGGCCTCCAGCACCCCGCCGGCGTCGAAGAATGCGTCGAGGGTCTCGACCAGCCTGCCGGTGGCCGCCGCCAGCGGACGCATCACCTGCTCGACCAGCAGCCGTTCGGCCTCCGGGTCACCAGCCAGCGCACGTTCGGGAAGCAGCTCGGCTGTCGGCACCGGGCGGGGAGCCGCGGGCCAGGCCGCTACGGCGCGTAGCCCGGACAGCGCGTCGGCGGCGCTGCGGTGCGCCTCGGCCAGTGACGGGACCGTCGGTCCAATGACCACCGGGCCGTCGCCGAAGGCCTCCATCATCCGGTTGGGGTCCTCGGGCAGGTCTGGGCGGCCGCTGACGACCAGCACCACGCGGGACCCCTGCACGCCGACGAGCATCCCGCGGCCGGCGCGGATGGCGCTACCGCGGATATCGGGGAGCAGCCCCGGCGGCTCGTCCGGGAGCGGGTTGCCCACCAGCACCGTCGCCGGGGCCGCTGGGTCCAGACCCAGCGCCGCAGCGCGGGACAGTAACGACTCCTCGCCGTCCCCGCGCATGATGCCGTCCACCACGAGAGCTTCGAGTCGAGCGTCCCAGGCGCCCCGGGCCTCGGCGGCGCCGGCGTAGGTGCTGGCGGCGGCGAAGGCGACCTCGCGGCCATAGCGCAGCGAGGCCTCGGTGAGCACGGCGCGTTCCGCGTCGTCGGCGGCCAGTTCGGGCAGCTGTTGCTCGAACACCAGGGTGGCGACCCGGACCAGCTCGACGGTCTGACGCAGGCTGACCCAGCGGGCGAGATCACGTGGGGCGGTGCGGAACGCGTCGACGGTGAGCTTGATCGAGTGCTGCGGATCCTTGAGCCACTCCACGAAGTTCGCCACGGCTGTCTGGGTGACCAGCAGGATCCCGACCCGTTGGTCGGCCGGCAACCGGCGGAACCAGGGGTAGCGCTGCTCCATCTCGGCCACGCTGGCCGTGGCAAGCCCACCGGAGGCACACTCCAGCCGGCGCAGCGTGCTGGCCGGCAGCGGGTGAGCGCCAGCCACAATGGTCATGAGGGCCAGCATCGCACGCGCTAACTGGGATGATTGCGCGCGATAGGGTTGACATACCAGGATCGTGGCCCGCAACGGCCCCGGGGTTTAGTCACCAGCCCGAGGAGACACGATGGTCGGTTCGCCACCGAAGCTCGTAGCCAAGGTTGATGTGCGCCGGGCTGGGGACCGCAAGCACACCGAGCTCGACTGGCTGAACTCCCGGCACAGCTTCTCATTCGGGCGCCACTACGACCCCGCAAACATCAATTTCGGCCTGCTGCTGGTGACCAACGACGACGTCGTGCAGCCCGGAATGGGGTTCGAGACCCACCCGCATCGCGACATGGAGATCGTCACCTGGGTGTTGGACGGATCCCTGGTACACGAAGATTCCAGGGGCAACACGGGGGTGATCTATCCCGGGCTGGCCCAGCGGATGAGCGCAGGCACGGGGATCAAGCACTCCGAGAAGAATGACTCCTGGCGGTTGGATGGCGAGCCGCACGATCAAGACGTGCATTTCGTGCAAATGTGGGTGCCCCCGGACACTCGCTCCACAACGCCCAGCTATGAGCAGCTGGACGTCAGCGACCAGCTGGGCCCGGTCGACGCGGGCTCGGGTGAACTCGTGGTGGTGGCGTCTGGGATGGACGCCCACCGCGACCGCCGGGCGATCTTCATCCAGCAGCAGCATGCGGCGCTGCACGCCGCACGGCTGCAACCGGGTGCGAACGTCGACTTACCGGCTGCGGCCTTCGTGCACGTGTTCGTCGCCCGTGGTGCGGTGGATCTGGAAGGTACCGGCCCACTGGGCACCGGCGACGCGGCCCGGCTGACGGCTGCCGGCGGCCAGCGGGTCACCGCTGGAGCCGACGGCGCTGAGGTGCTGGTCTGGGAGATGGCCGCACGGCTCGTCGGCTAGGCCACCCCGGGGTCGGAGGTCTGCGGACCGGCGGCCCGCGGGTCGTCGATGCAGTAACGCCGGGCTGCTTCGGCGACGGCGGACTGCTCCACCTCACCGCGGTGGGCCAGCGCGGCCAGCGCCGCCACCGTGATCGACTCGGCATCGACGAGGAAGTGTCGCCGTGCTGCCGGGCGGGTGTCGGAGAAGCCGAAGCCGTCGGTGCCGAGGGTGACCAGGTCGGTGGGCACCCAGGGACGGATGAGGTCGGGCACCGCGCGCATCCAGTCCGACACCGCGACCAGCGGGCCCACCACACCTTGCAACGCCCGGGTCACGTGGGGCATCCGGGGCTCGGCCTCGGGATGCAGCAGGTTGTGCCGGTCAATCTCGACAGCCTCGCGACGCAGCTCTGTCCACGAGGTCGCGGACCACACGTCGGCCTGCACGCCCCACTCCTGGGCCAGCATCTCCTGGGCTTGTAGCGCCCACGGCAGCGCCACTCCGGAGGCGGCGAGCTGCACCGCCGGCTTGTCGGGGTCCGGTGCTGGCGCTGGTGCGTAGCGGTACAGGCCGCGCAGCAGGGCCTCGACGTCGAGGTCGGCGGGCTCTGCCGGTTGGCGGTAGGGCTCGTTGTAGATGGTGAGGTAGTAGATGACGTTCGGGTCGGACTCCGCGTCGTCACCGTACATCCGGCGCAGCCCGTCGCGGACGATATGGGCGATCTCGAAGCCCCACGCCGGATCGTAAGCCACCACGGCCGGGTTCGTCGCGGCGAGCAGCACGGAGTGACCGTCGTTGTGCTGCAATCCCTCGCCGACCAGCGTGGTCCGCCCGGCGGTCGCGCCGAGCAGGAATCCGCGGGCCATCTGGTCGCCGGCCGCCCACAAGCCGTCGCCGGTGCGCTGGAAGCCGAACATCGAATAGAAGATGTAGACCGGGATCAGCGGCTCGTTGTGCGTGGCGTAGGAGGTTCCCGCTGCGGTGAACGATGCGGTGGAGCCCGCCTCGTTGATGCCCTCGTGCAGGATCTGGCCCTGCTCACTCTCCCGATAGGCCAGCATCAGCTCGGCGTCCACCGAGGTGTAGAGCTGCCCGTGCGGGTTATAGATCTGCTGCGTGGGGAACATCGAGTCCATGCCGAACGTGCGCGCCTCGTCGGGGATGATCGGCACGAACCGCGGCCCGATCTCGGAATCCTTGATCAGCTCGCGGAGCAGGCGGACGAATGCCATCGTGGTGGCGACCTCCTGCTTGCCTGACCCGCGGCGCAGCACGTCGTAGACCTTGTCGCCGGGCAGTACGAGGGTCTTGGACTTGGTCCGTCGCTCGGGCAGGAATCCGCCCAGCGCTCGGCGTCGCTCGCACAGGTACTGGATCTCGGGTGCCTCCGGCCCCGGGTGGTAATACGGCGGCAGCGCGGGGTCCTTCTCCAGTTGCGCGTCGGTGAGCGGGATGCGCTGGGCGTCGCGGAAGAGTTTGAGGTCCTCTAGGGTGAACTTCTTCATCTGGTGGGTGGCGTTGCGGGCCTCGAAGTGCGGCCCCAGGCCGTATCCCTTGATGGTCTTGGCCAGGATCACCGTCGGCTGGCCGTGGTGCTGGGTGGCGGCCTGGTAGGCGGCGTAGACCTTGCGATAGTCGTGGCCGCCGCGCTTGAGGTTCCACAGGTCGGCGTCGGACAGCTCCCTGACGAGTTCCTTGGTGCGGGGGTCACGGCCGAAGAAGTGCTCCCGGACGTAGCCGCCGTCGTTGGCCTTGTAGGTCTGGTAGTCACCGTCGGGTGTGATGTTCATCAGATTCACCAGCGCGCCTTGGCGGTCGGCGTGCAGCAGCGCGTCCCACTCGCGGCCCCAGATCACCTTGATGACGTTCCAGCCGGCGCCGCGGAAGAACGACTCAAGTTCTTGGATGATCTTGCCGTTGCCCCGGACCGGGCCGTCGAGGCGCTGCAGGTTGCAATTCACCACGAAGGTGAGGTTGTCCAGTCCTTCGATGGCCGCGACCTGGATCTGCCCACGAGACTCCGGCTCGTCCATCTCGCCGTCGCCGAGGAAGGCCCATACGTGCTGTTCGGAGGTGTCCTTGAGGCCGCGGGCCTGCAGGTAGCGGTTGAACCGTGCCTGGAAGATCGCGTTGATCGCGCCCAGCCCCATCGAGACGGTGGGGAACTCCCAGAAGTCCGGCATCAGCCGGGGGTGCGGGTAGGACGGCAGACCACCACCCGGGCCGGCGTGGGAGAACTCCTGGCGGAACCCGTCGAGCTGAGCGTCTGACAGCCGACCCTCGAGGAACGCCCGAGCGTAGATACCCGGCGATGCGTGGCCCTGGAGGTAGAGTTGATCCCCGCCGCCGGGATGGTCCTTGCCCCGGAAGAAGTGGTTGAAGCCCACCTCGTAGAGCGCGGCCGAAGAAGCGTAGGTGGAGATATGCCCACCGACGCCCACCCCGGCACGCTGCGCGCGATGCACCATCATTGCGGCGTTCCACCGGATCCAGGCACGGTAGCGGCGCTCGGTGTCCTCGTCACCCGGGAACCACGGCTCGTTCTCGGTGGGGATGGTGTTCACGTAGTCCGTGCTGGTCAGCGATGGCACGCCGACGCCCGTCTCGCGGGCTCGTTCGAGCAGCCGCAGCATCAGGTATCGCGCTCGCTGCTTACCCCCGGACAGCACCGCGGAGTCGAAGGACTCCAGCCACTCCGCGGTCTCGTCCGGATCGATGTCCGGCAGGTGTGCCGCGACCCCGTCGCGGATGACCCGCACGCGAGCGGGTGAGCGGTCTCTTTGCGTGGTCAAGGGATCTCCTCGCCTCGAGCTGTCCTGATAAGACCATCGTGCTCCATGCTTGTCGGCCCCGCGTTCGGTGCCACCGCTACCTGCAGGTAACCCGTTCGAGCAGGCTCGGACCGGCGTGTCCTGCTGCTCACCAGTTGCGCACCAGCCGGACCGCAGTGTTCGCTTGGACGCCATCGAGTAATAGATCGCCGGGCGGTCGCCGCCGGGCTCGAGTTGTGGAGGGGTGAAAACCGTGGTCGCCGCCCCGGCGGGAGACACCGGCAAACTCGGCGTTGCCGAGAGGCTCGGGATCCAATCGGACATGGTTGTGCAGGAGCTCGGCTGGGACATCGACGTCGACGACGACGTGCGCGCGGCGATCGAGGAGGTGCTTGGCGCCGACCTGCTCGACGAAGAGTCCAACGAGATCGTCGATGTGGTGCTGCTGTGGTGGCGCGATGAGGACGGTGACCTGACGGACACCCTGATTAACGCCCGAGCGCTGCTGGCCGCTCACGGCGTGATCTGGGTGTTCACACCCAAGACCGGCCGCGACGGTCATGTCGAGCCCTCCGACATCAACGAGGCAGCCAACACCGTCGGTCTGGCGCAGACCTCCAACATCAGCGTGAGTGATGACTGGGCAGCCACCAGGCTGGCTTCGGCGAAGGCGGCCAAGTCCAAACGCTGAGCTGGCGACCCTCTGCGGGATACTCTCGGTGTCGGTGCGCGCCGCCCGGTGCGGGCTGAGGATGAGTCGAGGAGAGCTGTGCACATGTCGCTCGCGGTCGGGGACCAGGCCCCGGACTTCACCCTGAAGGATCAGAACAACCAGGAGTGGGCGCTGTCGGATTTTCAGGGTGACCGCAACGTGCTCGTGGTGTTCTACCCGCTGGCGTTCAGCGGGATTTGCACCGGCGAGTTGGACCAGCTGCGCGACGACCTGGCGGAGTTTGCCGACGTGCAGGTGCTGGCGATATCGGTCGACTCGGTGTACACCCTCAAGGCGTGGTCGGATCAGCAGGGCTATGATTTCCCACTGTTGTCCGACTTCTGGCCACACGGCAAGGTCGCGCAGGACTACGGGGTGTTCAACGACGAGGCTGGCCTGGCTAACCGGGGTACCTTCCTGGTGGACATCGACGGCGTGATCCGCTTCGCTGAGATGAATCAGCCCGGTGAGGCCCGTGACCAGACCGTGTGGAAGCAGGCCCTGGCAGCGCTACCAGCCTGAACGCCGCCGGCCTGAACACTGCGCCCCCGGGTTCCCCCGGGTGGCGAGGGGCGCATAGCTCAGCGGGAGAGCACTCGCCTTACAAGCGAGCGGTCGCAGGTTCGAGTCCTGCTGCGCCCACCTTGTCAGCCCCCGGTGGTGCTTGGCGGGTATGTAACGAGCGTTTTCGTTGATCGGTACCGTGTACCTATCAGTCTGTACCGGCAGGTCCGGAGCCCACGGTTGCTCCCTCCCCGGCTCAGCAGCGGTGCTCATGTCCGCGATCCGCCAATAGCTGGTCTTCCGGGGCGACATTTGGCAGAGGGTAGTGCAGCGATGCCGGGGGCCCGTCCCGCCGGGCACGCGGGACCTGGCGCTCGAACGACCACCCGAGTCATCCACAGCACCCCCGGGTGCGGTTACCGGTAGAGAGCGGCGGTGCCGTCATGGATGGCCTCGGCCAGCGTGAGCATCGCCCATGCCTGCCCTTTGATGATCATGTGGGGTGTGGTCGGGACCTGGCGCCGGGCTGTAAGACAGGTGATAAATGGCGTGCCTGCGAAACTCGCGGTAGTCCTCGTCTGACATGCGCCTCTCCTGCTCCGTGTGCTACCCCACCTGCCTATCGGGCCAGCGGGCGCGTTGGTTACCCGTGGCTCCGCGCACCTACCAGTGGTCCGGGCGGCCGGGTATTGCCGCCCCTGCCATCGCGCTCACTGGGCTACGGCCTAGGAACACCGTGACGGGTCGAGAGAGCGCCGCGTGCGGGCGCTCAGGGCGCGCTGTAAGCGATTCCGCGGTAGTTCGACTACGGCCTACTGGCGATAGCAGAGGCGACCTCGCGGACGGCCTCAGCGAGAGCTAAGGTCGCATGGACCTGCGCACTGGCAATCGCGAGGGTCTCCTCCTCCGTGGTTCTGGCATCCAGTCCCGCGCGGCCCAGGGACGCGAGGGCTTGCTCGGAGTGCTGCTCGAAGCTCATCCGTTGCTCCCCTGCCCCTTTGCTGGCCTTAGCCGAGGAGCAGCACAGTGATCACGGCCACTGCTGCGCGGCTGTTTGGCTCGTCGGAACGGCTCTGAGACCCTACCAAGTACTCTCCCGCGCCGCCGACGGTGAACCGCGGGTTGACCGCATCGGCGTCGGCGACGATCGCCGAGGCGTTGTCGGGCACCAGCACCCCGAAGACACCGCCGAAGAACCGCCACGCCGCCTCGCACCCGGCGATCACCGCGGCCAGGGTCTGGGAGAAGGTCAACCACACGAACATGTGCCGGGAGTAGACCGCCGTGAAGATCAACGCATGGGTGACCCGCCACCGGGCCTGCGCCCAGGTCATAGCCCAGACCCATCTTGGCGAAATCGATCTGGCACTCCACCCCCGGCTCGCCGTCGGCGACCCGCACCGTGGTGTTCCCACCACGGCCAAACCCACACCGCTCGGTGCAAAACCGGTGCAACGTCCGGTAGGGCACCAGCACACCCCGCCGCGCGAGCAGATCAGCGATCTTGACCGCCGACAGGTCCTTGCCGACCCACTCGCTGATCTGCTCCCGCTCGGCCTCCAGCGCGTCCCAGGCCGCGCCGTGCCCGCCGGTGCGTGCCGGCCGCACGGCCGCCACCACCTGACCGATCACCTCGTCAGTCAGCTGCCCCAGGCCACCTTCGCCGACCACACCGGCCGCCTCGGCGGCGACTACATAGCGGCGTGCGGTCTTGCGGTCCACTCCCGCCTGCCCGGCCACCGTACGCAGCCCCCCACCGCCCAGCCACCCCCGCAGGACCTCACGTACCTCAACCACCGAAACCTCCCGAAACGCCATCTACCGAACCACCACGTCGCATGACATGGACAGATCGGATACAGGAAGTGATCAACCCCCACGGCGCGACACGCCGAGTGGTCCCATCACTGGCAACCAGGTGGTCCCATCCTCGTGGCAGAAACTCGCTCACGGTGGTCCCATGACCATGGCGGGCGACAGTGTTCGGGGCGGCGTTCATGAAGGTGTGCGCGTATTTCCCTTATCCGATCAAGATTTGCGTGTTGACTGAACTAAGGGGAGAGTTTTCCCAGTTCAGGGGACAGGTCCCGGCTGGTGTGGGTACGGTCCCGGCCCGTGATCGAATCGGGCGAGCCGCCGCGGGATCTTGCGGCGTTGGTGGTGGTGCAGTGGGGAGCGTTGAAGGCGACCGGGGAGTTGTTCGAGCCCTACCGGCTGCTTGACGCGTCTGGCCGGGTTGTTGGGCCGGTCGCTGCGTATTTGCGGGAGTTGCAGGCGTGTGGGCGATCGGCGACCACGCAGCGGTCCTATGGGATGGCGTTGCTGCGCTGGTTTCGGTTCCTGTGGGCGATCGAGGTGTCGTGGGATCAGGCGACTCGGGTTGAGGCCCGGGACTTCAGCCGATGGGTGCAGGTCGTGGTCAAGCCGGCTGGGCCGCACTGGCGCCGCCGAGGCGAGCAGGTGCCGGGGACCGGGTCGGTACCTGCCAGAGCGCCGTCGACACCGAACCCGGTGACCGGTAAGGCGCCACCGGGGATGCACTACGCCCCGGCGACGGCCGCGCACAGCGAGACGGTGCTGCGTAGCTTTTATGAGTTCCACCTGGACACCGGTTCGGGGCCGATGGTGAACCCGTTCCCGCTGTCGCGGCACCGTCGGGGCAGGCGGGCACACGCCCACCACAACCCGATGGAGCCATTCGGCACTGAGCGCGGCGGGTTGTATCGGCCCAAGGTCCTCCAGCGGGTGCCGCGGCAGATCCCCGACGAGAAGTTCAACGCCCTGTTCGCCGCGCTGGGTTCGCATCGGGACCGGGCACTGGTCGCATTGTGGGTGTCCAGTGGGGCGCGGGCAGCAGAGCTTCTAGGAGCGACCTGCGGGGACATCGACCCCGGCCAGCAACTGATCATGGTGATCCGTAAAGGGTCCCGGGCGCTGCAGCAGCTGCCCGCGTCCTCGGATGCGTTCGTGTGGCTACGTCTCTACCAGCAGCAGATGCAGGGACTGGTCTGCCCCGGGCGGGACCAGCCGTTGTGGTGGACGCTGCGGCGCCCATTTCGCCAGCTGACCTATCACGCCGCCTACCGGATGTTCGCCCGGGTCAACGCTGAGCTGGGAACGAACTGGAGCCTGCACGATCTGCGGCACACCGCCGCCTACCGCATGGCTCGTGATCCCCAGATGCCATTGACGGACGTGCAATGGGTGCTGGGACACGCCCAACTGACCACTACTCAACTATATGTTTCGCCGCTGCCCGAGGACGTGATCGCCAGCGTGGTCGCCTTTCACGAACGTCGCGGCGCCCAGGCGCCCCAGGCAGCGTCTCCTTCGCCGGGGTATCGGCCGGAGTCGTTGAACATCTTGTTCGGGACGGACCTGTGATGGCGGCCGGGGTGCAGTACAGCGCAGGGCCACCCATCGGGTCAGCTGAGCCGGCGGCCCGGGCGGCAGCGGCGCACCAGACCGAAGCGCTGCGCAGGCGGTTCCCGCCCCGTCCGGTCGCCGATACCTGGCCGCAGACCAGGCTGTCCCGCAAGGCAGTGCTGGCGCGGGTGGCCATGGCGCCGTTTGTCATGGCCACCCCGGCCGGTGAAGACAACCGTATGCGCGGCATTCGCATGGTGTTGGACTGGCTTGAGGCCCACCCAGGCGACACCTGGCAGCAGCGGTGGCTGGCCAGCGGCGCCGGGCGCAACGGCCGGGCCGACTGGAGAACTTTCCCGACCCGGTGGCGCAAGGCCACCACGTCGTGGGATTGCCGGTTCGACGCGGTGGTGCTCGGCACCGGCCTGCTGTCGCTGATGTGCGCCGATGTGATCCGACCCGGCATCGCCTGGCTGCTCACCACGGCCACCCCCAAGCCAGGTTCCAGCATTAGTGGACTAAAAACCAACGCGATGGTCGTGTGGGTGGCTTCACGGTGGTGGTCGTAGGGTCTGTGGGGTGCCGGTCCGGTTCCTGTCGGATGCGCAGCGTGAGCAGCTGTCGGGGTTCCCTGCGGAGCTCGATGATGAGGCTTTGGATCGTTTCTTCACGCTCAGCGGCGCTGAGGTGACCGAGGCCCGCCAGCGTCGGGGCGAGGGAAACCGTCTGGGCTGGTCGTTGCTGCTGTGCGGGTTACGGATGTTGGGGTTTTGCCCTGATGACGTGACCACAGCGCCGGCGGTGGCGGTGCGGTTCGTGGCCCGTCAGCTGGGCGTTGACCCAGAGGTGCTGACCGGTTACGGGAAGCGGGCTCAGACCCGCACCGATCATGTGAACCAGGTGAAGGCCTTCTTGGGGTTCCACTCGCCCACCGCCGCTGGCTTGGGGGAGGTAGGTGACTGGTTGGCGGCTGAGGCGTTGGTTCAGGACCGCCCGGTGGTGCTGTTTCGGTTGGTTTGTGCGCGTCTGCATGAGCTGCGGCTGGTCCGCCCGGGGTTGACGGTGATCGAGCAGTCTTTGGTGGGCACGGCACGAGAGGCAGCGCGGCGGGAGACGGCCGCTCGGGTGGCCGGGTTGTGTACCCCGCAGCGGTGTCGAGTGCTGGATGGCCTGTTGCAGGTTGATCCTGACCTCGGGGTGGCGAGGGCGAGCTGGCTGCGCCGGTTCGCGGTCCAGGCCTGTCCGAGGGAACATCCATGAGGAGATCGACAAGCTGGTCTTCCTGCGCGAGCTGGGCGCCGGGGACTGGGATCTGGGGGCGCTGCCGGCCCAGCGGGTCACGACCCTGGCCCGCTGGGTCCAAGCGGCCTCGAACCACGGGTAGGACCCGAATACGCCAGAAAGGGGCCACGCTTGGCCCAGTGGTTCCTGTGAGAAGTGACCTTGTCTCAAGACAAGAGGCTTGTCGTGGCCGGTGACCAGGCACGATGCACAACACGCCCCGAG
>DASYIL010000085.1:0-37251 GCA_035997545.1 Pseudonocardiaceae bacterium
GGTCAGCAAGCGGCGAGGCCGCGAAAAGCTCCACTTCCTGAATCCAGTCCCCATCCGGCTCGTCCACGACCGATGGGTGAGCAAGTACGCCGAGCCCTGGGCGGCTGCGCTCAGCGACCTAAAGAACAGACTGGAGAGTCCCATGGAGAAGGTTTTCGAGATCTACATCCGCACCACCCCCGAGCGCCTCTGGGAGGCGATCACCGACGGCGAGATCAGGAGCAAGTACAACTTCGGCTCCCGGGTCAGCTCGGACTGGACGCCCGGCTCGCGCTACGAGATGAGACACCCCGCTGCCACCGGGCTCTTGGGAGAAGGGCAGAACCTCGAGATCGACCCCCCGCGCCGGCTCGTCCAGAGCATGGTTGCGCTCTGGAGCGACGATGTGACGAGCGAGGGCACCTCCAGGGTTACCTGGGAGATCGAACCCGTCGGCGACTCCTGCCGTCTGACCGTGACCCACGACCAGCTGCGCGAAGGCGCGAACGACGAACTCTACGGCGGCTGGCCGATGATCCTCTCCGGCCTGAAAACATGGCTGGAGACGGGCGAGTTGCTTACCACGCCGGGATCGCTGCTATACGGCTGAGCCGCCGCAGGACGGGGCGACCAGCGCGGCCGCGGGGTACGGGTACGGCGCCCCGCGCCGAACGCCTCCGGGACACCTTCAACCCAGGCACATGTGACTGCTTCGCTACCGGCTCGTTCGTGACATCGTCAAGGCTGGGGCTCCAGCGACTGTGCTCGGTGCTGGACCTGCTGCCATGCGGCCAGCCAGGCCTGCCGGGTCGCCACCCGGTTGACCTCCTCGCGCTCCACCAGCCGCCCGGCGGCAAATACCACGTCGAAGTCGACGACGTCGCCCAGGTCGTCCAGCAGCTGCCTCACCTTGTGCTGGGCCACGCAGGCGTCCTGATGTTCGCCCAGCACGTCCTGCAGCGCCACCGTCGACTCCACCAACTTGCGCACCGGTTTGCGACCAGCGGTGGCGGCCAGCTCACCGGTGTAGCGCAGCCGCTTACCGCGAATCCGCAGCGCGTGCAGGACCTCGTCGGGCGGGTCCTCGCCGGCCCGCCGCACCGCTTCGGACAACCTGCGGTACTCGGTGTGGACCAGCTCGATCAACGCGGGGCGCCTCGCTGAGCCGGCAGCGGTGGGCAGCGGCTTGGACACCGCGGCAGCCAGCCGGCGCAGCAACGCGGTGTAGCGGTCGCTGTCCAGCGCGTCGAGCATCTCGGCGCGAGCGGTCTCCCGGTTGGCGACCAGCGCCTCGATCAGGGTCTCCAACGCTTCGCGGCTGGTGTCATCGAAGGCCGCTGCGCGGCCCCGGAGGCGTTCGATGAGCACGTCGGCGTCGCGTACCGGCCCCAGCGCCCGGCCCAGCCAGCCCAGCTCGGCGCGCAGGTCGTCGGCCCAGGCCCGGTCCAGCAGCGGCCGAGCGGCCTTGAGCGCGGCCCGTATCCGGCGTACTGCGACCCGCATCTGGTGCAGCTCTTCGGTGTCCTCACCGATCCGGGTGCCAGGATCGCGGGCGAGCAGGGTGCGCAGCCGGGTGTCCAGCGCGGCGCGCAACTGGTGCACGGTCGGGTCGGACGGCCGGGACCGGACTGGTTTACCCAGGTTGATCAACTTCCCAGGTTTCGTGGTCCGGCGCGGGCTACGAGTGGCGACACTCACCACAGCGATGCTAGTGAACTACAGCCCGTGCAGGGTGACGGATCAGTCGTTGGAGTGCAGCGCGACGTTGAGCTCGACGCCGGCCCGGCCGCCGCGGTGTACCGCTTGAACCGTGCCCGTGATGGAGTCCCGACGGAACAGCACCCCGTTGGCGCCGGACAGCTCGCGGGCCTTGACCACCGCGCCATCAGGCAGCGTCACCTTGGTGCCTGCGGTGACGTAGAGGCCGGCTTCCACCACGCAGTCGTCGCCCAGCGAGATCCCGATCCCGGCGTTGGCGCCGACCAGGCAGCGCCGGCCGACTGAGATCTGCTCCTTGCCCCCGCCTGACAGTGTTCCCATGACCGACGCACCGCCGCCCAGATCGGAGTCGGCGCCGAGGACGACCCCGGCGGAGATCCGACCCTCCACCATTGAGGTACCGAGCGTGCCGGCGTTGAAGTTGACGAATCCCTCGTGCATCACCGTGGTGCCGGCGGCCAGATGGGCGCCCAGCCGCACCCGGTCCGCATCGCCGATCCGCACTCCCAAGGGCACCACGTAGTCGACCATCCGTGGGAACTTGTCCACCCCGTACACGGTGACCGGACCGAGCTGGCGCATTCGCATCCGGGTGGCCTCGAAGCCCTCCACCGGGCACGGTCCGAAGTTGGTCCACACCACGTTGGACAGTAGGCCGAAGACCCCATCCAGATTGATGCTGCGCGGGGTCACCAGGCGGTGCGACAGCAGATGCAGGCGCAGGTAGACGTCGTGCGCGTCGACCGGCGGGGCTTGCAGGTCCGGCACTGTGGTGCGCACGGCCACCAGCTCGACACTGCGCGCCGGATCTGGTCCCAGCAGCGCGGCGACCTCATTGGGCACCTGGCCTTGCGACGCCCGCACGGTGCCAACCTCAGCGTCGCGCGGTAGTCCTGGCACCGGATGGGGAAACCAGGTGTCGAGCACGGTCCCGTTGAGTGTGAAGGTGGCCACCCCCAGGCCATACGCGGAATGGATCTGCGGGTCGTTCACGACTGGCCACGCTACCGTCGCACTTGTGAACCTTGATGTGAGCCTGGACCTGACTGCCGACCCCGTGAAGCTGACCGCCGCGCTGGTGGACATACCCAGCGTGTCGGGGGACGAGATGGCGCTGGCCGATGCGGTGCAGGCAGCGCTGGCCACGCAGGCGCCGCACCTGCGGTTGCAGCGCTGCGGTAACACCGTGCTCGCTCGCACCGAGTTAGGCCGCCCGCAGCGGGTACTGCTCGCGGGGCACCTGGACACCGTGCCGATCGCCGACAACCTCCCCAGCCGGAGCTGCGGCGACCTGCTCTACGGCTGCGGCACCTCGGACATGAAGTCGGGCGACGCGATGATCCTGCACCTCGCCGCCACGGTGCCGGAACCGGTACACGACCTGACCGTGGTGCTCTACGACTGCGAGGAGATCGAGGAGGCCCACAACGGGCTGGGACGGATCGAGCGTGACCATCCCGAGTGGCTGGTCGCCCAGCTGGCGATCCTAGGTGAGCCCACCGGGGGGGTCGTCGAGGCCGGCTGCCAGGGCACCCTGCGAGTCGACGTTCGCACCCGCGGTCGTCGCGCGCACAGTGCCCGGTCGTGGCTGGGGGACAACGCGATCCACGCCGCCGGCGAGGTGCTGGCCCGGCTCGGGCATTACCGGCCACGCAGTGTCGAGATCGACGGGTGCATCTACCGGGAGGGCCTGCAGGCGGTGGGCATCTCCGGCGGAGTCGCCGGCAACGTGATACCCGACGCCTGCGAGATGGTGGTCAACTTCCGCTTCGCCCCGGACCGCTCGTTGCTGGACGCTCAGCAGCATGTCTGCGAGGTGCTCGACGGGTTCGAGCTCGAGTTCACCGATGGCGCGTGCGGTGCTCTACCGGGTCTGGACGCCCCGGCAGCACGGGAGTTCCTGGCCGCCATCGGGGTCGCGCCGGTCGCGAAGTACGGCTGGACGGATGTGTCCCGCTTCGCCGCGCTGGGAATCCCGGCGCTGAACTACGGACCCGGCGACCCCAACCTCGCGCATACCCGGGAGGAACATGTACACACCGATCGGATCACCGCCTGCACCGAGGTGCTGCGCCGCTACCTGACCGGCCGCGCCGTTACCTGACCGGTAGACATATCGGGCACCCGCAGGGGGTGCTCGACATAGTTCACTACGCTGGCGTCGTGTCGACGGACAGATGGCGAGGGTCCAGCAGGAACGGGGGGGACCAGGAGTACCCCCAGGAGAAGCATCGTGGACCGGTGGTGCTGCGGCGGGGCCGCCGCCACGAGGCGACCACCACCGATCAGCGGCTGCTCGACTCGCGTGGCCCCAGCGACTGGGTGCACACCGATCCGTGGCGGGTGCTGCGTATCCAATCCGAGTTCGTCGAGGGTTTCGGAGCGCTCGCCGAGCTGCCCCGTGCGGTGACCGTGTTTGGCTCGGCCCGCACCCACCAGGACCATCCCGAGTACGTCACCGGTCGCGCGCTGGGCGCCGCGCTTGCGGTTGCCGGCTTCGCGGTGATCACCGGTGGTGGCCCCGGCACCATGGAGGCGGTCAATCGTGGGGCGTCCGAGGCGGGCGGGTTGTCGGTGGGACTGGGCATCGAGTTGCCCGTCGAGGAGGGGCTCAACCCCTGGGTCGACCTCGGAATCAACTTCCGCTACTTCTTCGCCCGCAAGACCATGTTCATCAAGTACGCCCAGGCCTTCGTCTGCCTGCCCGGCGGATTCGGCACCCTGGACGAGCTGTTCGAGGCTCTCACCCTGGTGCAGACCAAGAAGGTCACCAAGTTCCCCGTCGTCCTGCTCGGACAGGCCTACTGGGGTGGGCTGCACTCGTGGCTCGCCGACACCGTAGTGGCGCAAGGCAAGCTCACCGAGGCCGAGGTCGCCCTGCTGCACATCACCGACGACGTCGACGAGGCGGTGTGCCTGGTCGGCGCGTCCTACCAGGCGTGGGAGGACGCGCATTAAGCGCAGGCGTTGGTAGCGGTTTGCGGCAGCGCCAAGGGGGGTTGGTCGTTTTTGAAGAGTCACCAACGTGCCACGATCTCCGAACGTGGGCACAGTACTGATGTATCTCATTGTCGCGGCAGTGGTGGCCGCGGTGGTGTTCCTGGTCGCCTCGTTGATCTTCGGCCGAGGCGAGGAGCTGGCTGCCCTGCCGCCGGATGCGACCCCGACCTGGCTGCCAGACGGACCGATCATCGGCGACGACGTGCGCGCGGTGCGGTTCGCCCAAGTGCTGCGCGGGTACCGGATGTCCGACGTGGATTGGATCCTGCAGCGAACTGCGGCCGAGCTCGACGCGCTGCGCGCCCGAGTGGCCGAGCTGGAGGCGCAGCAATGAACCTGACCGCGCGGGTCGACGTCGACGCGCCGCCGGAGACGGTGTTCGCGGCCGCCACCGACTGGCAGCGCCAGGGCGAGTGGATCATCGCCACCACCGTGCGGATCCGTCAAGGCGACGGCCGCTCGGTCGGCTCCGAGGTGGAGGCCGTCACCGGGCTGCGCGGGATGGGGATCACCGACCGCATGCTGATCACCGTGTGGGACGCCCCATTCCGATGCGAGACGCGGCACCTCGGGCGGGTGGTGCGCGGCATCGGCATCTTCGCGGTGCAGCCCCGCGGCCGCGACGCCGCAACCTTCGAGTGGACCGAGCGGCTCGAGCTGCCACTGGGGGTGCTGGGCGCCTTGGGCTGGCCGCTGGTTCGTCCGGTCTTCGAGTGGGGTCTGCGGCACTCGCTGGATCAGTTCGCCGGCTTCTGCCGGAGATACCCCGAATGAGCCCCGGCCCAGCAACCGGACCGGACGGCCGGCGGCGCTGCCCCTGGGCGGTCACCGCCCCCGACTACTGCGACTACCATGACACCGAGTGGGGGGTGCCGGTGCATGGTGAGGCCGTGTTGTTCGAGCGGCTTAGCTTGGAGACGTTCCAGTCGGGCCTGTCCTGGTTGACGATCCTGCGCAAGCGCAACGCCTTCCGGCGCGCCTTCGCAGGCTTCCACCCAGCTGCGGTCGCCGCGTTCACCGACGACGACGTGGTGCGCCTGCTCACCGACGCAGGCATCGTCCGCAACCGTGCCAAGATCGAGGCGACGGTGCGCAACGCCAGGGCAGTTACCGAGCTCGATGCGGACCTGGACACCCTGTTATGGTCCTACGCGCCCGATCCCGCAGGGCGGCCCGCGCCACGCACCGTAACCGACGTGCTGGCCCGCACCCGTGAGTCCGAGGCGATGGCCCAGGCGCTGCGGGGCCGTGGTTTTACCTTCGTCGGTCCCATCACCTGCCATGCGCTCATGCAGGCCACCGGGATGGTCGACGATCATCTCATCGGCTGCTTCCGCCGCGCCCCCCGGGTGAGTTCCCGGCGCTGGTGAACCGGCGGTCCCAGGTGGACGGTGGGGACGGCCGACCCGAGATCATCGGTTGCTTTTCGCGGGTCGGAGGCGATAAGGGAGAATGCAGGGGGTCACCGGTGTCGCGTGGCCAGCTGCGGTGACGAATGTACGGAGGGAGCACGCTATGGCGGCCATGAAGCCACGGACCGGCGACGGTCCCCTCGAGGTGACGAAGGAGGGACGGGGCATCGTGATGCGCGTCCCGCTCGAGGGCGGTGGACGGCTCGTCGTCGAGATGTCGGCGGACGAGGCAGGCGAACTTGGCGAGGCATTGCGAGCTGTCGTGGAGTGACCCCGCCCTCAGTGTCCGTCGTCCCGTGGCCTCGGTTGGCGCCTGGAAGGCGCACCGGGGCCTCGACACGAACTGACCCGGAGACATCCATGCCCGCGATACCGAAGATCCCCACCCCCCTGGCCGAGGCCGGGGTGCAGCCGCGCCTCGGTTCCGGGGTGAATGACGTCGTCCTGGTCGGCCAGTCTGGTCACGGGTGGCTGCTCGGCATCGGGCAGGGCAGCGCGCGGCACTGGCGGGCCGCCGGTGCCGCGCTGGTCCGGGCCACCTCGGTGGTCGAGGCGGGGGCGAGAGTTCACCGCTGGACTGCCCTGGGCGCACCTGGACATTGCCGCTACGCCCGGGTGATGGTGGATTCCTGGTCACCCTAGCGCTGGTCACGACAGCACTTGGGCACGGCGCTGCTTGGCTTCGTCAGAGCCGAACACCAGCCGGTCCAGCAGCGCGAACTTGAGTATGAACAGCGGCAGGAAGCTAGCGTTGAAGGCCACCGCGACGACGACGGTGCGCATCGCGTGGTCATCGATGGTCTCGCCGATCAGCCGGTCAACGCCGGCGGTGATGCCGATCGCCACCAGGCCGCTGAGTATGATCACCGCCAGGTAGGGCAGCAGTTCACGACGTATCTCCACTGGGCCGGAGCGTCGCCACGTCCAGTATCGGTGGATGAGGAAGTTCGGCACCACACCAGCGACGAAAGCCACCGCCCCGGAGACGGTGGCCGAGGCTGCGAGAACCCCGAACAGCAGCACGAACGCCACCTGGCTGCACGTTGTGGACACCGCCGTGCCCGCCGCGAACCTAGTAAACAACCTCGCCAGTCGAGATCGAGCGAACCGTCGAAACACCTCCCCATCTTTGCAGACGCTGTCCGTAGTCATGCGTTCTGGAGGCATTGCAGCAACAAGGGACGAATTAATGCAATCTGCATCCAGAACGCGGCAAGGCGGCGATCACGAGAGCAGCTGTTGGTAGAGATCGACGGTGCGTTCAGCGACTGCGGACCAGGAGAACTCGGTGATGGCTCGCTTGCGCCCGGCTTGGCCCATCGCCGCCACCCGGTCCGGGTCCGCCAGCAGTTCGTTGACCCGGTGCGCGAGACCCCGCTGGAATCCCTCGGGGTCCTGCTCGTCGTAGGGCACCAGCAGACCAGTGACGCCGTCGTCGACGACCTCCGGTATCCCGCCGACGGCGGAGGCGACCACTGCGGTGCCGCAGGCCATCGCCTCGAGATTGACGATCCCCAGCGGCTCGTAGACCGAAGGGCAGGCGAACACGGTCGCCGCGGACAGCACCTGCCGGATGTCAGCGATGGGCAGCATGTCCGGCACCCAGATCACCCCGGGGCGCGCTGCGGACAGTGCCGCGACGGCGGTCCGGGCCTCGGCCTCGATCTCCGAGGTGTCCGGCGCGCCCGCGCACAGCAGCAACTGGGCACCCGGATCGATGTGGTGCGCTGCCGCCAGCAGATGCCCGACGCCCTTCTGCCGGGTGATCCGCCCCACGAACGCTACGATCGGTCGCGCCGGGTCGGCGCCGAGCCGGCGAACCACGTCAGTCTCCTGGACCGGCCGGTAGGTGTTGGCGTCGATGCCGTTGCGCACCACGTGCACCCGCTCAGGGTGCACTGCCGGGTAGCAGTCCAGCACATCGGCGCGCATGCCCTCGCTGACCGCGATGATCGCGTCGGCGTGCTCGTAGGCGGTGCGTTCTACCCAGGAGGACACCCGATAGCCGCCGCCAAGTTGCTCGGCCTTCCACGGCCGGCGGGGCTCCAGCGAGTGCGCGGTGACCACGTGCGGCACGCCGTGCAGGGTCCGGGCCAGGTGGCCCGCCATGTTCGCATACCAGGTATGCGAGTGCACCAGGTCCACGCCACCCAGCGCGTCGGCCATCGCCAGGTCCACCGACAAGGTCTGCAGGGCAGGGTTGGCGGCGACGAGTCCCGGCGCAACAGCGTGGCTGTGCACCTCCGGACGGGGGGCGCCGAAACAGTGCACCTCGACCTGACATCGCTCCCGCAGTTCGGGCACCAGGTGGCCGACGTGCACCCCTGCGCCGCCATACACCTCGGGCGGGTACTCCCGGGTCAGGACTCCGATACGCACGCTGCGTCACGCTAGCGTCCCGGCGAGGAACCCAGGCGATGAACCCCGATAATGAACCCGGATATGAACAGTCAACGACCGGCGGCGGACGTCACGTAGCTCGTCCGCTAAACCGGCGCTAAGGTGACAAGTCGTGAAGGGCCAGCCGCACGTCCTGGGAATCGTCCTCGCGGGCGGTGAAGGGAAGCGGTTGTGGCCACTCACTGCGGACCGCGCCAAACCCGCCGTGCCGTTCGGTGGTAACTACCGTTTGATCGACTTCGTGCTGTCCAATCTGGTCAACGCCGGGTATCTCCGGATCTGCGTCCTCACCCAGTACAAGTCGCACTCGCTGGACCGGCACATCACCACGACGTGGCGGCTGTCGTCGATGCTGGGGCAGTACATCACCCCCGTGCCCGCCCAGCAGCGGCTCGGTCCGCGCTGGTACACCGGTAGTGCGGACGCGATCTACCAGTCGCTCAACCTAGTCTACGACGAGCGGCCCGAATACATCGTTGTCTTCGGTGCCGACCATGTGTACCGGATGGACCCGGCACAGATGGTGCAGCACCACATCGCCACCGGGGCGGGCGTGACCGTCGCCGGGATCCGGGTGCCGCGCGAGCAGGCCAGCGGCTTCGGATGTATCGGTGCTGACGCCTCCGGGCGGATCACCGAGTTCCTGGAGAAGCCGGCGTTGCCGCCGGGGACGCCGGACGACCCTGAGGTGGCCTTTGCGTCGATGGGTAACTATGTGTTCACCACCGACTTTTTGCTGTCCGCGTTGCGCGCCGATAGCGCCAACCACGATTCCGACCACGACATGGGCGGCGACGTGATCCCGATGCTGGTGGATGCCGGGGAAGCGGCGGTCTATGACTTCACTGACAACGTGGTGCCCGGTGCCACCGACCGGGACCGCGGCTACTGGCGCGACGTCGGCACGCTGGACACCTACTATGAGTCGCACATGGACCTCGTCTCCGTGCATCCGGTGTTCAACCTCTACAACCAGGCGTGGCCGATCAGTACCGCGGCGCCCCGCCTGCCGCCCGCGAAGTTCGTCCAGGGCGGCACTGCCCAGGAGTCAATCGTGGGGGCGGGTTCGATCGTCTCGGCCGCGCAAGTGAGCTATTCGGTGCTGTCCAGTGACGTCGTGGTGGAGGCCGGTACCTACGTCGAGGGCAGCGTGCTGCTGCCCGGTGTGCGGGTCGGGAAGGGGGCCATGGTGCGCCGGGCGATCCTGGACAAGAACGTGGTGATCCCCGATGGTGCCCAGGTCGGGGTGGACCTTGCGCTGGACCGGGAGCGCTACACGGTCAGCGGTGGCGGTGTGGTCGTGCTCGGTAAGGGCGCTCACGCGGAGTAGCGGTGGGCTAGCCTGGTGGGGTGCGAACCGTGCCCTGGTGGGCTGTGTTGTCCGCGACCTGCGCTCCAGTGCTGCTGATCGGCGGTTGGCAACTCGCCGCAGGCCGGCAGCCGGGCGGTTTCGACCCGGCGCGTCAGACGATCAGCGCGCTGGGCGCCCGCGGCGCCACGGACCGCTGGATCATGACCACGGGCCTGGCCGGTGCCGGCATCTGCCATGTGATGACCGCGCTGGGGCTGAGGCCTGTCGCTGTTCCCGGCCGTCTGCTGCTCGCCATCGGTGGCGCGGCCACCGTCTCGCTGGCCACGTTGCCGCAACTGGTCACCGGTGACTCGACGGCGCACGTCGCCGCCGCAGCGATCGTCTTCCCTGCACTGTCGCTGTGGCCCGCGTTGGCGTGGCGGCGCGGCGCCAAGATCCGACCTGCCGTCTGGCTGGCCGCCGCCTCGGGCCTGCTCGGGATGCTCGGCTGGTTCGGGTTCGAGTTCTTCGGCGACGGTCCGCGGATCGGGCTGTCCGAACGGGCGCTCGTCGGGGCCCAGGCGCTGTGGCCACTCGCCGCTGTCCTACTTACTCGCCGTTGCTGATCCCAGCACCGACAAGTGGAACCTATCGCAGCTTCCAGGGGCCCGTTACCGAACATCTGGAACCTATTGCAGGTACCAGGCCGGAGGAACATTCTGATGACAGTCCGAGACGAGGCGTCCAACCCGGAGCCGGCCAGCACGCTCACTAAGGCGATCGTCGGCTACTACGACGAAACCTGGCTTGACTACCGCGTGCTCTGGCTCAACCGGGACAATCTGGCGGTCCACTTCGGTTACACCGATGACACCACCCGCAGTCACACTGATGCGTTAAAGAACATGAATCGGGTGCTGGCGGAGCGGGTGAAGATCCAGCCCGGCGAGCGGGTCCTGGATGCCGGCTGCGGTGTCGGCGGCAGCAGCCTGTGGCTGGCGCAAGAGCGCAGCGTCGACGTCGTCGGGATCACGCTGCCAGCCAGGCAGGTCGCGATGGCGCGGAGTTACGCCGCCCAACGGGGGCTGACCGACCGCGTCCACTTCGAACAGGCCGACTTTACCGCGACGCCCTTCCCGGACAGGAGTTTCGACATCGTGTGGGCGGTGGAGAGCCTGTGTCACGCGCCCCGCAAGGCCGCCTTCTACCAGGAAGCTGCTCGGCTGCTGCGCCACGGTGGAAGGGTAGTCGTCGCCGACTACGTGCGGGCTGATCGCCCGCTCGACCAGACCGGCGAGCAACTGCTGCACGAATGGCTCGACGGCTGGGCCATCCCGGACATCGACACTCCCGGTGAGCATCTCGCGCACCTGGCCGAAGCTGGATTCACCGATGCCCGACTCGACGACGTGACCGCGCACACCCGTCCGTCCCTGCGTCGGTTGTATCGTATGGCGTACTGGACCTATCCACTGGCCGTGCTCGGCCGAGTCGCGAGTATTCGCTCCGTCGTCCAACACGGCAATGTGATCGCCTCGATACGCCAGTACCAAGCGCTGCAGCGTGGAGCGTGGCTCTACGGCATCCTCTCGGCCACCAAACCAGCCTTCAGCAGAACGTGCCCGGCGCTTGCTCACGATGTGCGCAGTGCCAGCAACAGGCCGTCGCCCAGGGGGAGCATTAGTGGTATCAGGGTTTCGTCGTCGCGTACCATGGCGCCGACCTCGCGCAATGCCAAGGAGGACGGGTCCCGAAACGCCGGATCGGCCACCCGACCGCTCCACAAGGCGTTGTCGAACGCGATCACCCCGCCGGTGCGCAGCAACCGCACGCCAGCCTTCAGGTAGCGCGGGTACTCGGGCTTCGCGGCGTCGACGAACACCAGGTCGTAGCCGCGGTCGGTGAGCCGGGGCAGCACGTCCAGGGCCTGCCCCATGATCAGCCGGTAGCGGGACGGCGGAAATCCGGCTTCGGCGAACGCCTGCCGGGCGGCGCGCTGATGTTCGGGTTCGACGTCGATGGAGGTGAGCACTCCATCGGGCGCCATCCCGCGCAACAGCCACAGCCCACTGCTGCCCGCACCGGTACCGACCTCGACCACGGCGCGGGCCCGGAGCGCGCTGGCCAGGAACCGCAGCGCGGCGCCCCCACCTGGTCCGATCGGCGGGCAGCCCAATTCATGCCCGCGCTCGCGTGCCGCGGCAATCGCCTCATCCTCGGCGACGAAACTCTCCACGTACTTGCGCACGGCGTTGTCGGCTGGTGCAGGCGGCCTGCCCGTGGTACCGGTGCCGGTGAACGTCACGCTGTGCAGCGTAGCGTCGATCCGGATCGGCGTATCCAGATCGGTGTATCAGCACACCACTGACCCCACTCTTACTCTCAGGGTCCTCTCAGCAGGTGCTTACCCGGGGCACACGCCGACGGGCCATCATCAGCATGGAGAGATTGCCCGACGCGAAACATTGACTGCCACCCCGGCGTTGCACTGCCTGACCGCGTCGCACTGCCTGACCGTGGTTGTCACCGACTGGAGGTGCGAGACACACCCGATGGCCACCGAAACCCGCTTTCGTGATCCTGCTGCGCCCGAGCAGGCGATCCCCTTCGTCGGAGTTGACGACGACACTCGGGCAGCCGAGGGATGGGCACCACCCTCCTGGGAACAGGTGGTGCGGGATCATGCCGACCGGGTCTATCGGCTGGCTTACCGGCTGTCAGGTAACCCGCACGACGCCGAGGACCTCACCCAGGAGACGTTCATCCGGGTGTTCCGCAGCCTTGGCTCCTACAAGCCCGGCACCTTCGAGGGTTGGTTGCACCGGATCACCACCAACTTGTTCCTGGACATGGTGCGTCGACGCTCCCGGCTGCGGATGGAAGGCCTGCCCGAGGACACCGACCGGCTGATCGGCGGTGGGCCCAGCCCGGAGCAGGTATACGCCGAGACCCACCTCGATCCGGACTTGCAGGAGGCGCTGGACGACCTCGCGCCCGAGTTCCGGGCGGCCGTCGTACTCTGTGACGTGGAGGGTCTCTCCTACGAGGAGATCGGTGCCACACTCGGGGTGAAGCTCGGGACGGTCCGTAGCCGGATCCACCGGGGTAGGCAGGCTCTCAGAGTGGCGCTGGAACGGCGTCGTGCACTCGCTGAGAGGGAGGCTGGATGACTGACCTGCGTGGCCGAACCTTTTCCGATCTGTTAGCCGGCCTCAACGCAGGGCAACACCTCGTCGTGGACGCTGTGGTGGCCTTCGTCGACGGGGAGCTAGGCGCGGCCGCCCGCGACCGCGCCGCCCAACATCTCATCGCATGTCAGTCCTGTGCTGCGGAGGTGGCCGGGCAACGCCAGGCCCGCAGCGTGATGCGGGCGGCGCAGTGCCCGCAGGCCCCTGCTGAATTGCTCGCAGTGCTGCGTGACATCCCGCACACAGTTGATCTACCGGACACCCCAGACGGGCTGGCGGTGACTGCCGACGGCACCGTCGTCGAGGTCGCCGATCCGAGCCGGTCTCCGGCCTCGCCGTTGAGCGCCGCCGCCCCGCTGGGTACGAGCCAGCGCTGGGGGACCGGGCCCTCGGTCCTGGGTCGTTCGGTGCGGGGTCGTTGGATCGGGCGATAGCAGCGCTACGCATACTTCACCGGGGTGCAGGCAGGCTGCTGGGTAGTCGGTAGCGTCCAGGCGACCCCGTGGAGACCATGCCCCCCCCGCACGATCGCGACCTTGAGCGACCCTTCGCCACGGAGGGGCGTCTGGAGCCGCCGCGTCTTGTGTCCAGACCAGTGCAGCGGCCTGCGGTGGATCCAGCGGAAGCACAGGCGTTTGGCCGACCGCCCGGGGTCATCGGAGCCTTTGCCAGTCAGCCGGATGACTCCAGACGGCGGTTGTGGGCCGCCGCACCACCACCCCCGCAGGCGCTGGCGGTAGCATTCGGCAGGCCGCCGGGATTCCCTGAGCGGCTGCAGCGCCCGCCCGGCCGCACCGGCGCGCAGCCACCGGAAGGGTCCGCGGGACAGGACGACTTCTGGCCGCAGGGCGCCGGCCACGACCCGTGGCGTGACCCCTGGGCGGCGGCCGTGCTGGGCGCCCCGGCGGTTGCGGAAACCCCCCCTGATGCCGATGATCCGCCACGGCTAGGTGCCCGGCTGAGCCTGCAGGAAGTGCTGTTCGGCCGCCAGCTGAGCCACCGCACCCTCGCCCTGCTGGGCGCGGTGGTGTTGTTGATCGCCGGTGTCGGCGGATTCGTGGGTCGGCTCACCGCCGACGGTGGCAACCTGCTGAACGATCCTGGTGCCACGCTGGCGCAGGTTGAGCCTGCGACCGACCGGCCGGCGGGTTCGGTGGCGGCAGTGGCCAGCCGGGTGCTGCCCGCGGTGGTATCTCTGGAGTTCCGAGTCGGTGACCAGGGAGGGTTCGGTTCCGGCGTGGTGATCGACGGCAACGGCTACGTGCTGACTAACAACCACGTCGTGGCCCCTGCCGCGAACACGCCGCAATCCACCCTGGAAGCGGTGTTCAGCGACGGTACTCGGGTGCCAGCGCGGATCGTGGGGCGGGATCCGAAGACCGACCTCGCCGTGGTCAAGGTGGAGATCGCCAACCTGACGGTGGCGCAGCTGGGCCGTTCGTCGACGCTGAAGCCGGGGGACCCGGTCATCGCAATCGGCTCTCCGCTCGGCCTCGCCGGCACGGTGACCAGTGGCATCATCAGTGCGGTGGACCGCCCCGTGCGGTTAGAAGGTGATGGTGGTCAGGGCAACGCGGTCATCGACGCGATCCAGACCGACGCCGCGATCAACCCAGGTAACTCCGGCGGTGCGCTGGTGGACAATACGGGAGCGGTGGTGGGCATCAACACCGCGATCCGGACACTAGGTGCCAGCGAGGGTGGGGGCTCCATCGGGCTCGGTTTCGCCATCCCTATCGACACGGCCAGGACAATCGCGCAGCAACTGATCCGCACGGGGTATTACCAGCATCCCAATCTGGGCGTCAACGCCGCGTCGGTGACCGACGGCAAGTCCGACGGCGCCCGGGTGCAGAACGTGCAGCAGGGCAGCGCCGCAGCCGAGGCCGGCATCCTGGAGAACGACGTGATCACCAAAGTCGGGAACCGGGCCGTTGGCAGTGCCGACGCGCTGACCGTCGCGGTGCGCGAGCGGGCCATTGGCGAGCAGGTGTCGATTTCATTGGTTCGCGACGGTCGACCGCTAGTGGTGACCGCCACCCTGAAGTCTGACTGATCATCCCATAGAGGCGAACAGCACCGCTTGCGTCAAGTCCTTTTTGAAGTGGCGTAGCATGCTCGTAAAATCGGGGCAGGAGTTCACCTCCAGCACGAGTGGGCCCCGCAACGTTCGTAGGATGTCTACCCCCGCATGTCGAAGTCCCAGTGCGATGGTGGCATCCTCGGCTAACGCCTTCTCCTCCGGTGTCAAGTCGACGGGGCGCTGTCTTGCTCCACCAGCTATGTTACTCCTCCATTCATTGTCCGTTGCTGCGCGCTCTGTCGCTGCGAGTAGCTGCCCGTCTGTTATTACCGCCCTGATGCTGCGTCCCTGACACTCCCCAATTTCCGGCTGCAGTATCAGAGCCCCGTGCCCTTCGGATTCGAGTTCGCGAAATGCTTGGGGCAAACAAGAAGAACTATGAGCGCGACGTACCCACCGGCCCTGCGCGCCATGGGTGCGTTTCAGGATTACGGGGTAGCCGATATCTGCGGCGAGCGAGAGAGCTTGCTGCAGATCGAGTGAACAGATCTTCGTCGGCACCTGGGCGACCGATGCTGCCGACAGTCTCTCCGCCGTTGACGCCTTATCGTCGGCTATCGTTACACTATCCACCGGGTTCTGAGTGTATGCCTGCCGCAATAAAATGCGAAAGGCGTGCACTGTCGTCGGATAGCCGAAGAGCAAGTAGGGTGCGAGGCTGTCAATTTTAATAGCTCCCGCACTGTCTACGACAGTCGTCTGGCCATTGCTTTGGATATCTACAGTCAGTGTTGGGAGATCGATGAGTCGCACCGGAATATCGAGCCTAGCGGCCGTCTCGGTAAACCGGGTCGGAACATTTATGGCATAGGGGTTGCGGGCGATGCCCAGAGTCATGATGCCGCCAGAGTCATGCGGAAGTCCCTTCCGGAAGATATTTCGTGGCAAGATCGAGTATAGTGCCAGCGACGTCTTGTCCGGTCACCTCGGTTATTCTCGCAAACCCAGCCCAGGCGTCGACCTCCAGGACGCGGACAGCCCCCTCTTCGTCTTCGATAAGGTCGACTCCGCCGTAGTCAAGCTGGCAAGCCTCCATCGCTGCTACTGCGACAGATGCGGCCGGGTGAGTCAGAGGAAGGCGCGTCGGGATCGCCCCAAGCGCCAGATTTGCTCTCACTTCGCCCGGTCGCGCATCGCGTTGCATCAGTGCCACGCAGGCGCCATCGACCACGAACGCCCGCACGTCGCGCCCGCCACCACTGACTAGAGGTTGGGCAATATAGTGCTCTTTCGGGAGTGGCTGGGATGGCATGCTGCGATCAGGATCCCTCTTACCCAACAGCTCCGCGGCGGACGCGAATGTACGGATACCTTGACCACGAACGCCGTGTGCAGGCTTCAGGATTAGCTCTTGGCCGCCGCTCACGGTGCGCAAATTCTTTTCGCTCGCCTCGATGAAAGCCAGGGTTGGAACAATCGGAACGTGAGCGCGACACAGTGAAATCGTCGTCAACAGTTTGTCTCGTGAACGATAAGCGGCTCCGGGTTCGTTAAGGATCTTAGCGCCCTCGGCTGCCCACCACTCGAGTGCCGGCTTGACGACGCCTTGAAACCGTGAAACGGTCCGGTGGAGAATAATTTCTGGGCTTGCTTGCTCACTGTCGTAGTAAGCGCGAATTTGACTACCGACGCAATAAAGTTCGAGTCGATGGGGTTCCCAAGTTGCCAGGTGGATACCGCGCCTTTGGGCGGCTTCAGACAGTAAGGTCCAATTGGGGCGCCGCACATCCGGGTAGTGCAGCACTACGATTTTCACGTTCCACATTGTACACCTTGCGCGCTGGCCGTATAATGGAATTCTGTGGCTTTAGAATCGGCGATCTCGGGTGTGGCTTCGCAGTCGTTGTCCATCGGCACTGCCTCGGCCCACTGGTAAAAGCGCCGCTGCCATCGCGATCTCGGCCTCGGCTCGCTTGAGCCCGATCGCGAGGCGGATCGTGCCCAAGTGCATCGGCAGATCAGCCGGACCAACCCACCAGAGAAGGGCCGCCGAACGCCCCGAAATAAGAGAGCACCTCACGAGCGCGAGTCCGCGCCTCGGCGGTGGTGTGGCACGCGGCGGACACAAAGTTGCAGGTGTCACAAAGAAGACCCGAATCGATCGTCGCAAGGCCTGCGGCGCGCACACCTAGCGGCCTTGCCCGTGTCGTCGTGGCAGGTGGTGCGCAGGGTGAGCACTCGGCGGCTGGGCCGTACGATGGGTTCGGGCGGGACTGGCGACGGAGGTGCACAGATGTTCAACATCGGTTGGGGGGAGTTCCTGATACTCCTCGTCGGCGGGTTGTTCATTCTGGGCCCGGAACGCCTGCCATCGGCCGCGGCTTGGCTGGGCCGCACCGTGCGCCAGGTTCGGGAGTACGTCACCGGGGCCCGCGACCAGCTGCGCTCCGAACTGGGCCCGGAGTTCGACGACCTCCGCCAGCCCCTGGAGGAGCTGCGCGGGCTACGCGGCTTCGGTCCGCGCGGGTTCAGCGCGAGTGGGTTCACTCCGAGCAGCGCGATCAGCCGCCACCTGCTTGACGATCTGAACGGCGGGCCCTTCGGCTTGGACAAGGCGCCCTTCGACGATGTGATCAAACCCAACGGTTACGCCGCCCCCACGGGGCGGGGCATCCCGATTTACCGGCCGCTGCAGCCGGGCGAGCGCGCACCGTTCGACCCCGAAGCGACCTGACCTATCGAGAACCCGCGGCTCCGCCAACCGTGGCTCACCCGGAACGGGGACTTACCGGCAGCAGTCGCCCAGCCAGGCCGCGTGAGCGGGTCGCGAGCCGATCCGCCACCCCCCGCAGCACGACTGCGGCCGGGGCGGTGGGGTCGACCAATACCAGCGGAGTGCCGGCGTCGCCGGTTTCGCGCAACCGCGCGTCCAGCGGCACCTGACCAAGCAGCGGGACCTCGCTGCCCAGCGAGCGGGTCAGCGAGTCGGCGACCACCTGGCCCCCGCCGGAACCGAAAAGATAGTTGCGTGAGCCGTCCGGCATCTGAAGCCACGACATGTTCTCCACGACGCCGATCAGCCGCTGGCGAGTCTGCAGTGCGATCGCCCCGGCCCGTTGCGCCACCTCCGCGGCGGCCCGCTGCGGGGTGGTGACAACGAGGATCTCGGCGTTGGGCATGAGCTGCGCTACCGAGATGGCGATGTCGCCGGTGCCGGGTGGCAGGTCGAGCAGCAGCACGTCAAGGTCACCCCAGAACACGTCGGCGAGGAACTGCTGCAGCGCGCGGTGCAGCATCGGTCCCCGCCACACCACCGGGGTGTTGTCCTTGGTGAACATGCCGATCGAGATGACCTTCACGCCGTGCGCCATCGGCGGCATGATCATTTTTTCGACCTGGGTGGGCCGGGCGGCGGTGCCGAGCATGCCCGGCACCGAGTGCCCGTAGATGTCGGCGTCGACCACTCCCACCGACAGACCACGATCGGCCATCGCGGCCGCCAGGTTCACCGTCACCGACGACTTGCCGACGCCGCCCTTTCCGGAGGCCACGCAGTACACCCGGGTCAGCGATCCCGGCTCGGCGAACGGGATTCGCGGCTCGTCAGCGGTGCCGCGAAGCTGGCGGCGCAACGCGGTGCGCTGGGCGTCGCTCATCACGTCGAGCTCCACTCGCACGTCGCGCACGCCCGGCACGGCAGACACCGCCTTGGCGACCCGGGACGTGATGGTGTCGCGCATTGGGCAGCCCGCGACGGTGAGCCACACCGCTACCCCCACCGTTCCGTCGCCGGCCACGGTGACGTCCTTGACCATGCCAAGCTCGGTGATCGGCCGGTTGATCTCGGGGTCGTGCACCCCGTCCAGCGCGGTTCGGACCGCGTCGACCGACGGGA
The DNA here is from genome assembly GCA_035997545.1 of Pseudonocardiaceae bacterium. Lineage (GTDB taxonomy): Bacteria > Actinomycetota > Actinomycetes > Mycobacteriales > Pseudonocardiaceae. The sequence continues at coordinate 18,908 of DASYIL010000085.1, forward strand.
CGGTGTGGGTGGAGGCCACGGGTGGCACCGATCTTCCGGTTTGAGGCTGGACTTCTCCCATGGTAGGCGTTACCGAGTTGGCGTTCATCCGGCCTGCTGCCCAGACTCGCCGGTCAGGTCTTGCCCCCCCGCCGATACCCGGGCCGTTCCGATGCCGCCGATTCCGGCGGCCCCGGTTCTCTGAGCTCGGTCAGCCGCGCGAGCTCGGACCGTAGGAAGTCCCGGGTGACCATCTCTCCGACGGCCAACCGTAGCGACGCGAGTTCCCTTGCCAGATACTCGGTGTCGGCCTTGGTGCGCTCGGCTCGGGCCCGGTCCTCCTGGAGCGCGATCCGGTCGCGGTCGTCCTGACGGTTCTGCGCCAGCAGGATCAGCGGCGCCGCGTAGGCCGCCTGTGTGGAGAACGCCAGGTTGAGCAGGATGAATGGGTAAGGATCCCAGTGCCGCGACACTGCTGCCAGGTTGAGCGTGATCCACACCGCGACCAACACCGTCTGCGCGGCAAGAAATCGACCGGTGCCCAGAAACCGGGCAATCCGCTCGGAGAAGCGGGCGAAGGCATCCGGGTCCATCCGGGGCGCCAGTCGCCGTGGCCCGCGCGGGAGGTCCAGCCGGGAATACTGCCAACGTGGCTCAGCCATGGGTCACCTCGCCAGTCCAGCCGGGAATGGGCCAAGCCTCCCGCTGCCGCCAGTCGTCGGGCAGCGCGGCGTCCAGCAGATCGTCCACACTCACCGCCCCGAGCAGGTGACCTTCGGGGTCCACCACTGGAGCGCAGACCAGGTCGTAGGCGGCGAAGTAGCGAGTGACCTCGGCGAGTGATGCTTGCGGCCCGAGCCTGGTCAGCTCGGTGTCCAGCACGCCGGCCACCAGGTCCGACGGTGGCTCGCGCAGCAGCCGCTGCAGGTGAGCGCAGCCCAGGTAGCGCCCGGTTGGGGTGGCCGAAGGGGGCCGGCAGACGAACACCATGCTCGCCAGCGCGGGGGTCAGGTCCGGGTTGCGGACCCGGGCCAGCGCCTCGGCGACGGTGGCGTCCGGGGTGAGCACCACCGGCTCCGGAGTCATCAGGCCACCGGCGGTGTCCGAAGAATAGGTCAGCAGCCTGCGCACCGGTGCGGACTCCTCGGGTGCCATCAGCCGCAGCAACCGCTCCCGCTCGGGCTGGGCGAGCTCGCCGAGCAGGTCGGCGGCGTCGTCGGGATTCATCGCTTCCAGCACGTCGGCGGCCCGCTCGTCGCCCAGATGGGTGAGCACCTCTGCCTGCTCGTCCTCGGACAGCTCCTGCAGCACGTCTGCGAGCCGCTCGTCGTCAAGCGCGTCGACCACTTCGTGGCGGCGCTTGGTGGGCAGCTCGCGCAATGCGTTGGCGACGTCCACCGCGCGCATCCCCTCGTAGAGGGCAAGTAGCTGCTCGGCTCCCTGCCCGCGGGAGGACACCTCCGCCAGTGTCAGCCCGGCCACCTCGTCCCAACGGAGGACCTCAACCGGGCCGCGCCGCCCGAGCCGGCCGGTGCGCACTCGCACCGCCAACGTCGTGATCACCCAGTCCCGGGTGCGGTTGGGCTCCATCCCCGCGTCCACCACGACTGCGACCGCACCGGTGGCGGCCACGTGCACCCGGGCGTCCAGGACCTCCCCGATCACCAGGGTCTCGTTGGGGCGCAGCGAGAACCTGCGCAGGCTTACCGTGCCGGTGGCTAGCAGGACTGCTCCTGGCTCGATCGAGGTGACCCGCAGCATCGGTACGAAGATCCGTTGCCGGATCGCGAGTTCGACCACTAGCCCCAGCACCCGAGGCGGCTGCGGCCCGATGCGCAGCGCGGTGACCAGGTCGCGGACTTTGCCGATCTGCTCGCCGTCGGGCCCGAACACCGGCAGGCCCGCGACCCGGGCGGCATAGACCCTGGTCGTAGTGGCCACAGCAGGAGGCTAGCGTTCGCTCACCTCCCGCGAGCCCGGAGCCGCTATCCTGCGTTTCGGCTACGCCGATGGCCGCGGCTGTGGTGGGTCTACGGCCCAGGAGCCGACACTCTGACAATCGTTACCGTTGGCCCCACATCCGTAATGCGTCTTGCTCCACCCCGAACCGGGGCCGCCATTCGGAGCCGAATGGCGGCCCCAGCCAGCGGTAGCAGTATCCCAGTCAGCGGTAGCAGTAGGAGTCTGAGGAGGCGTCGCCGCCTTGCAGCCGCACCTGGTGCACCCGTAGGCCCCGGAAGTCGTCGCCATGCAGGAAGAACTCCCTGTCAACGGCCAGCCCTCCGATGGGGTCAGCGTCAATCTTCGCCAGCCACGCGCCGACGCCGTCCGGGTAGAACTGATCGTCCCATGCACCGTAGAGCGAGTTGGTGAGATACACCCGCCGGCCGTCGCGGCTGACTTCGACCATTTGTGGGCCACCGGCCAGGCGCTGATCGGATGCCGCCGGATGCGCCGCACGGCTGACGATGCCACCCAGCCGCAGGTCCTGGGTGGACACGACGCCGACGAACCCCCAGGCCGCCTGGGGATCGTGTGCGGGCCGCAGCTCAAGCACCATCTGGTGCTCGGCTCCGAGGTCGACCCGCTGCAGGTGCTTGCCGGCAGCGAGGTCCCAGAAGTGCAGCGCGTGGCCGTACTTGTTACCCAGCAGCAGCTCGGGGTTGACCCCGTCCTCGATCATCGAAGGGGTCCCCCACTCGCTGGTGACCAGTGTGTTCTGGGCGAGGTGCCACCAGGCGTCGTACGCCAGGTACTGCGGGCCACGATCGGTCTCCCAGGGGCCCAGCACGTCAAAAGTGGAGTGGTCGAGCAACGCTATCCCGCCCGGACCGTCGGCGCTGTCGGCTCCACCGAGGCAGGACACGAAGATCCCTTCGGGGCCGCAGTGCAGGGTGTGCGGCCGGGAGTAGCTGGCCTTGGCGGCGAGCTCCTTGGCGTCGATCGTCTTGACCAAGGTGGGGCTGGTCGGGTCCGGACGGGTGTCGTAGATGTGCACATTCGAGCTCCGCAGTCCCGGCAGCAGCAGGTAGCGGCGTTCCAAGTTGTTCATATTGTGGCCCTCGTGGGCTAGCGCGCTGCTGCAGACGTTCCAACCGAAGTGGTGCAGCTCATCGCCCACGGTGGGCAAGTCCGCCCAGCCCACCACCTGTCCGTACCGTGGCGAGCCGGGATCGACGTCGACGACGGTCAGCGCGTCGGGCCGCTGACGCGACACAGCGCGCTGGCCAGCCGAAGGAGATCGACGTGTAGGCGCACGGTCAGCCAGGCATTCAGCAACGCCGGGCCGTCGAGCCGACGGCGGTACGCACCGGATCGGCTGGGCGTGATGGCGGTCATCGCTGCGGGCTCCCTACGAAGTCACCAGAGACATTACTGTTTTCACCACACCTCCGCGACGCCTACGAGCGGATTCACCTCCGAGGCCGGCGGCATACGACGAAAGGTGCCGTCATGGCTCGGCTGGCTCAGACCGACGGTCTCACCGAGATCCAGCAGGAGATCCTGTCCACCGTCAAGTCCTTCGTGGACAAGGAGATCATCCCGGTCGCCCAGGAGCTGGAACACACCGACACTTATCCGCAGGAGATCGTCGACGGGATGAAGGAGATGGGCCTGTTCGGGCTCACCATCCCCGAGGAGTACGGCGGTCTGGGGGAGTCGCTGCTGACCTATGCACTGGTCGTGGAGCAGATCGCCCGGGGCTGGATGAGCGTCTCCGGTGTGATCAACACCCACTTCATCGTGTCGTACATGATCCGCCAGCACGGCACCGAGGAGCAAAAGCAGCACTACCTGCCCAGGATGGCCGAGGGGAGCGTTCGCGGAGCCTTTTCCATGTCGGAGCCTGAGCTGGGTTCGGACGTGGCCGCGATCAAGACCCGGGCCAGGCGCGACGGGGATCACTATGTCGTCGACGGCGCGAAGATGTGGCTGACCAACGGCGCCACGTCGACCCTGGTGGCCACCCTGGTCAAGACCGACGAGGGCGCCGACAAGGCGCACCACAACCTCACCACGTTGCTGGTGGACAAGCCCGCTGGCTTCGGTGAGGTTGCCCCGGGGCTCAGCGTTCCCGGCAAGATCGACAAGATGGGGTACAAGGGGGTCGAGACCACCGAGCTGGTGTTCGACGGTCATCGCGTCGGCGCCGACAAGGTGCTCGGCGCCGCTGCCGGCAAGGGCTTCGCGCAGATGATGGACGGCGTCGAGGTGGGCCGGGTCAACGTCGCTGCCCGGGCTTGTGGCCTCGCCATCCGCGCCTTCGAGCTCGCGGTCGACTACGCCCAGCAGCGCCGGACTTTCGGTAAGCCGATCGCGCAGCACCAGGCGATCGCGTTCAAGCTCGCCGAGATGGCCACCAAGGTCGAGGCCGCGCACCTGATGATGGTCAACGCCGCCCGGCTCAAGGACTCCGGTGCGCGCAACGATGTCCAGACGGGGATGGCGAAGTTGCTGGCCAGCGAATACTGCAAGGAGGTCACCGAGGACGCCTTCCGAATTCACGGGGGGTACGGCTACTCTAAGGAGTTCGAGATCGAGCGGCTGATGCGTGAGGCGCCGTTCCTGCTCATCGGTGAGGGCACCAGTGAGATTCAGAAGACGATCATCAGCAAGGGGTTGCTACGGGAGTACGCTGCGCGAAGTTGACCCGGAATCGGGGCCGTGCGCACGAGCGTTGGGCACGACGGGTACCCCTCACTCAGAGGTGATGCACTATGACCAGCCCGTTCAGCGGCCAGAGTCAGATGCCTGGCCTGCCCACCCCACCCACCGGCTGGCCGATCGGCTCCTACGCCACCTATGCCGAGGCGCAGGGTGCCGTGGACCATCTCGCCGACAGCCAGTTCCCGGTCGCCGATGTCACCATCGTTGGAGTGGACCTGATGCTGGTCGAGCGGGTGCTACGACGGTTGACCTGGGGTCGGGTCCTGACCCAGGGTGCGGCGTCGGGTGCCTGGTTCGGCCTATTTGTCGGGGTGCTGCTCAGCCTGTTCGCCACTCAGGCCGGGACTTCAGTGATCCCGATCCTGGTGGGGGTGGCCACCGGCGCGGTGTTCGGGACGGTGTTCGCGGCCGCAGGTTACGCCGCCACCCGCGGTCGGCGGGACTTCGCGTCAACCAGCCAACTGGTGGCCGGGCGTTACGACGTGCTGTGCCAGCCGCGGCACGCCGAGCAGGCGCGTGACCTGCTGGCCAAGCTGGCGATGGGGCCGGGTGCCGCGACCACCTGACCAGGTGTTGAGCGGATGCCGCCAGCGGAGCCCGGGAAACTGGGCGAATGTCACAGGGCGGCGATGTCGGCCGGAGCCCAGTGCCCACGCGCTCCGCGCAGGTGAGCAAGGTAGTCGGCCACCCGGTGAACATCCCATCCGTGGGCTTCCCGCAGTCCTGCCGTCAGCATCCGCAGATAGGACGCCGAGGGAACCGTCCAGGGCACGTCGTCGGCATGCCAGGGCGCGGTGAAGGTCAGAAACGGGTGCCCATCGAGGTCACCGACATGCAGCAGGGTGTCGTAGCGTCCGGGACCGAGTTCAACTCGGCCTGTTGCTAGAACTGGTTCGAGGTCAATGTCCGCACCAGCGATGCGGTACATCTCCTGCGCGGCGATGTCGGCGAACTGTCCGCCGGTGATCAGGTAAGCGCGCGCGGCGGCGGTTCCGACGAGGTCTGGATCGTAGAAGGCGCGCCCACCACCCCAGACCGGCGATTCCGTTGCGAAGTAAACTCCGCCGGCAATATTAGCGCCGATTGCGCGGCGTGGCGGTCGGCGATCGCGACAACCGGATTGGGTCCGCTGCGCTCCAGGCGGTGTTCCGCCCGCGAGATAGCAGGTCAACCGGTCGGCGTACATGTTCGACCCGTAGCTGACGTACCAGACCAGCTCCGGCTGCGTGGTCACGGCTCACGACGCCGGTGAGCTCTGCGACGAAGCGCAGTCATGCAGCGACGATAGCACCGCGGAGCTGCCCAGGACGGTGATCATTTTTGATCCTCGCAGGCGTCGGCCCGGCGGTCAGCGATCAACTCGACGTTACAGAAGAATCCAACATGGCATACCGCCACCTGAGGTGACACAGCGCACGGCTGGTTTCCGTCCGCATTGCGTCCCTTCGCTCGTCGTGCCCCCGGCGTCACCACCGACCACCAGGACGCAGTGACCTACTGCGGAGGTTGCATCGGTGGCTAGTGAGCTGGGGGACCGGGTGGCAGGCAGCCCCAGCCGGTTAGGGCTTCGACGAGCCCGTCCACGATGGGCAGGCTCGCCAGGGCCTCCGCGTCGCACCAGCGGGCATCATCGGCATCGCTGCCGGCGCGCAGTGTCCCGGCCGCCGCCCGACAGGTGTAGTCATGGATAACGAACACTGCGCCGCCGGGCGCGGGGCGCTGCACTTCTCCGACCCAGCGGAGGACCTCGACCTCCAGCCCGGTCTCCTCGGCCACCTCGCGGATCACCGCATGATGATCGGTCTCGCCGGCCTCGACCCGGCCGCCGGGCACCGACCAGCGCCCGCGTCCCGGCTCATTGACCCGGCGGACCAGCAGCACTGCGCCTGCGCCGTCGAGCACCACTGCTCCGACGCACCGGATGTGCCGCTCGCGTGAGCCAATCATCAGCAGCGACGGTAGTACCCTGAGAGTGTCTTCGACGCACCGCCGACTCCGTGCGGTACAACACTCGGGACTGATGACGGAGCGCGGAACACCGGAGCGCGGAACACACTCCATCGTCAACGTACCCGCAGCGCAGAGACAGGAGGCAGTACTGACATGCTGGGTCGGCATCCCAACGAGTACCTGATCTCCTCGGAGCGACGGGTGATCCGAGTGCGGCGGCACTGGGCCTTCGTGCTGCGGGTGATGGCCGAGACCGTCGGGATCGTGATCGCGTGGGCCGTGCTGTCTGCGCTGGTGCCTGACGACCTCTGGCTAGTGGAGGCGTTGCTCTGGTACGTCGTGGCCGCGGCGGTGCTGCGCTTTGCCTACAAGGCGCTGGAGTGGTGGCTCGAAGTCATCATCGTCACTGACAAGCGTTTCATGCTCTCTACTGGCGTCATCATCAGGAAGATCTCCATGATGCCGATCACGAAGGTCACCGACCTGAGCTTCCTGCGGACGGTGGGCGGCCAGCTGCTCGGCTACGGCACGCTCAGGGTGGAGTCAGCCGGGCAGAAGCAGGACCTCGAAAAGATTGATTACTTGCCCCAACCTGAGGCGGTCTTTGACGCGATCTCCGAGTTGATCTTCGGCGAGAAGGGTCAAAAAAGGTCCAACATGCTGCCGCCTCCTCGCAAGCGCTGGCGCGCACGGACGTGACCCTGCTGGGTGCCTCTTGTAGCAGTCCCGGAGACTGACGGTCGTGCGTATCGACCTACACGCCCATTCCATGGCCTCCGACGGAACCGACACCCCAGCGGAGCTCGTCGCGACCGCCGCTGAAGCCGGCCTCGACGTGCTGGCATTAACCGACCACGACACCACCGCTGGATGGGCCGAGGCCGTCGATGCGCTGCCCGCAGGTCTGCGGCTGATCCGGGGCGCGGAATTCTCCTGTGTCGCGCCGGACGGCTGGGGTGGGCAGGTCTCGGTGCACCTGCTCGGCTACCTGTTCGATCCCGCATCGGAAGCGATCATCGCAGAGCAAGCTCGGCTGCGGGCGGAGCGGCGGGTGCGGCTGCACACCATGGCGCAGCGGATGGCCGCTGACGGGTTCCCGGTGGATCCCGATGTGCTGCTCGACGGCTTACCGCCGCACGCGTCAGCCGGTAGGCCGCACCTGGCCAGGGCGCTGGTGTCGGCCGGTGTCGTGGACAGTGTCGACGAGGCATTCCGTCGATATCTGATCATCGGAGGCCCGTACTACATAGGTCGTACCGACATCGACATCAGCGCGGCGATCCGGATGGTTCGTGCAGCAGGCGGGGTACCGGTGCTGGCGCACGCCCTGGCTCGCCGCCGTGGGCCGGTGGTCACCCCTGGGGTCATCGCCGAGCTGGCCACTGAGGGGCTCGCCGGAGTAGAAGTCGACCATCCTGACCACACCGCCGACGACCGCGCCGCGCTGCGTGACCTCGCCGCCGCACTGGATCTGCTGATCACCGGCTCTAGCGACTACCACGGCGCGAACAAGACGTTGCGCCTGGGCCAGGAGACCACCGACCCGGAGATGCTGGAGCGGATCGAGGAGTTGGCGGCTTGCAGCCATGTAGCAGTGGTGGCTGGCCAGGATCCGGCTGGTGGGTGAGTACGGTAGACGCGATGGCACGGCGAGCGCAGGGAGAGCTGGACCTTGGCGGTCTACCCCGCCCGCTGGTGCGTGTGACCCCCGCCAAGCTCGCCGCGTGGACCGGCTGCCGGCGGCGCTACCGGATGGCATACCTGGACCGGCCTGCGCCCCCGCGGAGCGGGGCCTGGGCGCACAACACGCTGGGCGCGGTGGTGCACACCGCACTGCGTGCACTGTTCGGTCTGGCTCCCGGTCAGCGCCGTCCGTCCGCCGCGGCAGCTCTGGTGGCCACGCACTGGTCCGGGGAGGGTTTCGCCGACGCCGCGCAGGCTGCTGACTATCGCAGCCGCGCGCAGGACTGGGTGGCCCGATACGTCGACGAGCTGGACCCTGACCTTGATCCGGTGGGGGTGGAGCGCTGGGTCTCTGCACCGACCCGGCGGATTGTCGCGGAGGGGCGGGTGGACCGCATTGACGAGCGGGACGGTGAGCTGGTCGTGGTGGACTACAAGACCGGCCGACACGAGCTGTCCGTCGATGACGCGCGTGGCTCGCAGGCGCTGGCGCTCTACGCTTTCGCGGCGCGGCGCACGCTGCGGCGGGAGTGCCGCCGGGTCGAGCTGCATCACTTGCCCACCGGCACCGTTGCCGGCTGGGAGCACACCGAGCAGTCGTTGAGTAGGCACCTGCAGCGTGCCGAGGAAGCCGCTGACGAGATCGCACTAACCACCGACACTCTGGCGGCAGGAGGCGATCCCGAGATCCTGTTCCCGCCCGACCCCGGCCGGGCCTGCTCGTGGTGCGACTTCCGGCGGCACTGTCCCGAGGGTCGGGCCAGCGCACCGGATCTTCCGCCGTGGGCGCTGCTCGCGCCGTGACCGCCGACGTGTTTCGCTGTGCCATCTCAACCCCATCGGCGGAGGCGGCACGATGACCGCCGGGACTGGTGTACGTGCTGCGCGGGGGCTGTCCGGCCTGCTGGCCGGTGGCCTCGTCGTGCTTGCGATCGTGGTCTGCGCGGCGCAGTGGCTGGCCGGTACGTCAGGCCGTCCCGGCGGCCCGGGCGTGCCCGCCGTTGTTGGGCACGTGGTCGCGGCATTGGTCGCCGTTGTGCTGCAGCTGGTCGCCGACCATCTGCGGGGATCACTTGCGGCGCTGGCTTCCGGGTCCGTCCTGATGATCGCAGCCGGCGTGCTCTGGTTCGGCTGGTGGTCCTGAGTACCCGTGAGTGGCATTGCCTGCTATAACACTGTTACGCATTCACGAGTGCTCACGTGCCCTGGCTAGCGCTTGCTGCACGATCGGCCCGTGCCGCCAGCGCTCCGGTAACTGCAGCGCGACGGTGCGCAGCCCGCGCAGTACCACGGTGGCGGTCAGGTCGGTGGTAGGCAGGCCGGGCAGGCCGTAGAGGCGGCGTGCCCATCTGGGCAGCAACGCGAACGCCAGCGCGGCCACGGTGGTCCAGAGTGGACGGGCTGGGGTGGTCAGCTCGGTCCGCAGCGGAAGCAGCGGTACCGTCAGACGCAGTGCCGCCCGGCGCGCCACTGGCGAAGCGAGCAGCTCGGGGCGCACCTGCTCGAAGTACTCCACCATCGCGGTTCGGTCGGTTGGCACGTCGTCAAGACCCACCAATTCGGCGGCACGGACCTGCTCGGTGAGGAACCGATCGACTTCGGCGCCAGTCAGTGACAGCCCGCCACGACCGACCGCATCGAGGAACGAAGCGACCTCGGTGGCATGCACCCACCGCAGCAGGTCGGGATCGGTCGCGGCGTATCGCCCGCCGGTCACCGGGTCGACGCCGCGGACCCTACGGTGCACCGCGCGGACGGCGGCGGCCGCGGTATCGGCCTGGGCACGAGTGCCGAAGCCCACCGTAACCACGTACTGCGCGGTGCGCTGCAGCCTCGGCCAGAAGTCGTTGCTGAAGTCCCCGTGTTCGTGTACCCCGGCCATCGCCCGTGGGTGCAGTGCTTGCAGGAACAGTGCGCGGATCCCGCCGACGCCGACGGCCGGGTCGGTGAGCACCCGCCACGTCACGCTGTCCGGCCCGAAGTATCCCAGGTCCTCAGCCATGGTCTCGACTCTGCCCTGCCGTTCGCTCCACCGCACGGTTGGGTCGGATGGTTTGACCTGATCGGAAGCCTACCCGTTTCGAGCGCGCATCGGCTCTGTTTCGCACGTCTGCCCCGACGACGCGGAAATGAACACCGTAGATGTCGGGCATCACAGGACCTTACGCAATTGTGCCGCCAATTTTCGATCGATCAGTTCCTGCCCATCGAGGTAGGGGGCGGCGCCTCGGGAATCCGGACCGACCCGTCGGGCTGGACGTGGCTCTCCAGGATCGGCATTGGCGTCGACCTGCTCGCGCGCGAGCCAGCGCTGCCAGGTCGGCAGTAGCGCGTCGAGCAGCGCCTGCGGGTTCTCGATATTGGGCGAATGCGTGGCACCGGGCACCGCCGCAACTTCGGCGTTCAGCTGGGCCGCCATATCGCGCTGCACCGCTACTGGCCACGCGTCATCGGACTCGCCGAAAACCACCAGGCACGAGATTGCACCGGTGCGCAGGGCAGCGGCCAGCTCTGTCACCCGATCGGGTTCGGTGCGCAAGCCGGTCGCCATGCCGAGCAGGCCGGCGGTTGAGGAGCGCAGGAAGCGGGCCCGAAGCAGCGCGGCCAGTTCAGGTGGCTCGGCGATTCCGTCCCGAGCCTCCAGCAGCCGCTGCACGGTCTCGATGCCCTCGGCACGCATGATCGGCTCGGTGGCATCGAGCAGTGCCCGACGCTCGCCCGGGGGGAGTGCACCTGGGCCCGAGCCCAGCAGGGTCAGCCCGGTCACCGGAGCACCGGCGAGTACCGCGGATCGGCACACCAGGCCCCCGTAGGAGTGTCCCAGCAGCAGCACCCGGTCTCCGCTGGCGGCCAGGTCGGCGACCAGCGCGGCAAGGGTCCGGCCGAGCGGGGCGGGGTGGTAATCCTGCTCGCGGTGTGGGCCGGGGGACTCGTACTGCCCGGGCAGGTCAACTGCCAGCACGAACAGGCCGGAGCTACGCAGGGGGTCGAGCAGGGCCACGAAGTCCTCTTTGGACCCGGTGAACCCGGGCACCAGCAGGGCCACGGCGCCGACGGGGTCTGCGGGATCGGCCCGCAGTGCCGCGAGCCTGGTACCGGGTACCTTCACCCAGACCCGAGTCCCCCCATGCGGGGCAATCTGTGATGAAGCCACCCTGGGAGCCTAAGAGCGCGTCAACCCGAGAATGTCAGCGCAGTGCGACCAGGGTATCGCCGCGTTGCTCGAGCACAACGCTGCCGAAGCTAGCGGTATCTACCGGGCCGCGGTAGTTGCCGCGGTCGACCGGCAGCGCACCGACCGGCTGCCCCGTGGTGGTGTCGAGCACGGCGAGTTCTCCCGGCACGGGCAACAGCAGCCGCCCGGCGACCTCCGAGCCGGGGCCCAGGGACCCGGGTCGGGTCCACCGTGGCCGCAGGTCGCCGACGTCCAACGCGACGGTGGCCGAGCCGGTGAACCAGTACACCTGCGTCGGAGTCACGATGACGTCCACCAGGCCGCCGGGTGGATTGCCCCGCAGGTCCGCGTCCGGGACCGCTAGCGGGTGCTCGGCCACCGCCTTGCCCTGTTCGTCGAGTACCACCAGCCGGGCCGGGTCGGGCAGCGCCACAGCCACTTGGCCCCGACTCACCGCGACGACGCGAGCCTGGGTTCCTCCCAGCAGGGTGCTGAAGTCCACTTCTGGTTGGTCAGGTTGCTTCGGGTCGGCCCGCTGCACGGTTAGCCGCACGCGCTCCCCGGCGCACTGCTCGACCACGGCCAGCCGCCCCCCGGAGTTGGTAGCAGAGTCCAGGGCCATCGATCCATGGGTGCAGTCCGGTCGCGGCTGGGCGCCGGGCTTCACCGGAGTCGGCAGCCGTCCATAGGTCAGCGTGCGTACCAGATCGGAACGCCATACCTCCAGGTAGCGCCGCCCGCTGGCGGCGACCTGGTTGCTGTTGGCGGTCAGCTGGGTCGGCGCCTCTACCGGACCGGTGCGTTGCGGTCCACGCTGGCCGTCGGCCCAGCCCAAGGCGGTCACCTCGCTGCAGGTCTCGCCCCGCCGGTACACCGCCACCGCGTGGTGGAAGGCGGCGGCGACCGTGCATAGTGGCAGGTCGCGCTGGTAGCTCCAGCGGACTGAGCCGAAGCTGAGGTCGCGACCGGTGACCACACCGGCTGCACCGGTGACCACGATGCCGCCCTGCACCAACGGGACCGGTGTCGCCGGGCTCGGTGCCCGCCAGGCCTCGGTCAGTGACGATGGCAGTTGTCCGGTCGCGGAGGTATTGGTCCCTGTGCCCGCGTGGGGGGCGGTGGTCGCCGTGGTGCGTCGCGCGTCACTGGTCCACCACAGTGCGGTGGACATAGCAAGCACCGCCACCGCCAGTACTGCCGCAGCGATCACGTCCAGCCGGGTGCGGCGTTCGGGCGCGGGCATCCGACCCCAGATCAGTCCGCAGCACCTGCGCCAGCGCCGCGACCTCGGCTGCGCCGACGCCGACGGCTCGGCCGGGCGTCGCCGTGGTCGCCCGGATGCTCGGCCGCGGGCGCGATCTCGCCGCTGGCTCCGGCAACGTCTCCGCCCCGGGTGCGCCGCCGACGGGGACGGACCGGAGCGGCCTGACCGTCGGCGGGCCCGCTACGGGTTCGACGCCGGGCGCCGGTGGCGCGCCGACCGCGGGGACGACCGTCCTCATCGCTGGGCTCGGCGGCGAGCCCAGCCCGGGTACGTCGAGTCAGCGGCAGTCGCCCGGTGGAGTCGCTCGGGATGTCCAGATCGTTGAACAAGTGCTCGGAGGTCGAGTAGGTCTCCGCCGGTTCCGGCATGCCGAGGGTCAGCACGTCACTGATCAGCTTCCAGCGCGGCTTCTCGTCCCAGTCCACGAAAGTGATCGCGACGCCTTCCCGGCCGGCCCGTCCCGTCCGTCCGATCCGGTGTACGTAGGTCTTCTCGTCCTCTGGGCACTGGTAGTTGATGACGTGAGTGACCTCGGGGATGTCGATACCACGGGCGGCTACGTCGGTGGCGACCAGCACGTCGACCTTCTCCGAGCGGAAGGCCCGCAGCGCCTGCTCACGGGCCCCCTGGCCGAGGTCGCCGTGCACGGCCGCAGCCGCGAAACCGCGCTCGGTGAGCTCGTCGGCCACCTTCTGCGTAGTGCGCTTGGTCCTCGCAAAGATCATCGTCAGGCCTCGGTCTCGGGCCTGCAGGATGCGGGAGAGCAGCTCCACCTTGTCCATCGCGTGCGCCCGGTAGACGAACTGCCGGGTCCGCTCGTGGATGGCGGTGGCGTCGGGTTCCTCGGCGCGGATATGCGTCGGCTGGGTGAGGAAGGTCCGGGCCAGCGTGATGATCGGGCCGGGCATGGTGGCGGAGAACAGCATGGTCTGGCGCTGTTCGGGCACCATCCGCAGGATGCGCTCGATGTCTGGCAGGAAGCCCAGATCCAGCATCTCGTCGGCCTCGTCGAGGACGAGCACCCGCACCTTGCCCAATACGAGGTGGCGCTGCTCGGCGAGGTCCAGCAGCCGGCCCGGGGTACCGACTACCAGATCGACCCCCCTGGTGAGCGCCTTGATCTGTGGTTCGTACGGCCGGCCGCCATAGACCGGCAGGACCCGGAGACCGAGATCCCGGCCGGCGGCGGTGAGGTCAGCAGTGACCTGCAGGCACAGCTCGCGGGTGGGCACCACGACCAAGGCACGCGGAGTGCCGTCGAGCGCGATGTCACCCGCGGTGATCCGCTGGATCATTGGAACACCGAAGCCGAGCGTCTTGCCGGTGCCGGTGCGGGCCTGGCCGATGAGGTCGTCACCAACCAGGGCCAGTGGCAGGGTGAGCTCCTGGATCGCGAAGGTGCGCTCGATGCCCGCCGCGCGCAATGCGCGGACGATCTCGTCGCGGACGCCGAGCTCAGCGAAGGTGGGGGAGTCGTCCCGGACCGGGGCGCCCGCCTGCAGCGGGAGCGGCGGGGCGGGTTCGTTCTCGGCGTGATCCAGGATGCGGGTAAGGAGCTCCGGGGGTTCGGGGTCGGGTAGGTAGGTCTGGCTGACGGTCAGCGTGATCGCCTCTCTCGTACCGGCGCGCCCGCTGCCGTCTCGCTCGACCGGCTCCGGGTCGCCAGGTGGCGCAAGGAGCTGGGAACAAGGACGCGAGGTGCGCGCGCATTGCATGGACTCGGTGGCATCGGCCACGGAGCCGGGCGTATCGCCTAGGTGGTTCACGCCCTGTGCACTGATCATACCCGTTCGAACGTCACACGTGGTTGTGACACCGCTCAAGTGCGGGCCTAGGCTCCCGTCGTGGACGTGGCATGTGAGGGCATCGTCGACCTGCTGGGGGTCCTTGCCTACGGAGAACTGTCCGCCTTCGACCGGCTCGCTGAGGATGCCCGCAACGCCCCCACCCTGACCGGCCGGGCCGCGATGGCCACCATGGCGGCCGCCGAGATCGGTCACTTCCGGCTGCTTGAGCGTCACCTGCGCGGCCTGGGCGTCTTGGTGGAAGACGCGATGGGCCCGTTCGTGGCGCGTTTCGACCAGTTCCACGCCTCGACAGCACCCCGATCCTGGTTGGAGTCGCTGGTGAAGGCATATGTCGGGGATGGACTTGCGGCGGATTTCTACGGCGAGGTAGGTGGCTGGCTGGATGACGCCACCGCCGCGCTGGTCAAGGAGGTGCTGGCCGACACCGGGCATTCGGCTTTCGCTGAGCGGGAGGTGCGAGCGGCCTGCGAGCGGGACCGGACCACCCGCGACCGGCTGACCTTGTGGGGGCGGCGGCTGCTCGGTGAGGCGGTGACGAATGCCCAGCACGTGGTGGCTGAGCGGGACGCCCTGGCCGATCTGATCGTCCGCGGCTCCGGAGACCTGGTCGGTCTTGGCATGCTGATCCGCCGGGTGCAGGTTCTGCATGGCCGCCGGATGGTCGCTCTCGGGCTGGGGTGAAGGCCCGTGCACCGCTCGACTAGCCTGGGCGCAACTTCGATCACACCGTATTCGATCACACCGTATTCGATCACACCGTGGAGGTTCTGACGTGGAGGTTAAGATCGGCGTCGCGGACAGTCCTCGGGAGCTGACGGTGTCCACTGCGGAATCGCCGGACCAGATAGAGGCGCTGGTCACCGAAGCGCTGCGGAACACCCAGGGATTGTTGACCCTGGTCGATGACAAGGGCCGGCGGTATGTAGTGCCCGCCTCACGGGTGGCCTACGTAGAGATTGGGCCTGCGGACAGCCGCCGGGTCGGCTTCTCGGTGGGTGGCTGAACACCGGTCGTCGTGCGACAGCTCGACCGCATCCGGATGGGTGATCCACCGGCGTGCAGCACCCCGTCCAATGCCCCCCAGGCCATCATCAACAGGTAGTCACGCAGCTCGTCCCGGCACAAGGTACGGCGCTGCAGCCACCAGTCCCCGGCTGCCTGCACCATGCCGACACCGGCGTGCGCCCAGGTCTCCGTACCCCCGGGGTCCATGCCCAGGCTGCGCAGCCGGTCGCCGAAGATCGTAGCGAGGGTCGCGGAGATGAGCTCTGCGTTGGTGGTGACCGGGTCCTGTGGCACCCTGACCGGTTCTGTCCGGAGGCCGACGTAGTGCGCTCGGCCTTGACAGGCACGGCGTCACCCGACATGTTACTTATGGTAAAAGTTACTTATGGGTAACATTTTTGAACGGGAGCCGCCGATGCCCACTGCGGACCTCCGGTGGTTCACGACCCCTGACGGCACCCGACTGGCCCTGCGGTGGCATGGCTCGCGATCAGGCGACAGTGCTGATGCTTCGACCCTGCAAGCAGGTCTCAGTGCTGATGCTTCGACCCTGCAAGCAGGTCTTAGGGAGCCACTGACCATTGTGCTCGCGCATGGCTGGATCGTGGATTCCCGGATCTGGGAGCCGGTCGCGGGAATGCTGTCCTTGGGCCGGCGGGGTCTGCCAGTGCTGCGCTACGACCTGCGCGGACACGGCCAGTCCGACCCTGCCCGGCCCGGCACCGCGACCATAGTCCAGCTGGCCGACGATCTGGCCGGCCTGCTCCGGGCCGAGGTGGAAGGCCCGGTCGTGCTCGGTGGACACTCGATGGGCGGCATGGCGATCATGGCGCTGGCGCAGCGGCACCCCGAGCTGGTGGCGCAGCGGGTCGTCGGCGCAGTGTTCGTGTCGACCTCCTGCGGCGACCTGATGCCGCTGGACTTGGGGCTGCGGCCCGGGCTGGCCCGGCTGGTGTCTCGCACGGAGCCCCACCTGATGCGTTGGATGTCGGCTTCCCAGCGGTTGCGCGACCGGGAGCTGACCAGCAGACGGGTCGGGTTGGTCCGGCCTGGGGTGCGCTGGCTGCAGTTCGGCGAGCACCCCCGGCGCGCTGACGTCGAGCTCGCTGCGAGCTGCGTGGCGCAGGGTCGTCCGGCGAACCTGGTGAACTTCCGGTCCACCTTCGACGATCACGACCAGGCCGTCGCGCTGGCAGCGTTTCGGCATATGCCGACGCTGGTGGTGAGCGGGACTCGGGATCGGCTGACCCCGATACGGCATTCGGAGAAGATCGCCGCCGTGCTGCCCAACGCGACGCTGGTGCGTTACGCCGGTGCCGGGCACATGGTGATGCTGGAGCGGGCCGAGCAGATGGCCGACAGGATCAGCGAGTTGGTCGCCACCGTCCAGGCGAGCCGGCGGTCGTCCGCGGGGTGATCCATTAGGATCAAGGGGTGTCCAGGCTGCTCGTAGTGGAAGACGACGAGACCATCGGCGGTGTGCTGGAGTCCAGCCTGCGCGCACACGGGCACCAGGTGGTGTGGCAGCGCACCGGTCGTAGCGCGCTGCGCGCGGCGTGCGACACGGACTTCGACCTGGTGCTCCTGGACCTTGGACTGCCGGATCTGGATGGCGTCGAAGTGTGTCGACAACTAAGGGCCGGCAACACGACGAGCGTGCTGGTGATTCTCACGGCCCGAACCGACGAGATGGATGTCGTGGTAGGTCTGGAGGCGGGGGCGGACGACTACCTGACCAAGCCGGTGCGCCTGGCCGAGATGCTGGCCCGGGTTCGAGCACATCTGCGCCGGGTGGCACCGGCCGCGTCGGGCGCCCAACCGATGCTTGCGGTTGCAGACCTGCTTGTGGACACCGCCAGCCGGCGGGTCACCGTCGCGGGAAAAGAGATGCCACTGC
Organism: Pseudonocardiaceae bacterium; assembly: GCA_035997545.1. Taxonomy (GTDB): domain Bacteria; phylum Actinomycetota; class Actinomycetes; order Mycobacteriales; family Pseudonocardiaceae. The sequence goes on from DASYIL010000085.1 coordinate 36,337, forward strand.
GGGCCAAGGAATTCGACCTCCTGGCCCGGCTCGCGGCTACGCCGGAGGTGGCGGTCAGCCGGGAGACCCTGATGGCGGAGGTGTGGGACGAGAACTGGTTCGGTCCGACCAAGACTCTCGATGTGCACGTGGCCGCGCTGCGTCGCAAGCTGGCTGGGATGGCTCAGCTGGGCTCCGTGCCGCGGATCGCCACCCTGCGAGGCCACGGGTACCGGCTGGAGGCGGCACCCGATCGTGGGAACTCGTAAGTGGATCAGCGCGAGGTGTTGCCGGCCTCCTGAAACCCTGACCGGGACTGCTGGTCGATCTGGTACGGGAGCATGCGATCAGTCACGGTGTTGCCGATCACGGCGCAGTCGGTCGACCCTCTGTTGAGCTGTACTGCGCGGGAGCCGGGACCGGAGAAGCTGTTGTCGCGCACCACAACGTGTGGAAAGTTCTCCAGCAAGATTGCCTGTGCACCGTTGACCGAGCAGGTATTGCGTTCGAAGACGATCGCCGTCTGACCCTCTGGGGTGCCCCGAGCGCCGCTCTCGTTGGCAGTGGCGATCAAGCACTGGACGTCGACGTTCGTGCAGACGTTGTCGGCGATCACGACGTCGTAGGTGGGTGGGTTGCTGGCGGTGTTGAAAGTCTGGAAGCAGTCGGTGTGCGGCCCCCCCCGGGGATCGTCGCCGTAGCCGGACGCCTTGATGTCCTTGATCGTGTTCCCGGTCAGCCGGTGACCATTTCCGAAGAATCGGATGCCGTCGGCGTCGCCCTGGGTGCGCAGTACCGACTCGCTGACTGTGTTGTTCCGCACTGTGATCTGCTTACCGGCGAGGTATATTCCGGTCCCGTCGGCACGCTGGACGGTGTTCGACTCGATAATCGTGTCAACGCAGCTGACGCAGGCGAGGCCGTCCATGGTGGCGT
>DASYIL010000086.1:0-1666 GCA_035997545.1 Pseudonocardiaceae bacterium
CCTGGGCGATGCTGGCCGCCCTGGTTCTCGGCAAGGCCATCGGGGTGGTCGGCACCATTACCCTGGTCGCCCGCAGCCCTCTGGGCCGCCTGCCCGCCGGGATCACCGGGCGCCACATAGTCGGCCTCGGCCTGGTGTGCGGGCTCGGCTTCACCGTCGCCCTGTTCATCACCGGCCTCGCCTACCACGACCCTGCGCTGATCGACCACGTCAGGATCGGCATCCTCGCCGCCGCCGTGCTCTGCGGCGCAGCAGCCGCGCTGGTGCTCGTGACCGGGTAGCACGTGACTGGTTCCGTTTGTCCTTGCCGGTTTCGGTGAGGGTCTGGTCGTGTGGGCTGGTTGGTGGGTGTTGGGCGTCAAGATGTTGTCAGTGATGGGGGTGGTCGTATTAGGGAGGTGTGATGGTCCGGTGGTGAGTTGTTGGGTGGGGTCGATGCTGTGGGGAGGTCGCGGCGAGGGTGTTCGTTGCGGGCGTTGGGGGCGTGAAGGAGGGTTTTGCCGGCGATGTGTGATCTCGGGTTGACCGTGGTGCTGATTGGTTTGTTCGTTGTTCTGGCGTTGGTGTTGCGGGTGGCGGAGTCGCGCCTGCGCGGTGCCGGTGGCCGCCGCAGCGATGGTCGCGATGGCCAGGGGCGGCAACCTACCGGGGTGGGGTCGTCAGGGCGGAAGACCTGAATATGACGATGGCGGCCGGGGGTGTGTCCACCACGGTGCTCGTGGCCGATGATGATCCACGGACCCGGAGTGCGTTGCGTATTGACTTGGTTTCGGGGGGTTATCAGGTATTGATGGCGCGGGATGGTGCTGCTGCGTTGCGTGCTGCGGTTGACTGTAAGCCGGATGTGGTTGTTCTGGACTTGGACCTGCCCGACCTCGACGGCATCGAGGTGATCGCGGGGCTGCGCGGCTGGTCGACCGTACCGATCGTCGTGCTGTCCGCGCGCACCCGCTCCGGTGACAAGATCCAGGCGCTCGACGCTGGTGCCGACGACTACGTGACCAAACCGTTCGTCATGGGCGAGCTACTCGCCCGGTTGCGGGCTGTCGTGCGCAGGCGCATCCCGCCGATCAGCTTCGGCGACGAGGTGGCTGTCGAGGCGGAATCGTTCACGGTCGATTTGGTGGCGAAGAAGGTGCTCAAGGACGGTGTTTACGTTCACCTCACTCCAAATGAATGGGGCGTGCTGGAGCTTCTCGTCCGCAACCCGGGGCGGTTGGTGGCACAACGGCAGCTGCTGCTGCACGTGTGGGGCCCTGAGCACGTAACGGAGGCGAACTACCTCCGGGTCTATCTCGCTCAGCTACGCCGCAAGCTGGAACGCGTGCCCACGCGTCCACAACACCTGCTCACCGAACCTGGCATGGGCTACCGCTTCGAACCGTGAACCCGCCCCATCATTACCAGCCGTCGACGTAGTACCCGTAGATCGCGGTCCAGATCTCCAGTTGGGAGAGTTGATGGGCCAGGTCGTGCTCGCTAGACATGGGTGCGCCTCCCTTCCTGCCGTGGTCGCTGGTGGGCCATAGCACTGTCAGGGCGGGAGGTCGACCACCGGTGATAGCTTGACAGGATCTCTACGGCCGGGCAGTGGATGCATTTTGGCGAGATCTCTATCGCCGGCTTTGCCATTTCGACTGGCTTCGGCTCGCACTATCGAAGCCCT
>DASYIL010000087.1:0-15697 GCA_035997545.1 Pseudonocardiaceae bacterium
TGCGTGGCGGTCGACCGCTACTGTGGTCATGGCCCGAGCGGCAACGCCGGATGGGGCCGTGCTGTTCCGGGCTCGGCGCCCTGGAACTGGTGGTCGGCGCCGCCGTGCCACGTGCTTGCCTGACTTGCACCGGCTCCTCCGCATCTTGCTCGCGCACTCTGGCTGCACCTCGACTTTCGAAGGATTGAGTGGAGAATAGCCATGGCAGGCAACTTCGACTCTTCGGACTCGCTCTACCGGGCTGATGGGCTGACCTACCACATCGCCGGGGAGGAGCACAGTGAGGCCATGGCTCGCCTGCTGGCAGCGAGCTTCACACATGAACCCATGAGTCGGGCGTTGGGATTGACAGCGACGGAACTCCACGAGTTCGCCAGCCGGTTCATCCCGGAATGCACGGCGAACCATCTCTCCGTCATCGTCGTCTCCGAGCGGTCTCCGGACGAGCTCGCGGGAGTCCTCATCAACCGTGACTTCAGGGCACCTTTGCCCCCCGGCGTGCCCACCGACTTCCCCCGCTTCGCACCGATCATTGACGCCCTCGTGAGCGTCGACGAGCAGTATGAGGCGCAGGTGGCAGATCTCCAGCCGGGCCAGGCGGTTGACCTATGGATGGTCAGTGTCGATGGCCGCTTCTCCCGCCGGGGTGTGGCTGGGAACCTGTTCCGCCTCAGCGCTCGAATCGCCCAAGACCAAGCCTTCGAGCGCTGCGTCGCCGAGTGCACGGGCGACTTTTCGCAGCGCGCTGCTCTCGACGCCGGGTTCCGGGAGCGAGCCTGCGTCATGTATAAGGACTTTCTCTTCGAGGGTCGCCCAGTCTTCGTTTCGGTCCCCGAACCTCATCTGAAGGTCGGTCTCTACGAGCGCGTTCTCGTCGCTCGATGACGATCGGACCCGGTTCACGGTGTCAACCGGCGAGTCGGGCGGCCCTGGAACCATCGGCGAGGAACCGAGGGGTTGTTCATGAGGCTGCGGGTGCGCTACGGGCCAGCTTCAGGAGCCATGGTGTGGTGGAGTTGACGGTGGGCTCTGGTAGACCCGCCGGGTGAGCAATGCTGGCCGGTCGCGTCGGGGACAGCCGGTCCCGGCTGCCGCGCTGCCGGTCGCGAGGGTGTGCGTGGACACTCCGCTAGCCCACCTGGACCATCCCTTCGACTATCAGGTGCCCGCCGAGCTCGACGCGACGGCGGTGCCCGGTGTGCGCCTTCGGGTCCGTTTCGCTGGACGGCTGGTGGACGGGTGGCTGTTGGAGCGAGCCGAGCGCTCCAATCATCCGGGCCGGCTCGGCTGGCTGCACCGGGTGGTCTCCGCAGAACCTGTGCTCAGCCCGCAGATCGCCGACCTGGCGCGGGCGGTGGCCGACCGGTGTGCGGGCACCATGAGCGACGTGCTGCGGCTGGCCGTACCACCGCGACATGCCCGCACCGAAGCCGAGCCGGGTCCACCAGTCGCCGCCTCTCCGCAGCGACCCGCGGCGGCCGAATGGGGGCGCTACCCTCGCGGACCGGCCTTCTTGGAGGCTCTCCACCAGGGTCGGTCGGCGCACGCCTGCTGGCAGGCGCTGCCGGGGGAGGACTGGCCCGCCCGGCTCGCCGAGGCCGCCGTCACTGTTGCCGCCGCCGGGCGGGGTGCGCTGCTGGTGCTGCCTGACCACCGGGACACCGCGCGGGTGCACGCCGCGGTGGCTGGACTGGCCGGGCCTGACGCGGTGGTCACCTTGGCCGCCGAGTCCGGACCCGCCCAGCGCTACCGCCGGTGGCTGGCGGTGCTGCGGGGCGCGGTGCGCATCGTGGTCGGCACCCGGGCGGCGGCCTTTGCACCGGTCGCCGATCTGGGCTTGATGGTGCTGTGGGATGACGGGGACGATCTACACGCCGAGCCGCGAGCCCCCTATCCGCACACCCGGCTGGTGCTCGGCCAGCGCGCCGTGCTGGAGGGCGGGGCATTGCTGGTGGCCGGCCACGCCCGCACTGCGGAGACGCAGCTGTCGGTCGACACCGGATGGGCGCACGAGATCGTCGCGACTCGGGACATGGTGCGGGCTGCGGCGCCGCGGGTCACCGCGATCGGGGAGGACGACACCCAGCTGGCCCGGGATCCGGCTGCCCGCGCAGCGCGGCTGCCCACAGTGGCGTTCGAGGCGGCTCGCGCGGCGCTGGGCCGCGACCGGCCGGTCCTGGTGCAGGTGCCCCGCCGCGGCTACGTACCCGCGCTGGCCTGCGGGCAGTGCCGGGTCCCGGCCCGCTGCCGGCGCTGTGCAGGACCGCTGGCACTGCCCGCCGCCGGTCAGGTCGCCTGCCGGTGGTGCGGCGCCATCGAGGCCGGTTACCGGTGCCCGGCCTGCGGTTCGGGCCGGCTGCGCGCAATGGTGATCGGAGCCCGTCGCACCGCCGAAGAGCTTGGCCGAGCCTTCCCCGGAGTGCCGCTGCGTACCTCCGGCGGGGGGGAGGTGCTGGCCGATATCCCGCCCGGGCCGGCGCTGGTGGTCGCCACTCCCGGAGCCGAGCCGCTGGCCCGATACGGGGCGGCGTTGTTGCTGGATGCCGCTGCCCTGCTGGCCCGTCCCACTCTGCGCGCGGCGGAGGAGGCGTTGCGCCGGTGGATGGCCGCGGCGGCGATGGTCGAGCCCGCGGCCGACGGCGGCCGGGTGGTCGTGGTCGCGGAGGCGTCGCTGACCGCGGTGCAAGCGCTCATTCGATGGGACCCGGCCGGTCACGCGAGCGCCGAGCTGGCCGGCCGCACCGAGCTCGGCTTCCCGCCCGCGGTGCGGATGGCCGCGCTGGACGGCGCACCGGACACCCTGGCGGGTCTCGACGTGCCGGCCGGGGCCGAGGTGCTGGGGCCGGTGCCCGTTCCGGGACAAACCCAGGGTGAGCGGGAGCGATTGCTGGTCCGGGTTCCCCGTTCCCAGGGATCCGCCCTAGCCACCGCACTAACCGCACTGCAGGCCGGGCGCAGCGCGCGTAAGTTGCCCGACCCGTTGCGAGTCGAACTCGACCCGGTGGAGCTTGCCTAGCGCACGCACAAGGCATACTGCGCTGGTGCCTGTGCAATCCGTCCGGCTTTTCGGCGATCCGGTGCTGCGCGCCCGCGCGGCCGAGGTCGTCGACTTCGACAAGGAGCTGCGCAACCTGGTCCGCGACCTGCGGGACACGATGGTCGCCGAGGGCGGTGCCGGGCTCGCGGCCCCCCAGCTGGGCGTCTCCCTGCGGGTGTTCACTTACCACTGTGACGATCTCACCGGGGACAACGTGACCGGGCACCTCGTCAACCCCACCTTCGACGTGATGGGCGACGAGTTCCAAGACGGGCCGGAGGGCTGTCTGTCGATCCCGGGGCTGTCCTGGGACTGCCGGCGCCACCTGCATGTCGTTGCCCGCGGGCTGGACCAGCACGGTGAGCCGATCGAGGTGCACGGCACCGAGCGGCTGGCCCGGGCGATCCAGCACGAGACCGACCACCTCGACGGCGTGCTGTTCATCGACCGTCTCGACCCCGTGATTCGCAAGCAGGCGATGCGGGAGATCCGGCAGGCGCGTTGGTTCGGCACCCCTGAGCCGGTGGTCAAGCTCAGCCCGCACCCGCTGCTCGGCAAGGTGCGCTGAGCGGTGCGACTGGTCTTCGCCGGTACGCCCGACGTGGCGGTGCCCTCGCTTCAGGCGCTGCTGGACTCCGACCGGCACGAGGTCGTCGCGGTGCTGACCCGGCCGGACGCGCCGGCTGGACGGGGGCGGCAGCTGGCCCGCAGCCCGGTGGGAGCCCTGGCCGACAAGGCGGGGCTGGAGGTGCTGACCCCGCGCAGCTTGGCGGCCCCGGACTTCCTGGCTCGGCTCAGCGAGCTGGCCCCGGACTGCTGCCCAGTCGTCGCCCACGGCGCGCTGGTCCCGCGGCTGGCGCTGGACATCCCCCAGCATGGCTGGGTGAATCTGCACTTCTCACTGCTACCCGCCTGGCGTGGCGCGGCTCCGGTACAGGCGGCGATCCGGCACGGGGACGAGATCACCGGCGCATCCACCTTCGCGTTGGAGGAGGGCCTGGACACCGGCCCGGTGTACGGCACCGTCACCGAGGTGATCCGTCCCGATGACACCGCGGGCGAGCTGCTGGCCCGGTTGGCCGACGCCGGAGCCGGACTGTTGGTCGTCACGCTGGACGGGATCGCCGAGGGGACTCTGCGCCCGGTGCCCCAGCCGTCCGGGGGTGTGTCGCACGCCCCGAAGCTCACTGCCGAGGATGCCCATGTGGACTTTAGTGCCCCCGCGTTCGCGGTGCACCGCCAGCTGCGTGCGGTGACGCCGGCCCCCGGTGCCTGGACCCGGTTTCGGGACCAACGGCTGGGCCTCGGGCCGGTGCAGCTGACCCCGGACGGACTGGGTGGCGGCGAACTACAGCCCGGCGAACTGCGGGCCGGCAAGCGAGAGGTGCTCGTCGGCACGGCGACTGGGGCGGTGCGGTTGGGCGAGGTCACTGCGCCCGGCAAGCGGTCGGTGCCCGCGGCGGACTGGGCCCGCGGTGCCCGGCCGGGGCCGGAAGAGCGGTTCGAGTGACAGCCGGTGGGGGCACAGCCCAGGTCGTTGAGGGCTCGCCATGACGATTCCCCGCAGGCCGTCCCGACCGGCTCAGCCCGGACCGCCTCGCCGACGCTCCGGGCCGCGCAGGCCGCCGGTGGACGATCCCCCTCGGCGGGCCGCGCTGGACACGCTGGCTGCGGTACGCGAGCGGGCCGCCTACGCCAACCTGATGCTGCCCGGCCTGCTGCGGCAGCGCGGGATCAGCGGCCGGGACGCCGCGCTGGCCACCGAGCTGTGCTACGGAACGTGCCGCGCGCAGGGCCTGCTGGATGCGGTGCTGCAGTCCTGCACGGACCGCCCACTGTCTGAGGTGGACGGTGAACTGCTGGACGCCCTGCGGCTGGGCAGCTACCAGCTACTGCGGACCCGGGTGCCGGCGCACGCCGCCGTCGGCACCACGGTCGATCTGGTGCGGGCCGGTTGTGGCAGCGCTGCGGCCGGTTTCGTCAATGCCGTGCTGCGCCGGGTCGGCCAGCATGACGAGGACGGCTGGGTGCGGGTGGTGGCGCCGGCCGCCGATGACGACCCGGTGGGCCACCTTGGGATGGCGCATTCGCACCCGCGGTGGATCGCGCAGGCGTTCGCTGACGCTCTGGGTGGTGACCTGGACGAGCTGGCGCAGGCGCTGGCTGCTGACGATGCCCGCCCGCTGGTGCACCTCACGGCGCGCCCAGGCGCGATCAGTGCCGCCGAGCTGGCCGCGGTTACCGGTGGCATGCTCGCCCCCTACTCGCCTTATGGGGTGCACCTGGCCGATGGTGGTAACCCCGGTGAGCTGGGCCCGGTGCGGGATCACCTGGCCCACGTGCAGGACGAGGGCAGCCAGCTCGTCGCCGTCGCGCTGGCCGGGGCGGCCCTGGAGGGTGTCGATGCGCGCTGGTTGGACTTGTGCGCCGGGCCTGGCGGCAAGGCGGCGCTGCTGGGTGCCTTGGGCGTTGCCCGGGGGGCTCGCCTGGACGCTGTGGAGAAGACCGAGCACCGGGCCCGGTTGGTCGGCCAGGCCTGCGTGGGCCTGCCGGTGACGGTGCACGTTGCCGACGGCCGGGACAGCGGGCTGCCGGAACGGGGCTACGACCGGGTGCTGGTGGACGCGCCGTGCACCGGGCTCGGGGCGCTGCGCCGCCGTCCGGAGGCGCGCTGGCGGCGGCGGGCCGACGACGTCGCTGGGCTGGTCCGGCTGCAGCGGGAGCTGTTGGTGGCGGCGCTGCGACTGGTCCGCCCGGGGGGTGTGGTGGCCTACGCGACCTGCTCGCCGCATCTGGACGAGACCGTGGGTGTGGTCGCGGACGTGGTGCGGCGCACCCGCGCCGAGCAACTCGACGCCAGGCCCCAGTTTGCTGGCGTGCCCCGGCTCGGTGACGGGCCGTACGTGCAGTTGTGGCCGCATCGCCACGGCACCGACGCGATGTTCTGCGCCCTGCTTCGCCGGTGAGCGTTGGCGGGTCACCGCCGCTGGATGCGGTGCAGCGGTCGGTCCGGGCGCCACAGCTCGCGTAGCGCGGCGGCCAGCTCGCCGGAGACACTTCTTGTCTGCCGCCACGAGGTAGTAGTCGATGAGCCCATGGTTGTATGCCTTCAGCCAGTTGCGGCCCCAGCTGTCTTTGAATTCGGTCTGGTCCATCCACGCGTCAAAACCGCGCCAGACGTGCTCACCGAGACTTTCAACATGCACGTCGACAAAGCCCACCTCGAGAAGATCGTCTCGAAAGACGTCGATCGCGAAGATAACGTCGACGCCACTATCGATGGTTTCGATCAACCGTCGCAGCTTTTCGACGGCGGCCGTGTGGGGCGTGAAGAAGGTCGTGGCGGCAAGCCTTCCTCCGGGCTTGAGTACTCGATGGGTTTCGGACGCGCAACTGGCCAGGTCCTCGAAGTGCTGGGCCGCTTCCACCGAGTAACACTTGTCGAACGTCTCGCCCGCGTAAGGAAGTTCCAGCGCGGAACCTCGCTGGAGGACAAGTCGGTTGGGCTGTCGTGCGATCAACTCGGCGTTGGCCCTGGTGGCGCGGTCGATCTGATCTTGTGAGAGATCGAGCCCGTGAACGGCGCGTGGATCGAATTCACGAAGCGCGAGTGCCGCCCCTACCGCGATGCCACACCCGACCTCCAGCGCCACATCGGTTGGATCGACCTCCAAGCGGCGAAGGACGGCGCGATAGAGATTGGCCTGGCTTTCAGTGCGCTCGCCGACGACCGTTGCCCCGTCGCGTGCCAGGCGCTCGACGATGGCGCGTCCGATTCCGCGGGATCCTCCGGTCACCACGGCTGCCCTCCCTGCCAGCACTCCCATCGCGGCCCTTCTTCCACCACCGGTCAGCCTAGATCGGCCCTAGCTTCCGCCGGGATCGACGGAATCGAGGTTCAGGGGTTCGATCGGCTGGCATGGTCGGCGAGGACGAGGGCCCCCGCCGGGCCGGCCAGTGGGCCGAGCGCGGCTGGGACGACGAAGTCGTCGGCAGCGTGTTCGGGTAGACCGGGATACCCGGCCAGCGCCTCGGCGAGGTTGGCGCGTACTTGCGGGAACAGCCCCGGTAGACCAGTCACGCCGCCGCCGATCACGATGCGCTGCGGTGCGATCGGGTAGACGATGTTGCGCAGCCCAGCGGCCAGATAGGCGGCTTCCAGCTGGACAGCTGCATGTAGCTCGTCGCCGTCGAGCCGCTCAGCCGGGCGGCCCCAGCGGGCGGCGATGGCCGCGCCGCTGGCCATGCCTTCCAAGCAGTCGGCGTGAAACGGGCAAGCCCCGGCGAAGTCATCGCTCGGCTGGCGCGGCACGCTCAGGTGGCCCATCTCGGGGTGCCCCAGCCCGTGGATGATCCGGCCATCGACCACGGCTCCGGCGCCGATGCCGGTGCCGACGGTCAGGTACACGAAATTGTCCAGACCACGTGCGGCCCCCCAGCGGCCTTCGCCGAGTGCGGCCCCGTTGACGTCGGTGTCGAACCCCACCGGCACGCCCAGTGCGCTCCGAAGGGGCCCGACCAGGTCGACGTCGGACCAGTCCGGCTTCGGGCTGGTCCGGATGAATCCATACCGCGGATGGGATCTGCGCAACTCCAGCGGGCCGAACGAGGTAATGCCGATCGCAGCCAGCGGCCCGCCGGAAGCCACTTCCTGCTGGAAGAAAGCGACCACGTGAGCCAGCGTCTCGGCTGGTTTCCCGGTCGGAATCCGGGTCTGGGCCACGATGTGGTCGGGATCGGACCCGACCAGGCAGAGGACCTTCGTCCCGCCTGCCTCGACCGCCCCCCATCGCACCGGCCTCACCTGCCGAAGGGGGCCGTTGTCGGGTCGTGGGCGGCCAGGCAGAGGGCGGCATTGCGCAGATCGTCGCGGCGGTGTCCGGCGGTCAGCTCATGCAGGGCGATCTCGGCGACGGCGGCCACGAGCAGTGCGGCGATGGGCTCGGCCGGCTCCCAGCCGAGAGCCTTGAGATCAGCGGTGGCCATGCGGGCGAAGCCATGGTTGCGTGCGGCGACGTGGGGGCCGAGTTCGGCATCGGTGCGGGCCTGCACGAGCAGGGCTTTGGTTGCCGGGCGCGTGAGGCACCCGTCGAGGTAAGTGGTCATCCCGGTGGCGATCCGGTCGAGTCCGGGGGACATGTGATCGATGGCCGCGTCCACCGCATCCGCGAGTTGGTCGTGAAAAGCTCGGTGCAGGGTGACGAGGTAGTCGCGTCGAGTGGGCCAGTGCTGGTAGAAGCTGCCTTTGGCCATGTTGGCTTCGGTGACGATCGCGTTGACCGACAGGCGGGCGAGGTCGGAGTTGGCGAGTATGCGTTGCCCGGCGTCGAGAAGGGCACGCCGCCCGGGCTCAGCTGATCTCATTGCTGTTTCCGTGTCCGGTGCCGGCGTGCTGGCGGAGGAACGGCACAACCTGGTCGAGGAACGGCTTCGGGTCTCTCGTTAAACGGTTCATGTCCGGTTGGCAGAAGCACGGTACTGGCATGGGGCAGGGCCGCCGCGCTCGGCGACCGTCGATCGCGGCAAGTGATATCGGGTCCCGCCATCCCCAGATGAGCAGGGTCGGAACGGCGAGCGTCGGGGAGATGGTGGTCAAAGTAAGGGTATGCGAAGCTGCGCCAGAGCGCCCAATGCACCTCAAGTTGCGGGCTCTGGTGGCGGATTTTCCGGGCTCGCGAATAGGTCGCGCGAGCGCTGGGAGTCCGCAGTCGACCCAGGTAGGCGCGAGCGAGAGGGGTGATGAGCTGGCGTGCGATGACTGAACTGCCCATCACATGACGGCAGGACGCTCGGACGACCGGGTGCTGCGGGGTGAAACCGCCAGGATCGACCAGGATCAGGCTGGCTATAGAGGGCTGGCGCGGTTGCGCCAGCCGCATCGCGACGTAGCCACCCACGCTGTTACCGATGATCGCGAGTCGGCGAATTCTGCGCGCAGCCAAGGCGTGGAGAACCTGCTCCGCTACGGCAACAAGGCCCTCGGCCGTCACCTGCCCTGGATTGCGTGCCGTGGATTGCCCGTAGCCTGGCCAGTCGATCGTCACGACGGTGAATTTCCGCGCCAGTGCCGGTATGATGGCGTCAAAGTCGCGGCTATCACAAGGGTTCGAATGCAGGAGCAGCAACGCGGGAGGGGTGAGACGCGGTGCCCGGCTACCCGTACCACGACATCGCCCAATGGCACGGACACCGTGAAAGCCGTCGGATGCGCTGCCCGGTCGTTGCCGACAGTCATGCCACTCCTCCGTTGGCCACCACCGAACTGGGTGAGGTGTCTCGACTCTAATTAAGACCGACCGGTCGGTCAACGCGGTCGTGGCAATGCCACTTCCTCACTCGGCGCGGAGGAGGGGTCGGGGGCACTATTACAGTGGTGTCGAGGACAGCGGCCGCCGGCACGGCGGACGAGGAGGCTCGGTATGCCTGATGGGCCGTTCGGTTCCGGGTTCAACCCGCTCGACGATCTCGTGAACCGGCTAGTCGGCGGCCTTGAGCAGTCCCTGGGCGGGATAACCAGGCCGGGCACCTCGACGCAGCGGGTGGACCGCTACGGCAGCGATCTCACGGCCGCCGCCCGTGCCGGCCGCCTCGACCCGGTCATCGGGCGAGAGGACGAGATCGAGCAGGTCCTGGAGGTGCTGTCGCGGCGGACCAAGAACAACCCGGTGCTGATCGGGGAGCCCGGCGTCGGCAAGACAGCAATCGTCGAGGGCATCGCCCAGCGGATAGCCGAGGCCGCGGTCCCGGAACCGCTGCGCAACCGGCGAGTGATCGCGCTGGACCTGGCCGCAATGGTGGCCGGCACCAAGTACCGGGGCGAGTTCGAGGAACGACTCAGAGCGGTGATCGACGAGGTGACGGCCGCTGCGCGGACCGTGGTGCTGTTCCTCGACGAGCTGCATACGGTGATCGGCGCCGGCGCGGCCGAGGGCGGCGCAATGGATGCCGGCAGCATGCTCAAGCCGGCGCTGGCCCGAGGTGACCTGCAGTTGGTCGGGGCCACCACGGTGGACGAATACCGCCGGCACATCGAGCGGGACCCGGCACTGGAACGACGGTTCCAGCCCATCCTGGTCGCCGAGCCGAGCGTCGAGGACACCGTCGCCATCTTGCGGGGCCTGCGCAAGCGCTACGAGGTGCACCATCGGGTGCGCATCACCGACGAGGCCACCGACGCCGCCGCCCGGCTGTCCGACCGGTACCTGACCGACCGGTTCCTCCCGGACAAGGCGATCGATCTGATCGACCGAGCCAGCGCGCGGGTCCGGCTGCGAGCCGAGGCTCCGCGCGAGGACACCCGGGCGCTGGAGCAGCGCGTCGAGCAGCTCACCCGGGCCAAGGACGTCGCGATTGACGCCGAAGACTACGAGCGGGCCGAGGCGCTGACCAGGGAATTAGACCTGGCGATCGTGGAGCTGGACCGTGCCCGTGCCGGCCCGACGTGCCCTCCGGAGGTCGGCGCCGACGACGTCGCGGACATCGTCGCCCGCGGCACCGGCATCCCGGTCGCACAACTCACCGAGGTGGAGCGGCACCAGCTGCTGCATCTTGAGGAGCAGCTGCGGCAGCGAGTCGTCGGGCAGGACGAGGCGATCGAGGCTGTCGCGGACGCGGTCCGGGCCAGCCGTGCCGGTCTCAACCACCCGGACCGGCCGGTCGGGTCGTTTCTGTTCCTCGGCCCCACCGGCGTCGGCAAGACCGAGCTGGCCCGGGCCTTGGCGCAGGCCCTGTTCGGCGCCGAGCAGCGGCTCGTCCGCATCGACATGAGCGAATTCCAGGACAAGCACACCGTGTCGCGGCTCCTCGGCGCCCCGCCCGGCTACGTTGGCCATGAGGAGGCCGGCCAGCTCACCGAGGCCGTCCGCCGCACCCCGTACACGGTGCTGCTACTGGACGAGATCGAGAAGGCGCACGCCGACGTCTCAAACATTCTGCTGCAGGTCCTCGATGCAGGCCGGCTTACTGACTCCCGGGGCCGGACCGTGAACTTCGCCAACACCGTGATCATCATGACCTGCAACCTCGGCGCCGAGGCACTGCTAGCCGTGACCAGCGCTGGGCGATCAGTCGAGGAGGTGCGGGAACCGCTGATGGCCACCGTGCGGAGGCACTTCCGGCCGGAGTTCCTCAACCGCATCGACGAGATCGTCCTGTTCCGCGGCCTCGATCGGCCGCGGCTGCGCACGATCACCGAGCTGCTGCTGGAGCAGACTCGGCAGCGGCTGCGCATGCGGGGCATCACCCTGCGCCTCGATCCCGACGCGGTCGACTGGATCGCCGACCGTGGCTACCAGCCCGAGTTCGGGGCTCGACCGCTGCGCCGAGCCATCGGACGTGAACTGGACCGGAAACTGTCCCGCATGCTGCTCGCCGGCGACCTCAGAGACGGCCAGGGCGTCCGGGGCAGCGTCGCCGAAGACCAGCTCGAACTCACCGTGACCGATCCGTAATCGCCATTGAGCTGAACCGCTCGGCACAAGCAGGACGCCTGTTGCTGGTTGGGGGCTTATCACGCAGGCAGGACGGGCGCGCTACCGTGCACCTTGTGCCACACCAGCCGATGATCGCGCCGTCCCTGCTGTCCGCCGACTTCGCCCGGCTGGCCGACGAGGCCAACCGAGTACGGGGCGCCGACTGGTTACATGTCGATGTGATGGACGCGCATTTCGTGCCCAACCTCACGCTGGGCCTTCCCGTGGTGCAGAGCCTGATGAAGTACACCGACATCCCTATGGACTGCCACCTCATGATCGACAACCCGGATCGGTGGGCGATCGGGTACGCCGAGGCGGGTTGTTACAACGTCACCGTGCACGCCGAGGCTGCCCACGATCCGGTGAAGCTTGCGAAGGATCTGCGCGCGGCCGGGGCCAAGGCCGGTCTGTCGATCAAGCCCCAGACCCCGCTGGAGCCCTGGGTCGAGGTGTTGAAGCACTACGACACGCTGCTGGTGATGAGCGTGGAGCCCGGTTTCGGTGGGCAGTCGTTCATCCCCGAGGTGCTGGACAAGGTACGCACCGCCCGGCGGTTGGTGGACACCGGGCACCTCACGGTGCTGGTGGAGATCGACGGGGGGATCAACGCCGACACCATCGAGGCCGCCGCGGAGGCGGGGGTGGACTGCTTTGTTGCGGGCTCGGCAGTGTACGGGGCTGAGGACCCGCAGTTGGCCATCGAGGCGCTCCGGGACCAGGCCCGGGCCTGCGGCGGCCGGTGAGGCGCACTGTCCGGGAGGGTTGAGCCGTGTTCACCGGCATCGTCGAGGAACTCGGGGAGCTCGTCGGGCGGGACGAGCGGTCCGACGCGGCGCGATTCGCTGTGCGCGGACCGCTGGTCAGCTCCGATGCGCGGCCCGGTGACTCGATCGCGGTCAACGGGGTGTGCCTGACCGTGGTCGACGTCGACGGCGACGTGTTCACCGCCGATGTGATCGGCGAGACCCTGCGTCGCTCCAGCCTGGGTCCGGCCCGGACCTCCGACCGGCTGAACCTGGAGCGGGCGGCGAAGCTGGGTGACCGGCTCGGCGGGCACCTGGTGCAGGGTCACGTCGACGGCACCGGCACCGTGCTGTCCCGCACCGCGCCACACGATGCCGCTGCATGGGAGTTGGTCCGGATCGGGATGCCCGTCCGGCTGGCCCGATATGTAGTCGAGAAGGGGTCCATCACCGTTGACGGGGCATCGCTCACCGTGATCGAGGCGGGCACTGACGACTTCTCCGTGGGGCTCATCCCGACCACCCAGCAGCTAACCACCCTGGGCACGCGACGCCCCGGTGAGCTGGTGAATATCGAGGTGGACGTGATTGCGAAATATGTCGAGCGGTTGGTCTGCCCACATTTAGCGTCTGACAAGTGATGATGTAGACCGAATCGGCTTCCCCTAACCTTGGGTACGGCCACATTCGCAGTGGTGGGCTACGCCGGTGAACAGCTGCGCAGCCGATGACACCTCGCTGCCGCAGCTGGTTACTTCCTGCTGTTCATCGGCTTTTTCGTGATCGGCCAGTTCAACGATCCTGCAAAACTCGGCGCGGCTGATGCGATCATGACTGTGATCATTCTCGTCAGCCGGCTGGGCGGCGCCGCCCACGCTGGCTGACTGGAGATGCGAATCAAGGTCAGGTGATCCGCAGCAGAACCAACATCACCGGCAGACCCCGGCGGTGCTGGCCGCGCGACAGCGACTTGCCCGTAAAAACGATGCACGTGAACTGCTCACCAGCAATCCAGCACTCGCAGCGGAGCTGCGTATTGGTCGGCCCGACCTCCGTCGGCAATACGACGACGGTGGGCTCGTTGACATCAATCACGTGCCCGCCGAGATGATCGCATGGGAGTTAGGGATTCCCTCCTCCGTCGCCGAAGAGATCGTCGTGCAGCGCACGAGGGTTGGTGGTTTCTACTCCGTTGACAACCTTGTCGTTTACTGCGAGACGGTCACCCCACACCAGGTGACGGTTGTCCGGGACCAGCTCCTTTTCACACCGACGTGATCAGCTTCCCCAGCGATTGGCCAGGTCTCCAGGACTTCCGCCGGACGTCCCTGTCGGCCTCCCACTGCGGGTTTTCATGAGCGACATACAGTACTTCGGACAAGATATACTTTAAGAGTCGAAATTTAAAGCCCATATGATCGATGCGGGGTTGGCTGGCAAGCCTAGTCGCGCTAGCTCACGAGACCGTTGGCAAAACCCGCCGAATCGTGGTGCAGAGCATCGGTAGCGTGGATCACCTTCGATTGTGGCGGGGTCGATGCTCGATCTCTGGCGGCTGCTCTGCTGCGCTCACCCGCAAGACTGTGCGGTGAGCGCACTGCCCTGCACGGCCGAGCCGAACGCGTCGAGTAATCGAGGCGCGTCTGCGTGCAGGCTCTCCGCGGCGGCCCGGCCATGTTCCAGCTCCGCAGCGATGTTGACCCCCCACATGGCCACGTTTGACCAGGCTTCGTGCTGCGGGTGGTTCTCAGTCGTAAGAGGGGCGAGTCACGCTATCGCAGTGGCGGCAGTCGACGTCGGCTGGGTCGTTGTAATTGGCGCACAGCTGACATGACCAGCGGCTCACGGGTGGTCGCGGCGACCGGCTGTTGACCCTGCCTGGCGGCCAGACGGATGGTGAGGTCGTCGGTTACACGGACCTGGGTGAGCAGACTTTGAGCCGGTTCGTTGGGCACTGGCAGCAGTCTGAGGTAGTGGCTGGCGCCAGCGTGGGCAGCAGGATTGGCCTGCTGGAGTAGCTGCTAGCTGGGCCGCTGCCTTGGCCGGGTCGTCAGCGGCACAGCACGCCAGTAGTGCCGCCAGGCGTCGGCGCTTCGCAGGCAGCCCCAGCAGCCGCTCCCGCAACTGTCCACCGCGTGAACCCAAAGGGATCTCAAAGGCGCTGTGAGCCTTCGAGTCAGAGGTTGCGCCGAGGGCGGCGACCAGCGCCTCGTGCTCGTCGATGCCGAGCCGGCTGGCGTCGGTCATCGGATGCGGGCCAGGCCCGAGAGCTGTCACCAGATGCAAGATCTCGTGCTTGTCATCGTCGCCGCGTTCGTTGAGGGCGAGCCGAGCCTGGGCTGTCACAGTGGCGACGTCCAGACCGGCGGCGGCAGCGCCTACCCATCCGCGGCGCATATCGTCGCTATCGATGGTGGTTGCGGCCACGAACGAGTCGATGGCGACATCGTTCGCCTCGAGCACTGCGAACAGGTCACAGTTCGTGCAGCCGCCAGCTGCGTGCCTTGGACATTTCGACGTTGTTGTCGGCCAGTTCTGCGGCGGCGCGCAGCAGCGGTGTCTCCTGCTCCAGATTCCGCGCCGCGGCGAGCTCCGCCATGCCGCCGACGGCCTTCTTCAAACTTGCCATCTCGAAGTGGCCACTATGGGCGGCGAGGGCTTGTATAGTACCGCCTCCGCAGGGCGGCCCGACGTCCTTGACGATGCCCTGGCTCATCTGCAGCATGACCGTCTGCCGGCCTCCACAGCTGGCGAGGCCATGCGCAGCCATGCACGCCACGGCCCCTCGCCGTCACGCTGCCAGCCTCGTTCGCTTGGCCAGCACGGCTAGCACCCACCCAACGCACCCTCAAGGTCTGCAGCCGGTTGGTCTACCTGTACCGGGCCATCGACCAGGTCGGTCAGGTCATCGACATGCTGGTCTCGTAGAGGCGGGATTTGGTGGTGACCCGCCGGTTGTTCTCCCGCGCGCTTGAGTACGTTCCACGCTGGCCGAGGTGGTCACCGACCGCGCGTCCGCCTACCAGGGGTACTGGATGAGCTGCTACCCGCCTGTCAAGTCGTGGAGCAGTACGTGAGCGACCTGGTCGAAGCCGATCATGGTCGGTTAAATAGCGCGGGTGATCAGCTCTGGGCACGCGTTCTTGCTGACCCTCCGGCGCGGCCACGACGAACTCTGCCCTGATGCCGATCCCAGGCATCGGCTCCAGCAGCCTTCGCCGAACTCGCTGTTGCCATCTGATCGCAGCACGATATCGGCCAAGCCCGGCCCACTCCTGTCAACTGTCAACGCAACAGTCCCCATGCGGAGTGCTACCTTCCGTGGTTGAATGCGGCATGGGGAGCAACTCGCAGCGGCCGCTGGCAGCTCGATCCAATCGTCGGCTCGAATCGTTGACCTGGGCGCTGGAGCGTTCCCGCCCTTTGAGCGTCGTCGGCAAAGT
>DASYIL010000088.1:0-6825 GCA_035997545.1 Pseudonocardiaceae bacterium
GCTCCCGGCCGGGGCGCAGGTCGGCATCCAGCGGCCGGGGATCCACCAGCAACCCGGGGTTGAGCAGCCGGTCCGGATCGAAGATCTCCTTGAACCGCGCGAACAGGTGGAGCACCTCGCGCGGGTACATCCGGTCCAGCAGCTCGCTGCGGGCCCGCCCGTCGCCATGTTCCCCGCACAGCGACCCGCCGTGGCTCACCACCAGGTCTGCGGCCTGCTCCAGCAACCGCCGGAAGTCCGTGCGCCCGGCCGAGGTGAACAGGTCGGCGTCGATCCGCACGTGCACGCAGCCCTCACCGAAATGCCCGTAGACCGAGCCCTGCCGGCGATGCTCGGCGAGCAGGTCGGCGAAGCCACGCAGGTAGTCGCCGAGCCGGTCGGGGGGCACCGTGGCGTCTTCCCAGCCCGGCCACGCCTGTGAGCCATCGGCCAGCCGGGTCACCAGACCCGCACCGGCCTCGCGGATCCGCCACAGCGCCGCCCGGTGCGCCGGATTGGCCACCAGCAGGTGCGGACGGCCTGCGGCCGCCGCCGCTGCCTGAGCAGCCGCCATCGCCCCGCCCGGGCCGTCCGCACCGAACTCGACGAGCAGCCAGGCCGCACCCTCGGGTAGCTGGGCCACCGGGCGTTGACGGGCCCGCAATGCGCTGATCAGCGCCGCATCCATGCCCTCCACGGTGAGCGGGCGGTACGGCAGCAGCCCCGGCGCAGCGTCGGCCGCCGCGGGGACGTCGGGGAATCCCAGCACCAGCAATGCCACCGCCGGAGGTGGCGCGATCAGCCGCACGGTCGCCTCGAGCAGCACCGCGCAGGTGCCCTCGGTGCCGACCAGTGCGCGCCCCAGATGCGACCCGTGCTCGGGTAGCAGGTGCTGTAGCGCATAGCCGGAGCCGCGCCGTGGCCAGTTCGGCAGCGCGGTCCGGATCAGCCGGCGGTGCTCGCGCTCCAGCGTGCCCACCTCGGCCGGCAGCGGCCCGGAGCCGGCCACCAGCCGGGAACCGTCGGGCAGCAACACGACGAGTTCCTCGACGCTGCCCGCCGTGGTGCCCCAGGCCACCGAATGCGTCCCGCAGGCGTTGTTGCCAATCATCCCGCCCAGCGTGCAGCGGCTGTGGGAGGACGGGTCCGGACCGAAGCGCAGACCGTGCGGGGCCGCCGCCGCCTGCAGCGTGTCGAGCACTACGCCCGGTTGCACCCGGGCCAGCCGGGCGGACGGGTCGACTTCGAGCACCGTGTCCAGGTGGCGGGAGAAGTCGAGGATCACGCCGGGGCCGATCGCGTTACCCGCTATCGACGTGCCAGCGCCCCGAGCGGTGAGCGGCACGCCCTGGTCCCGGCAGAGGGCAACAACGGCCGACACATCATCAACGCAGCGGGGCAGCACTACCGCGCGGGGCGGCACCCGGTAGTTCGACGCATCAGTGGCGTACAGCGCGCGAGTCCCGGCGTCGGTTCGTACCTCGCCGCGCACCGCGGCACGCAACGCCCTACCGAGCATGTCCTCCACATGGACCAGCATGGCTCGAACTGGAACCAGGCGCTGTGCTGATCACCCGGGGGCGATCGCCTTGAGCTGATTACCCGGAGGTGATCGCCCCCGGACGGGCTAGCTAGCGTCGGATCCGGGCGTCACGCTGAGTTTCGAGCGGGCAGCGAGCAGCGCACTGACCGCGGCGCATGGCTGGCCACCACGCACCAGCTCGATCGCCGAGCGGACCTCGGCGATCGCCGCCGTGGGGACATCCCTACCCTGATCCAAGGTTGCCTCCAGTCGATCCACCAGGGACGTGACCTCCGCTGGCTGGGCGTCACCCATAAGGGCGGCCATCAATGCGTCTACCTCATGCGAGAGGTCCGGCTGAGTGGTGTGGGGTGCGTTCACGCACCTGGACGATAGTTGACGGTACGGCCAGCTATTAGGCACAGCTCGACAGACGGCTGGTCTGACGCGCCCGGCGGGATGGGTGATCGGACCGGGAATACTCAGCGGCGTAGGTCAGGACCGCTCGTCCCTCGACGGTGAGTTCCGCCCGCACCCGCTGCCCCACAGCACCCTCGATCGCCGGGCGAATCAGGCCGGCCCGGGCCAAGTGGTGCGCGGTGTACTGGTCGCAGCAGCCCAGGCCATCGATGAAGAGATCGGGCTCGCAGCTACAAGCCAGCTCAGCGCGACCATCGGACACCGCACGGAGCGTGGCCAGCTCGCGCCCGGTGATCGGATCCTCGTCCTGATCAGCAGCCGACTGGCCGTCCCTGGAGTTGCTCACTGCTCCCACCTTCACCCGTTGCAACCTGCATGTCCCTATCACAAGTGCATCGGGGGCAAGCAACGGTGTGTTCCACTACCGCCACGTCGTTCCCGAACTGTGACACTCGCGCTGGACGGCGGCCCGCCGTCCTCCTGTCCACGCGACACCATGAACTACCGCATCGACGGTTCGAGCCCTTCCCGCGACGGGTGCCGGCCACCACACGCACTGCCCGTTCAAGGGAGACGCCAGCTACGCCTGCAGCTCTAGCGCCCCTTCGGCCACGCTTCACCAGGGAGGCGAACGTTGCCGCTAGGCTCGCCCGGGTGGGGAACGGAAACGCGCTGATCCGGATCGCCGGCCTGTGTCTGGTAGCTGGCCTGCTGGTTGCGGGCGTCCTGCTCCCCGCCGTCGGCGGTGCCGGGCTGGCCTCGAACCAGGCCAGCGACACCGTCAACAACGTTTCGACCAACCTCGTCCAAAGCCAGGTGCCGCTGGTCAGCACGATCACCGACAAGGATGGGGTACCGATCGCGTACGTGTTCGATCAGAACCGGTTCAACACGCCGCCCCAGGCGATCGCCGACACGATGAAGGCGGCGATCATCTCCATCGAGGATCGACGGTTCTTCGAGCACAACGGGGTGGATTGGCGCGGCACCGCACGCGCGCTGACAACCAACCTGTCGGCCAGCGGCAGCGCGCTGGAGGGCCAGGGTGCCTCCACCCTCACGATGCAGTACGTCAAGAACTACGTGCTGTACGCGGTCGCGCGCAATGACGCGGAGCGGGCGGCGGCCGTGGAGAGCAGCCCAGCGCGCAAGCTGCGCGAGATCCGGGTCGCGCTGCAGTTGGAGAAGCAACTGTCCAAGGACGAGATCCTGGCGCGGTATCTCGACATCGTCTTCTTTGGCCACAACGCCTATGGGGTGGCGTCGGCCGCGAGGACCTATTTCAACACCACCCCGGATCGCCTGACCATCGCCCAAGCCGCGCTGCTCGCCGGCATGGTGCGGTCGACCAGTGCCTACGATCCGATCGAGCACCCAGTGCAGGCTCTGACGCGGCGCAACATCGTGATCGATGAGATGGCTAACGTGGGGTCGATCACCCCAGCTCAGGCCGGTGCGGCCAGGGTCGAGCCGCTGGGCGTGCAGCGACCGCTGACCGGGCTGACCAACGGCTGTGTCGGCGCCGGTCCCGCAGACGGCTTCTACTGCCAGTACGTCCTGGACTACCTCGACGCCGCAGGGTTCCCGGAAGAAAGGCTGCGCCGCGGCGGGTACCTCATCCGCACCAACCTCGACCGGCGGGCCAGCGACCTGGCCAAGCGCGCGGCAAACGCCGAGGTCCCGACCCAGACAACAGGGATCGCTAACGCGATGGCCATCGTGGAGCCGGGCCGCGAACGGCACCGGGTCCGGGCGCTAGTGGCCAACCGCGACTACGGACTCGACGCCGACGCGGGACAGACCTCCTACGCACTGCCCTCCCTGGTACAGGGCTTCGGAGCCGGGTCGATCTACAAGATCTTCGTTGCCGCAACCCTGATGGAGCGGGGCATGGGGATCGCGGCCCCGGTGCCGGTCATGGATGCCTACACCTCGCGGGTGTTCCGGGACAAGGGCGGCGCGTACACGGTCACCAACGCAGGTAAGTACCGCAACGGTTCGGTCTCGTTGCAGACGGCTCTGGCGATTTCCCCGAACACCACGTTTGTGGCCCTGGAAGACCGGATCGGATCGATCGACCCGGTGGTGGACATGGCCTATCGGCTGGGTATGCGGCAAAGCCTGACGTCACGCGACGCCCAGGGCCGCACTATCTCCGAAGCGGTCAAGAAAGAGCGGCGGGGCTCCTACACCCTCGGACCCGAGCCGACCAGCCCGCTGGACCTCGCCAACGTCGGGGCCACTCTGATGAGCGGCGGGAATTGGTGCCCACCGACCCCGATCGATGCGGTGCTGGACCGCAACGGCGCCCCGGTGACGGTGCCCGAGGCGCCCTGCGAGCAGGTCGTCCCCGAAGGCCTAGCGAACTCTCTGGCAGTCGGGTTGAGCAAGGACGACCAGCCCGGCGGCACCGCCTTCGCGGCGGCACAAGCCGCGCGCTGGGGCCGTCCGATGCTCGGCAAGACCGGCACCACCCAGGCCAACCGCTCCGCCGGATTCGTCGGAGCGACGCCGCAGTACTCCGGTGCGGTGCTGGTCTGGCCCGACGGTTCGCGGCCGGCCCCGATCTGCGACACTGACCCTCCCCGACTGTGCGGCAACGGCAACATCTTCGGTGGCAAGGTGCCGGCCCGGACCTGGTTCAACGCCATGGTGCCGCTGCACGAGGGGCTCCCGGTGGCGCCACTGCCGCCCACTGAACCGCGCTATGTGACCGGCGCCGGAACACCCGTTCCCGACGTCGTCGGACAGGGTGAGAACACCGCGCAGCTCACCTTGGAGCGAGCCGGATTCCGGGTGAAGCGGGAGTCGTCGGACTCGGACCGGCCGGTGGGCACCGTGGTGTCCCAGTCGACCCGGACCGCGATGCCCGGTGACACGGTAACGATCGTCGTCAGTAGCGGGAAGCCGCGACCGAGGGCGACCCCGGTATTCCCGCCTCCCGGGTCACCCCCTTCCGAGCGATCACGACGACCAGGGCGAGCGACGGCTGGCGGACCGCAGCAGTCGACACCTGAGTCGGACACCGGGCCAACGGAGCCGGACAGCCAGCCCGCGGAGGAGCCGTAACCGCGTTATCCCTGCAGTGCCGTCATGACCGCCGCGGCCACCCGGGAGCCCTCGGCGCGGCCGGCTACCCTGGCCGCTGCCGCCTTCATCACCAGACCCAACTGCCCGAGTCCAGGGCGCTTGCCCAAGTGCCCGGCGACCTCATTAATGGCCTCGGCGACCAGGGCCGCGACCTCATCGGCACCCAGTTGTGCGGGCAGGTAGTGGGCGAGCACCTCACCCTCCGCACGCTCACGAATTGCCAGCTCATCGCGCCCGGCCGCAGCGAAGACCTCGGCGGCCTCGCGGCGCTTCTTGGCCTCCCGGGCGAGCACCTCTAATACTTCCTTGTCGGACAGCTCCCGGGCAGTAGCGCCCGCAACCTCTTCGGTGGTGATCGCGGACAGCGCCATCCGCAGGGTCGCCACCGTGACCGTGCTCCGGGACTTGATCGCCGTGGACAGGTCGGCACGCAGCCGATCCTTCAACTTCGCCATGACCATGAAGACTAGAACTCTCCCGTGGCGTAGCCGCACTAAGCTCGCGGGTGTGAATCGCTTGGGACGCGCCGTGGTCGGCGCCGCCGCGCTGACTGTCGCAGGGACGGCGTACGCCGCCGGTTTTGAGGTCCGCCACTGGACGCTGCGGCAGGCCACACTGCCGGTACTGCCAGTCGGGGCTGCACCGCTGCGGATCCTGCACATCTCCGACCTCCACATGACCCCCAACCAGCGCTCCAAACAACGCTGGTTGGCCGGCCTGGCCGACCTGCAGCCCGATCTCGTGGTAAACACCGGCGACAACCTGGCGCACCAGCGGGCGGTGCCAGCTGTGCTGCGGGGACTTGCACCGCTGCTGACCCTGCCCGGGGTGTACGTCTTCGGGAACAACGACTACTACGCCCCGAGGCCCAAGAGCCCGGTTCACTACCTGATTCGCACCCGCAAGCGCATCCGTGGTGCCGCGCTGCCGTGGACGGACCTGCGGGCGGCGTTCGCCGAGCACGGCTGGCTGGACCTAACGAACACCCGCCGCCAGCTCACCGTGGCAGGGCGCCGGATCGCCGTCGCCGGGGTGGACGACCCGCACCTGCGTCGAGACCGCTACAGCCGGATCGCCGGGCCGGCCGATCCCACCGCCGAGCTCCGATTGGGTCTGGCGCACTCCCCAGAGCCACGAGTACTGGACTCCTTCGCCGCCGACGGCTACGACCTCGTGCTGGCCGGCCACACGCACGGCGGTCAGCTCCGGCTACCCGGCTACGGCGCGATCGTGACCAACTGCGGGCTGGACCGCTCCCGGGCCCGCGGTGCGTCCCGGTGGGGAGTCCATACCTGGCTGCACGTCTCCGCGGGCGTGGGCACTTCCCCCTTTGCGCCGGTACGCTTCGCCTGCCCGCCGGAGACGAGCCTGCTCACGTTGGTCCCGCGCGGCAGCGGCGCAGCGGTGCCAGCCGGTGCCTGGGCGGCCGTGGGCGTCGGTTAGACTTCGCACCGTCCTTCCGGGGTGTGGCGCAGCTTGGTAGCGCGCTTCGTTCGGGACGAAGAGGCCGTGGGTTCGAATCCCGCCACCCCGACCACCGGAACCAGCAGGTCAGAGTCTTCGTGTACAAGTTCTGGCTATCGCTGGTTCCGGAGTCTCGTCCGGAGAGTCAGCAGAAAGTCAGCAGACCCACCGGCACCAGCCGTCACGACGCTTCAACGTCGCCCGGATCGCGGCCGTCGAGCGCTTCCCGGATCCGACTGTGGTTGCTGGTCTTGCGGGTGTACAGGTCCAGTGTGGTCGACGACCTCTCGTGACCGAGGACCTTCTGCACCATGTTGATCGGCACCCCGTCATCCACGAGCCACGTCGCG